>JAMOVQ010000176.1 GCA_027067575.1 Thermoanaerobaculia bacterium | reverse complement strand
CGGGGCCTCGGGGATGGAGAGGCGGATGTTGTCGGCCACCGTCCCCGGCACGAGGTGCGGCCGCTGCGGCACCCACGCGACGGTCCGCCGCCACGCCTCGGGGTCGATCCGCTCGAGCGGCACGCCGTCAACGGTGATCCGGCCCGCCTCCGGAACGGCGAACCGGAGCAGGAGCGCCGCGACGGTGGACTTTCCCGCCCCCGTCGGACCGACCAGGGCGAGCACGGACCCCGCCTCGATCCCGAGGTCGAGGCCATCGAGCGCCGGCCGTTCAACATCCTGACCGCGCGACGGGTACCGGAACCGCACATTCTCGAACCGGATCCCCGGCGAGGCGGGAACGGGCACGAACGGCGGGACGGCCACCGCCGGGGGCGCCATCTCCAGGATGGCGAAGACGCGCTCGGCGGCGGCCGTGCCCTCGGTCCCCGCGTGGAACGCCGCCCCCAGCTTTCGCAAGGGGGAGTACACCTCCGGCGCCAGGAGCAGGACGAGGAACGCGGGTTCGAACGCGATCCGTCCGTACAGCAGCCGGAGGCCGACCTGGACGGCCACAACCGCCGTGCTGATGGTGGCCACGAGCTCCAGCACCAGTGCCGAGAGAAAGGCGATCCGGAGGACCCCCATCGTCGTCTCCCGGAACCGGTCCGAGACCGCCGCCAGCCGGGCGGCCTCCTCCCGCACGCGCCCGAGCACCTTCAGCGTCGGCAGCCCCTGGACGGCGTCGAGGAACGCCCCTCCCATCCGTGCGAGCGCCGTCCACTGACGTCGGCTGCGCGCCGCAGCCAGGCTGCCGATCAGCACCATGAACACCGGGATCACCGGAACCGTGACGAGAAGGACCACGGCGGAGAGGGGGTCCCGGAACGCCACCAGCACGATCATCCCCAGCGGTATCCCGGCGGCCAGCGCGAGCTGGGGCAGGTAGTCGGCGACGAAAGCGTCGAGCCGCTCGATCCCAGCATCCAGCGTCCCGGCGAGCTCCCCCGTCCGTTCCCGGCCGATGGCCACGGGACCCAGCGCGGCGATGTGGCGCGCGAGCCGTTTCCGGAGCGCAAGCCGGACCGCCGCCGAGACCCGGGCGGACGCCGCTCCCGACCCCCACCGCAGGCCCGACCGGACCACCGTCGCGGCCAGGAACGCCGCAAGGGGACCACCCGCCGCCTCCGGCCCGGCCCCACCGACGAGCACGCCCGCCACCAGGCGGGCGAGCGCCGCCGCCTGGGCCACCGTGGCGGCCGCGGCCCCGAGCCCGAGGCCCACGGAGAGCCCCAGCGTACCGCGCCACTGCATGGCCGTCCGGAGCAGCCTCCGGTCAACCCGCACCGGGCCACGCTCCACCGATCGGGAACCGGTCGATCGTCACCCGACGAGGATACCGGACGCCTCGGCCATCGAGCCCGGGAATCCCACCGCGACACGTCGGGGAAGACGGCCGTCTGGAAGCGCTCACCGTTGATCAGGCCCTCGATCCTCCCCGCCAAAGGGCAACGGGAGGGAGCCTTCCGCCGGTGGGGGAGGGATCGTCGAGGAGCGAGAGAGAGTGTGTCTCTTTATCGTTGGTCACGGCCCAAGAAAATGAGTGTCCCTTTTTCTGCGAACGCAAAGGGGCGGCCGGGGTCTCCCCCGGCCGCCGTGTCGGCATCTCGAAAAATGCCTCTCAGTACTCGAGCTCGGACTCCACCGTCAGACGCTGGCGGAACGTCCAGTAGGTCCACCCCTGGTAGACGAGGACGATCGGCACGAGCAGCAGCGCCACGATGGTCATCACCTTGAGGGTGTACTGGCTCGACGAGGCGTTGTAGATCGTCAGGCTCCACCCCGGGTCGAGGCTGGAGACCATGAGCCTCGGGAACAGCCCGGCGAACAGCGTGACCACGGTGAAGACGATATTCGCCGCCATGGCGACGAACGCCTTGCCCTCCGACGCCTTCGCCAAGAACGGACGGACCATGACGAGGGCGGCCAGTGCGATCACCGCCAGCACCACGCCGACGATCCCGCGGTTGGCGTAGAAGTCGGTCATGGTCAGCGTGGCCCCGACGAAGACCAGGTAGACCACCAGGGCGATCCCCCAGACCTTCATCGCCACCCCGCGAGCCCTGACGCGGATGTCACCGTCGGTCTTCAGCGAGAGGAACACCGCGCCGTGGAGCAGGAACAGCACGACGAACAGGACGCCGCCGATCAGCCCGTACGGGTTGAGCAGCGTGAAGAACGTGCCGACGTAGTCCTTGTCCGCGTCGATCGGCACGCCGTGGAGCAGGTTCGCCGAGGCGACGCCCCAGAGCAGGGCCGGAACCGCCGATCCGAAGAAGATCGACCAGTCCCACCGGTTGCGCCACGAGGGGCTCTCGTCCTTGGAACGGAACTCGAAGGACACGCCCCGCAGGATCAGGGCGAGGAGCATGAGCACGAGCGCGAGGTAGAACCCCGAGAACAGCGTGGCATAGACGTGCGGGAACGCCGCGAAGATCGCGCCCCCCGCGGTCAGCATCCAGACCTCGTTCCCGTCCCAGACGGGCCCGATGGTGTTGATGATCACGCGCCGCTCGGCGTCGTTCTTCCCGAGGAACGGCAGGAGCATCCCCACCCCGTAGTCGAACCCCTCGAGGAAGAAGAAACCGGTGAACAGCACCGTGATGAGGACGAACCAGAGCGTGTTGAGATCCATCGTCCGCCTCCTTCCTCACGCCGCCTCGGGCGCGGTGCCGCCCGGGGCCGTCTCGGCGGGATCCTGCTTCCCGTAACGGGTCAGCAGCTTGACGTCGAACACCATCAGCACGGCGTACAGCAGGGTGAACGCCACGAGCGAGAACGCAACGTTGCCCGCCGGGACCGTGTTGGACACGCCGTCCGCGACCTTCTGTAGACCGAAGACGATCCACGGCTGCCGGGCGATCTCCGTAAAGATCCACCCCGTGGAGTTGGCGATGAACGGCAGGGCGATCGCCCACGTCATCGCCTTGAGCAGCAGCGGCGAGGAGGGCGTCTTGCCACCCCCGGATGCGAACAGCGACCAGAGCGCCAGCAGGAACATCAAGGTTCCAGCGCCGACCATGATCCGGAACGTCCAGTAGGAGAGCGTCACCGGCGGGATGTAGTCGCCGGGACCGTAGGCCGCCTCGTACTCCCGCTGGATGTCGTTGATCCCCTTGACCTCGCCGGAGAACGAGTTGTAAGCCAGGAAGCTCAGGAGGCCGGGGATCTTGATCGCGAACTTCTCCTTGTGGTTGGCCGTGTCGTTGATGGTGAACAACGACAGGGGCGCCGGATCGGCGGAATCCCACAGCGCCTCGGCCGCCGCCATCTTCATCGGCTGGACCTTCACCATGTGCTGCGCCTGGGCATGGCCGACGGCCATCACCGCGACGATCCCGATCAGGCCGTACACGACGCCCCACCGGAACGAGGTGCGGAACAGCTCGGCGCTCCTGCTCTTCCGGGCCAGGTGCCAGGCCGAGATCCCCGCGACGAAGAACCCGGCCGTGGCCACGGCGGAGGTGAACACGTGGGGCCACTGGAGCAGGACGTGCGGGTTCGTGGCCAGCTCGAGGAAGCTCTTCATCTCCGCACGGCCGTTCCGGAGCACGTATCCAACCGGCTGCTGCATGAACGAGTTGGCGATCAGGATCCAGACGGCCGAGAGGTTCGACCCGATGGCCACGGCCCACATCACGGCGGCGTGGGCCTTGGGGGACAGCTTGTCCCAGCCGAAGATCCAGACGCCGAGGAACGTGGACTCCAGGTAGAACGCCAGGAGCGCCTCGATCGCCAGCGGCGCACCGAAGATGTCGCCCATGAACCGGGAGTACTGGGACCAGTTCATGCCGAACTGGAACTCCTGGACGATCCCGGTCGCGACGCCCATGGCGAAGTTGATGAGAAAGAGCTTGCCCCAGAACTTCGTCATCGCCTTGTACTTCTCGTCCCCGGTCCGCACGTACTTGGTCTCCATCAGCGCGATGAGCACCGACAGGCCGAGCGTCAGCGGCACGAAGAAGAAGTGGTAGACGGTGACGATGGCGAACTGGAGCCGTGCGAGTAGCAACGCATCCATCAGACACCTCCCTTTCCAAGAAAATCCCCACGGGCGCCGATCGCCGTGGGGAAAAAGAACGACGGACGGATTCGCTGGAGAAGGAACGCGCATGAAACCCGGTCCACTGAACTAAGGCCGACGGCCCGCACGGGCTGCAAAACCGCCCTCCTGGCATACAACAGCCAGACCGCCGTGCCCCCCGCTCCCCGGAACCACGTTCCCCCCACCCAGGAACCTCCTCTGAACCAGATCCTATCACAAACAGGAACAGGTCTCATTATCTTTTTCTATCCCGGCCCTCGCCGCACCACTCCCTCCGATATTGCATCCCCGATTCTACTCCATCCTTCCCAGGATCCTGATCATCGAGCTCGCACCGTTCACAGACCACACGGCGCTGCGCCGGGAGGATGTCGCGGCCTTTTCATCCCATTCTCTTCTTCGGCCAGGGGTTCAGGGGGTGACGATGATCGAGTCCAGAGGGCGCTTGGGGACGTGGTGCCGGCCGCCGGTGTCACGCCAGTAGACGATGTCCCGGTCGGATCGGATCGTCTCGAGCACCACGACCTCCTTCGGCCGGCCCAGGGTGAGCACGAGCAGGATGGCGTACCGCTCGGGGATCCGGAGTGCGGCGTGGAGAGCCTCGGCGTCGAACCGGGAGATCATGCACCCTCCGAGACCCCGCTCCACCGCGCCGAGCATGATGGTCTGCGCCGCGATCCCGTGGTCGATCCCGAAGTTCGAGGTGATCTCCGTGTCGCCGAGGATCAGGATGTACGCCGAAGGACGCTCACCCTCCGGCGGGCCGTCCCAGTCGTGGATGTACCCCGCCCAGTTGACGTGCTCGAAGATCAGCGCGTTCCGGTCCGGGGTCCACGACAGGAGGTACTTGAGCGGCTGGAGGTTCCCTGCCGAGGGACAGAGACGGGCCAGGTCCACGAGCTCCCGCAGCGTCTCCCGCTCGACGGGGACGTCCTCGTGGAACCGCCGGTAGGACCGGTTCCGCCAGACGAGATCGCGGAATCGCACCCGATCGACCTCCTTCCCTGGATCTTACCAGGAATCGCTCCGGGACCCTTCCAGCCGGGGAGCGGCGGGAGCCCAGGGGGAGCGCCGGGAACGGGGCCGAACGGTTGCCGTGACGCGCCTGCCGACCGAGAATACCCGGTGGATCGGGCGCGTTGGGACGCGCAGGGGGGTGCACGGATGAACGAGACGAGACGGCCGACCATCGGAATCCTGACCGGGGGTGGCGACGTGCCCGGGCTCAACCCGGCGATCCGGGCCATCACGATCCGGGCGCTTCGCGAGGGGTACCGCGTTCTGGGGATCCGGCGCGGCTGGGCCGGTCTCGTGGAGCTCGACCGGGACGACCTCGAGGACCGTGAGCGGCATGTGATCGAGCTGACGGAGGAGCTGGTCAACAAGGTCGCCCGCACGGGTGGCACGTTCCTCCACACCTCGCGGACCCGTCCGAGCCACGTCCCCCGGGAAAACCTTCCGGAGAGCCTTCGCGACCGGTACGGCGAGGAGCTCAACGACGTGACGCCGGAGGTGCTCGAGAACCTCCAGTGGCTCGGCGTGGACACGCTGATCCCCATCGGCGGCGACGACACCCTCTCCTACGGCGTCCGCCTCCACGAGGAGGGCGTCCGCGTGATCGCCATCCCGAAGACGATGGACAACGACGTGCCGGGCACCGACTACTGCATCGGCTTCTCCACCTGCGTCACCCGGACAATCGAGATGACCCACGCCTTGCGGACCAGCGCCGGCAGCCACGAGCGGTTCCTGGTCATCGAGGTGTTCGGCCGGTACGCCGGGTTCACCGCGCTGCTCCCCGCCATGGCCGGCGCCTCCCACCGGTGCGTCATTCCGGAGCACACCTTCGACATCGGTCTGCTGTGCGAGCTGCTGTCCGAGGACCGCCGCCGGAACCCGTCCCGCTACAGCGTCGTCCTCGTCTCGGAGGGTGCCCGGTTCGAGGGGATGGAGGAGATGGTCTTCGAGAGCCAGGAGACCGACATGTTCGGCCACAGGAAGCTCGGCGGCGTGGGCGACCTGGTGGCGCGGACGCTCAAGGAGATCTCGCCCCGGTACAACTCGGGCCGGCGGGTCAACGTCATCAGCCAGCGGCTGGGCTACCTCGTCCGGTGCGGCGAACCCGATGCCATGGACTCCATCGTTCCCATGGCGTTCGGGAACCTGGCCATGGATCTCGTGCTCGACGGTGCCTCGGGGCGGCTCGTCTCGATCCGGAACGGACGGTACGACGACGTTCCGATCGAGGTGGTGACGAGCCGGAAGAAGGTCGTGGACGTCAAGAAGTTCTACCGGCCCGACCGGCTCCGGCCCCGGTACGAACGGTTCGACGGCGCACCGGTCTTCATCATGACGTCGGACTACTGACGTCAGCCCCGCAGGCGGACCGCCGTCACGGTGACCGCCCCCGCAGGCCCCACGACGACGCGGGCCGGCAGGCGGGGGCTGGTCATCCCTCCTTGCTTCCCCCTCGTGTTCGGCCGACGGCCGGACCGAGCGGCGCTCCCCCCGGCCGCCCGGTCTCGATCTATCGTGAGTCGACTCAAGTTTGACAACGTATTATCAGCCTGACTTGACAAGATGGCGGTCAAATCCTACATTGGGGGTGGTGAGAGAGCGAAACGATACGAAGGAGGTGAGCACCATGACCAGGATCACGACGTGGGACCCGTTCCGGGAGTTCGCACGGCTGACCGAGGAGATGAACCGGGTGACGGGGGACCTGCTGGGCCAGCGTTCCGAGCGGGAGTCGCTGCGCGGCGCGTGGGTTCCGGCGGTGGACATCCTCGAGAACGAGGACGCCATCGTCATCCGGACCGATCTTCCGGGCCTGACGGCGGACGACGTGGACGTGACGGTGGACAACGGCGTGCTCGTCATCCGCGGCGAGCGGACGTTCGAGGACGCCTCGGAAGGGGAGACTTACCACCGTGTCGAGCGCGTCTACGGCCAGTTCGAGCGGGCGTTCCAGCTGCCCCGGACCGTCGACCCGGCCAAGATCAAGGCGCGGTTCGCCAACGGCGTTCTCGAACTGACGCTCCCCAAGCGTGAGGAGAGCCGTCCACGGACCATCAAGGTCGACGTGAAGTAACGACCCGGACCGTTCCGACCACGACCCCCAGCTCCCTCGTATCGGTGGAGCGGGGGTCTTTCGCTGCCGGGACGAACGGGTTGTCCACCCGGACGACCACCACACGCCGGTGGCCTGCGGCGACGGGCAGGGCAACCTCCTGCCACGAGGCGCCGATGGTCACCGGCCGTTCCGTTCCCGGCGGCACCTCGAGGGTGACCCTGGCCGGCTCCGGCCTCGGCGCGAGCAGCCGGAGCCGGACCTGCCCCTCGGCGAGGGGCAGGAAGAGCACGGCCTCCCTCCCGGTCCACCGCCCCCGGCCGCCGGAAAACGCCTCCTCCCCGTACAGGCCCTGGGACCAGACGAGCCCGTCGAGCCCGTCCACGAGCGCACCGGGCGGGATCTCCAGGTCCCCCGCGCCGGCCGCCGGATCCTCGATCCAGACCCGCCGGATCCGCACCGGCGAATCGAACTCGAGCCCGAGCCGCCACGGATGCTTCCGGATGCCCGGAACGTGCCAGGGGCGAAACACGCCGTGAGCCGTTCCCGCGCCGTACGGCCAGCGCCCGAGAACCCTCCCTCCTCCACGCGCCGTGAGCACCCCGGCCCGGCCCGCATCGACGACGAGCCCGACCCGCCCTCCCGGAGCGACCGCCGGCAGGAGCAGCTCGGCCCGCAGCAGCGGCGGCGTCCCGGCCTCCGTGCATGCCGCCTTCGCGGGTTCGAGAAGCACGGCGCCCCCGGACCCGCTCCACGCCGTCAGGTACCGCCCCTGGGCCAGCCGCGCAACCGCCCCCGACCGGCACCGGAACTCCCGGGCCGCACCCAGCGGGGGCCTGATCCAGCGGCACGGCGCAGGCGCCGCCCAGACCGCGGCGAGGCCGGGCGGCAGGGAGCTCTCCGCCACCACACCCGAGCGGACCAGGTCCCGCATCACCGTCCGGCCCGGCCCCCACCGGGCCAGGTTCGCCAGGTCGCCGAACGGGCTGAGCCCCGGCCCGACCACCGCCGTTGTCGGCCCGCCGCCGACGGCCGCGAGGGCCTCGAGCGGAGGGAACGGCTCCACCGCCTGGTCCCGGACCGCCGGCCACGCCGCGGCCGCCGCGGCAGCGACGGCGAGGGCGGCGGCCGCGGTCCCGGCCCGGCGTCCGGCCAGCCGGACGACCGCCGCCACCGCGGGTACGGTCAGCAGCGCGAACAGCGGAACGGTGTACCGCGGGTAGGTCCTGTTGTGCGCCAGCAGCAGCCACGCCGCCGTGACCCCGGTGCAGAGCCACCAGGCGAGGCGGGCCCGCCATCCCCGGAGGACGGCCACCGCCCCGGCGGCGGCCGCCGCCACCAGGAGCGCTGCGGCGGCCGTCCCGCCCGCGGCCCGCACGATCCCGAGCCCCGGGAGGGCCCACGGCGCCGTGTGGAGCGCGCCGGTGTGTCCCCCCAGGTGTTCGCGGCAAGCGGCGAGGAACACGCGGAGGCCGCCCGTGGTGGCGACCAGGACCGCCAGCGGCGCCACGACCGCCACGGCGGCGGATGCGGCGGCCGCGAGCCACGCCCTCGGACCGTCCCTCCGGAGCCAGAGCCCCAGCCCGAGGAGAACGGCTGCGGGGGGCAGCAGAACCGGACGCACCCCCAGGGCGAGCCCCACGAACAGGCCGGCGCCCGCCGCCGCCCACGCCCCGGGACGCCACAGCACGGCGGCGGCGGCCAGGAGCAGCGTCAGCGCCGGGGTGGTGGTGAACGCCCGCACGGCGTGGAACCACACCCCCGGCAGGAACGCGAACAGCGCGGCGCCGAGCAGCGCGGCGTCATCGCCCACGGCGGGACGCCACGCCAGGGCGAGCAGCACCACCCCGAGAACCGAGAGCACCGCCGAGGCCAGCTGGAGCCCGATCATCGGGTCGCCGGCCGCGGCCCTGGACAGCTTCGCCACGCCGACCCAGAGGGGGAACCCCGGGGGGTGGGGCCGGTGCTCCACGATGTTCGTGTCGAACGCCGTGGCGGCGAACAACGCCTCGTCCTGCTCCCATGGGACCCCGGGAACCAGGAGGAGGCGCGAGAAGCCGACCACGACGGCCAGCGCCAGGAGCACCCGCCGGAACCGGCGTGCCGCCACCGTCCCCTCCCCACCGCCCGGCCGGGCGTCCATCTCAGGACTCGTTGTACATCGCCTCGATCAGGCCGGCGAACTGCTTCTCGACCACGCGCCGCTTGACCTTCAGGGTGGGCGTCAGCTGCCCCTCCTCGACGGAGAGCATCATCGGCAGCACCCGGAACTTCTTGACCTGCTCGTACCGGGCGAGGCCGGCGTTGACGTTCTCGAGCACCTTTGCATAGAGCTCGATCACCTTGGGATGCCGCGTCAGCTCCTCCACCGACTCGAACTCGATCCCCTGGCCCTTCGCCCAGCTCTCCAGCTCCTCCGTGTTGGGCGAGATCAGCGCCACGATGTACGGCCGCTTGTCGCCGATCAGTACGGCGTTGTCCACGTACGGCGAACGCTTGAACTCGTTCTCGATCGGCTGGGGCGCGACGTTCTTCCCGCCGGCGGTGACGATGAGGTCCTTCTTGCGGTCGGTGATCTTGAGGAACCCGTCGGCGTCGATCTCGCCGATGTCGCCGGTGTGGAAGAAGCCGTCCTCGTCGAACACCTCCTTCGTCTTGTCCGGCTTGTTCCAGTACCCCTGCATGACGCTCGGACCCTTGACGCACACCTCGCCGTCGTCGGCGATCCGGACCTCGAGGTTCTCCAGCGGCCTGCCCACCGTGCCGAGCTTGAGCTCCCCGGGCGCGTACCCGTTGACGGCGATCACCGGCGAGGTCTCGGTCAGACCGTACCCCTCCATCAGGTAGATCCCCATGGCGTGGTAGAACTCGCCGAGGAAGAGCGGCAGCGGCGCCCCGCCCGAGATGCACAGCCGCACCCGGCCGCCCAGCGCCTCCCGGATCTTCGACAGAACGAGGGAGTCCGCCAGCGAGTGCTTGAGGCCGGCCACGAGGCCGAGGGACTTCCCGGCCAGCCGGGCCTTCGAGGCCGCTTTCCCCGCCTCGACGGCCCAGGCAAACAGCGCCTGCTTGGTTCCGGAACCGGAGGCGACCTTCTCCTGGATCTTGTCGTACACCTTCTCGTAGAACCGCGGCACGCTGGCGAACACCGTGGGCTTGATGCCCGCCACGAGGTCGCCCACGTGGTAGACCGAGCAGTACGCCTTCCGGCACGCGGCCTTCATGTAGATGTATCCGACCATACGCTCGAACACGTGGCACAGCGGAAGGAACTCCAGCCCGAGGTCACTGGCCTCCAACGGCGCCCGCTTGATCGACGCCGAGACGTTCTGCACGAGGTTGCGGTGCGTCAGCATGGCGCCCTTGGGCTCCCCGGTCGTCCCGGACGTGTAGATCAGCGTCAGGAGATCGTCCTCCGTCACCTGCTTCGCCCGTTCCCAGAACCGCTCACCCGCTTCCTTTCCGGAATGGGCCGAGACGAGCTCGGGCCAGGAGAGCACGCCATCCGGCGCCTCGCCCTCGAGCAGGATCAGGTGCTTCAGGTCGGGCGTCTCCTTCCGGATCGCGAGGAACTTCTCCAGCTGCGCCGCACTCTCCACGATGGCGGCCACGGCGCCCGAGTCGTTCGCCTGGTACGCGACCTGGGGAGGCGTCAGCGTCCCGTAGATCGGCACGCTAACGGCGCCGAGATCGGCGATGGCGACGTCGGCCTGATGCCACTCGGGACGGTTGTCCGAGAGCAGCATGACCCGGTCGCCCTTGCCGATCCCCAGGTCAGCCAGGGCCTCCGCAAGCCCCGCCGTCGCCTCGAAGAACTGCTCCGTGCTCCAGACCCTCTTCCCTCCGGGGAAGACATGGGTGTAGTGGTCGGGCCTCGGAGCCTCGTACTCGTTCCGGTACAGATCCAGCGTGGTCTTCTCCGCCATTCGACCCCCCGTTCACTCGACGTCGTGCATCTCGCAGGGCACGAGCCCTTGCGAGAGCAGCTTCATCATGTTGGGAAGCTGCGCCTCCAGCCGCGTCTCCCGATCGGCGAGCAACCAGCTCGTCACGAGCTCGTCCACGGCCCCGAAGACGACCTTTGTCGCGAGTCCGGGCTTGATGTCCCTCCGGAAACGTCCCAACTCCTGGCCCTCCTCGATGATTCCACGCAGCAACCCGAGATACTCGTCGAGTCTACCACGGGTGAACAGGTTCATGAACCGGCGGGAATGCCGCGTCTCGATCTGGAGGACATGGGCGAGCGCCCGATCCCGGCCGAGCGCCTGTAAGTGGAGACGGAGCATGACCCGAAGCTTCTCCAGCGGGTCGGAGAGCTCCGCGATCTCCGCCTGGAGCTGCTGAATGAACGTGGAGAACATGTCGTCGAAGATGCTGACGAGCAGGTGCTCCTTCCCCTCGAAGTAGAGGTAGAGAGTCCCGTCCGCCACGTCCGCACGGTGCGCCACGTCCGTCATCCGTGCCGCGAAGTACCCCTTCTCCGCGAAGACGTCGATCGCCGCCCGGAGGATCTTGCGTCTCTTGATCTCCCTCGGGCTCAGGGTTCGCTCCGTCTGTCCTCCCGGCATGCCGACCTCCCGATGAATGAGCACTCATTCATTCTCGCCGCTCCTTCCCGCCTGTCAAGGCTTCCGGGCCAGCGGGAGTGCGATACTGGAGCGGTGCGACCGGCCCCACGAACTCTGGGGAACCTCGAGACCGAGCGGCAGACGGGGCTGGCCCGGATCGACCCGCTGACGGGACTCGCGAACGGGCGTCAGTTCCAGGAGGCGCTCTCGGCGGAATGGAACCGGGCCCGCCGCTTCGGCTACCCCCTGGCCGCCCTGATCGATATCGACGCGTTCAAGGCGTACAACGACGCGTTCGGTCACCGGGCCGGGGACGACTACCTTCGCGGTGTCGCCCTCACCGTCGCCGGTCACGCACGCCGGCCGGGTGACCTCGCCGCACGGCACGGCGGGGAGGAGTTCGTCATACTCCTGTCCTGTGCCACCTCCACCGATGCCGCCGGGATCGCCGAGGCGATCCGCGGGGCCCGGAGGCGCTCGGCGTTCCCCACCCTGACTCCCCTCCTGCCGGACCAGCGGTCACGGTCAACATCGGAGCGGCCTTGGTCCGTCCCAGCCCGGACGACGACGTGGAACCCCTGCTCGGAATGGCGGATCAGGCCCTCTACCGCGCCGAGCAGCGTGGCGGAACCGGGTCGTGCCGGCACCCTCCACGCCGGGGGAGGAGGACGCACCGGAAGACCCCTGACCCGCTCCGGCGAACCGGCCGTCAAGAGGGGGGAGTGCTACCATCCCGACGGGAGGTTGGGATGAAGCTGACCGTTCTAGGAGCCGGCCGGTGCGTGACGGGCTCCAAGTACCTTCTCGAGTGGAAGCGGTTTGCCGCCATGGTGGACTGCGGACTGTTCCAGGGGCCTGCCGAGAACCGGAGGCGGAACTGGAAACCGTTCCCGTTCCCCGCGTACCGTCTCGGCGCCGTGGTGCTGACCCACGCCCACATCGACCACACGGGGTACCTCCCGCGGCTCGTCCGGCAGGGGTTCTCGAGACCGGCCTATTGCACCCCGCCCACGGCGGCGCTGCTTCGCGTCCTGCTGCCAGACGCGGCCCATCTCCAGGAAGAGGAAGCGCGCTACGCCAACAAGGAGGGGTACTCGAAGCACCGCCCCGCCCTGCCGCTGTTCCGGATGGCCGATGCCAAGGCGGCGCTCAAGCTTCTCGAGCCGGTCCCGTTCGGCAGGTGGATCGAGCTCCATCCCGGGGTCCGGTTCCGGTTCCACCGCCAGGGACACATCCTCGGTGCCGCCGCGGTGGAGCTCGAGACGAAGGTCTCGGGCGGAAAGCGCAAGACGATCTACTTTTCCGGCGATGTGGGGCGGTACGGCGTCCCGATCCTCAAGGAGCCGGAGTCGTACCCGGGCTCCGACGTGCTGCTCGTGGAGACGACCTACGGCGACCGGCTCCACGCGCCGGACGACCCCCACGACGTCCTGGCGGAGGAGATCCGGCGGATCATCAAGAACCGCGGCGTCCTCCTGATCCCTGCCTTCGCAGTGGACCGGACCCAGGAGATCCTCTACCTGATCAACGACCTCGTGGAGGACGGGGACGTCCCCGCGGTTCCGATCTACCTGGACAGCCCCATGGCGATCCAGGCGACGGCGCTCTACTCCCGCTTCACCTCCGAACACGACGTGGAGATGAAGGAGCTGTACTCGGAACAGATCAACCCGATCTTCCCGCCCACCCTGACCCCGACGCCCACCACCAGCGACTCCAAGCGGCTCAACCGGCTCGACGGGCCGGCGATCATCATCTCGGCTTCCGGGATGTGCACCGGCGGCCGGATCCTGCACCACCTCAAGCTCCGACTGCCGGACCCGTCCAACACCGTGCTGTTCGTCGGGTACCAGGCCGAGGGGACCAAGGGACGCAGGCTGGTCGAGGGCGAGCAGGAGATCAAGATCCATGGCCAGTGGGTCCCGGTCAGGGCACGGATCGCCCAGATGAGCTCGCTCTCGGCCCATGCCGACCGGGAGGAGCTCGAGCTCTGGCTCTCCCGCCGGGAACGTGAGCCGGAGAAGGTCGTGCTGATCCACGGAGAGTACGGCGCCCAGCAGGCGTTCGCCGCACGGCTCGAGGAGGCGTTCGGATGGAAACCGGTGATCCCGGAGATCGGGGACGCGTTCGAACTGTGACGTTCCCCCGACGCCTGGCCACGGGCACATGGCTCGCCATCCGCGGTTTCCTCGTGGACCGCGGGATCGATCGCGCCGCCGCCCTGGCCTACGTCACTCTGCTCTCACTCGTCCCACTGCTCGCGGCGGTTGCCGCGCTCTACCGCTCGTTCTTCTCGACCCACGTGGAGCGGATCGTCCAGATCGTCACGGCGGCGCTGCCGTACTCCACCGAGCAGGTGGAGGCGACCCTCGGGGAGTTCGTCCGGCGGGCGACGACCCTGGGCGGCGTCGGCCTGGTGGTCTTCGTCGTCATCGGCTTCCGGCTCTACCTGCTGATCGAGACCACACTCAACGAGGTCTGGGGCACCCCGGCCCGGCGTCCGGTGACGGTCCGGATCTTCTCGTTCACCATGATCATGTTCTGGGGGCCTGTGGTCATGGGCCTCGGCTCCACGGCGCTGTTCTGGCTGGAGCGCCAGCCGTGGGCTCCCGACGGAAGCCTGGTGGTGCTGCTCTTGCGGCTCGCGATCCCGTTCGTCGCCCTGACCATGGTGTACTGGCTCGCACCGCACACCGGCGTCCACATCGGCGCGGCCGCCGTCGGCGGCCTCGTAGCCACCGTGGGCCTTCAGCTCCTGCGCTGGGGGTTCGTCGCCTACATCCGGCTGTTTCCGAACGTCAACTTCATCTTCGGATCGCTGGCGTTCCTCGTGCTCTTCCTCGTGTCGCTCTTCGCCTTCTGGACCATCGTCATCCTCGGGGCCGAGGTCTCGTACGTCGCCCAGAACCTCGATGTGCTCGTCATGGACGGGGAAGACCCCGGGGCGATCCACCCCGACCCGATCGACGTGGCCCTCGCCGTGCTCGTGGCGGCCTACGAGACGTGTGAGGAAGAAGAGTCGGCGACGCTGGACGACCTCGTCCACCGGGTCGGGCTCCCATCCCGGCTCGTCCGCTCCGCCGTGGACACCCTCCTGGACGCCGGCCTCCTGGCCGTCACCGGCCACAACCGCCAGCGGTACGTCGGCGTGGCCGACCCCGGCCGCCTCACCGTTGGCGAAGCCGTCGCGAGGCTCCAGCGGAAAGGGACACTCCCCGCCGCCGCCCGGCGTTCGCCAGCGATGGACCGCCTGGCGCGGATCCTCGAGCACGCTGAGGAACGGCGGCGGGAGGTCCTGGAGACCACACGGTTCGCGGACCTTCTCACCGGCGGGGAGGTGTCATGATTTCCCCGGCCCTGACAGAGGCGGTGCGCCGGATCGCGCCCGGTGTCCCGCTCCCCGACGCCGCCCCCCCTGACGCCGGCCGGCTCGGCCTCGCCATCGCCGGGATCGGTCTCCTGGTCGAGGGACTCTCCGACGAGGCACACGCCCTGCTGTCCGGTCGGTTCGCCGGATGGACCCGGATGACGGACCATGCCGCCCCGATCCGGATCCACGTGTCATGGCTCGACGCGCCGTACCGAGACCCCGGACTGGGGCGGGAGGAGGAGTACCGGCTGGAGGACAGCGGCCTGCTCCGCGGCCGGGCCTCCGTTGCCACGAGGCTTGCGGAACCGGTCGTCGAGGCCGCCGTAGCCCGCGACCCGGCGTTCATCGGTCAGGAGGTCGAAAACGTCCTGCGGCTCGTCGTAGCTGGACGGCTCCTCGCCTCTGGCGGACTGCTGCTCCACGCCGGAGCCGCGGCGCTCGATCAGGGCGCCGTCGTCTTTCCCGCGGCCTCCGGAACCGGCAAGACGACCCTCGTCCGCGAGCTTCAGACTGCAGGGCTCGAACCGCTGGGAGACGACATGGTGGCGCTCCTGCCCGGTACCAACGGGTGGACGGTCCACGCCGTCCCGTTCACCGGCGAGCGAACGCTCCGCGGCCGTTCGAAGCCCCTGACACTTCTCGCCGTCCACCCCCTCCGGCGCGGACCCGGTCCCCGCCTCGAACCGCTGACCGGAGGCGTAGCGGCCGCCGCCCTGGCGAACCAGACGCTGGGACTCGCCCTGTTCCCGGAGTTCGCGGACACGGGCCTCGCGACCGCCGCCCGTATCGTCCGGTCCGTCCCGGTGGAGCGGCTCCACCGGTCGCTCGGAGACGACGCTGCGGACCTACTCCGCATCCGCCACGGAGGATCCCGATGAACGACCCGTCACCCCGCTACCGCCTCCGCTCCTCCACCCGCTTTCGGACCGTTCTCGACGAGGGCCTCGCCCTGGACCAGGAAACGGCCAGGCTCCACGTCCTCAACCCCGCCGCCGCCGTGATCCTCGAGGCGCTGACCACCGGCCCGCGATCCGTCTCGGAGCTCGTGGAACGGGTCCTGGAAGCGTTCGAGGCCGAACCCGCCTCCGTCCGCCGCGACGTGGAGGCGTTCCTCGGGGAAGCCATCGCCGAGGGACTCGTGGAGGCGATCCAGGAACGGTGAGGTTCGGCCAGACTGTTCCGGCATCGGGAGCTGTCCGTGCCCCCCTCAACCGGCATCCTCTCCTGACCAGGCCACCGTACGGATGGAGCGATGGAGCCGCATCGAGAAGAGGAAACTGTCTCCCCTGTCGCCCAGGATGTTCTCCCCAACCGGACTCTCCGGGAAGCGTGTCCTCCTCTCGCCATCACCAACCAGCCTCCTCTCGGATATACAGAGGGGAGCGTCCCCATTGGCCCCGCGGGGGCGCGGGGACGGTATACTCCCCCCATCCGTCCGGCGGGACGAGGAGGAGGTGGTGCCGATGGAGTTCGAGCTGACGGCCGACCAGCAGGCGATCCGGGAGATGGTGCGGGAGTTCGCGGAGAAGGAGATCCGTCCCCACGCCACGGAGTGGGACGAGCGCGAGGAGTTCCCCGCCGAGGTGTTCGCGAAGCTCGGCGAGCTCGGGATGCTCGGGATCCTCGTCCCCGAGGCGTACGGCGGCGCGGGTCTCGGGTACGTCGAGTACGCGACGATCCTTGAGGAGATCGGCGCGGCCGACGGCGGCGTCGGCCTGGGCGTGGCCGCCCACAACTCGCTGTGCACGAACCACATCTACCTGTTCGGCTCCGAGGAGATCCGCCGGGCGTACCTCCCGAGGCTGGCCTCGGGAGAGTGGATGGGCGCGTGGGGGCTGACCGAGCCCGGCGCGGGCTCCGACGCCGGCGGCACCCGGACCACCGCCCGCCGGGACGGTGACGAGTGGGTGCTCGACGGCACCAAGACGTTCATCACCCACGCCACGGTGGGCAGGATCGCCGTGGTCATGGCCCGGAGCGACCCGGACGCAGAGAAGCACCACGGGATCAGCGCCTTCGCCGTGCCGTTCGACCGGCCCGGCGTCTCGCCGGGGCGCAAGGAGGCCAAGTGCGGGATGCGCTCCTCCGACACCTCCCAGCTCGTCCTGGAGGGGTGCCGGGTGCCGGCGGACCACCTTCTCGGCAACGAGGGCGACGGGTTCATCCAGGCGATGAAGGTCCTCGACGGCGGCCGGATCTCCATCGCGGCGCTCTCGGTGGGGATCGCCCGGGGCGCCCTGGACGCCGCCGTGGCGTACGCGCCGGTGCGCGAGCAGTTCGGGAAGCCGCTGGCGGCGTACCAGATGATCCGGGCCAAGATCGCCGACATGGCGACCCAGGTCGACGCCGCGCGCCTGCTGACGCTGCGCGCCGCGTGGCTCAAGGACCGCGGGGTGGAGACGACGCGCGAGTCCTCCATGGCCAAGCTGTACGCCTCCGAGGTGGCGGTGAAGGTCGCCGAGGAGGCGATCCAGATCCTCGGCGGGTACGGGTACACCCGCGAGTACCCGGTGGAGCGCGCATGGCGCGACGCCAAGCTGTGCACCATCGGCGAGGGCACCTCCGAGATCCAGCGGCTCGTCATCGCGCGGGAGGTGCTCCGGCTGGCGAGCGCCTCGGCGTGAGGCCCGGGGAGCTCGCCGCCGCGGTCCGTTCCGGACGGCGCCGAGCCGTGGCGCGGGCGCTCTCGGTGGTGGAGCGCGGCGGTGCCCCCGCCCGGGCGCTGCTCGCCGCGCTGGGCGGCGTCACGCGGCCGTGGGTCGTCGGCATCACCGGCCCGCCCGGCGCCGGCAAGAGCACCCTGGCCGAGGCGGTGGGCCTCGAGCTGATCGGCCGCGAGGGGCGGCTGGCCGTGCTGGCCGTGGATCCGTCGAGCCCGTTCTCGGGCGGCGCGCTGCTGGGCGACCGGATCCGGATGCCCCGTCTGGCGGCCCTGGAGGGCGCCTTCATTCGGTCCATGGCGACCCGCGGGGCGCTCGGGGGACTGGCCTCGGCCACCGAGGACGCCCTCGACGTGCTCGCCGCGGCGGGGTTTGCCGTGGTGCTCGTGGAGACCGTGGGGGTCGGCCAGGACGAGGTGGACGTCATGCACGTGGCCGACACCGTGGTGCTGGCCTCCCCGCCCGGGCTCGGTGACGAGATCCAGGCGGCCAAGGCCGGCGTCATGGAGATCGCCCACGTCCTCGCCGTCACCAAGGCGGACCTGCCCGGCGCCGACCGCACCGTGGCGCAGCTCGAGGCGGCGCTGGAGTTGGCCCCGCGCGAGGGGTGGACGCCCCCGGTGGTCCGGGTCTCCGCCGTCACCGGGGAGGGGGTCGCCGCGCTCGTCGAGGCGCTCCGCCGCCACCGCGAGACGGCCGTGGAACCGGCCCGGGCGGCGCTGGGACGCCGGCGCGCCCGCCGGCGCGTCGAACGGCTGGCCGCGCGGCTCGTGCTGGAACGCGCGGGTGACCGGGCGCTCGACCGGGCCGCGGAACGGGTGGCGTCCGGCGCCGCGGACCCGTACACTGCGGCCATGGAGCTCGTGGAGACGCTCGCGGCCGCCGGGACGGAGCCGGCGCTGGACCACCTGGGGATCGCCGTCCGTTCGATCGAGGAGGGGGCGCGGCTCTACCGGGCTCTCGGGTTCGAGGTCGAGGGCACCGAGACGGTCCCGGAACAGGGTGTCACCGTGGCGTTCATCCCCGCTGGCGGGACCCGGATCGAGCTGCTGGAACCGTTCGGCGAGGGTTCGCCCGTGGGCCGCCACATCGAGCGGCGCGGCCCCGGCCTGCACCACGTGGCGGTCCGGGTGCCCGACATCCGGGCGGCGATGGCCGCGCTCCGGGAGGCCGGGTTCGAGCTGCTGTCCGAGGAGCCACGGCCGGGAGCCCACGGGAGCCTGGTCTGCTTCGTCCACCCCCGCTCGGCGGGCGGCGTCCTGCTCGAGCTGACCCAGCCCGGAGACGACGGCCGGTGAGCGATCCCTTCACCGTGAAGCCCGGCTCCCTGGTGCTCGTCCACTGCCACTCCCCCCGGGAGAAGCTGTGGGGCGTCGTCGTCCGGCTCGACGCGCTGGGCGTCGTGGTCCGGGGCCTCGACCTCGCCACGGTGGAGGACTGGCTCCGCCAGACGATCTCGGAGGCCGAACCGCTGATCGGCCCCTCCACGGTGTTCGTACCCATGCACCGCGTGGAACGGATCTACCTGGACGAGTCCAGCGGCGGTGCGGAGGGGATCGGCGACCGGCTCCGCCGGGCCACAGGCCGCGAGGCCGCCGACCTGCTGCTCGGACGGGAGTGAGCCGGTGCGCCGCCTCGCCGCCGTCCTGATCGCCCTGGCAGCGTCCCTGCCCGCCTCCGCTCAGCAGTACGCCGGCGAGGAGCGCGTCGAGGCGGTCGTCGTGCCCGTGACGGTCCGGACGTCCTCCGGCCGGCTCGTCGATTCGGTGGCACCCACGCGGTTCCACCTGTACGTGGACGGAATCGAGGTGCCGATCACGGACCTTCACCGGGAGACCGACCTGCCGCTGTCGCTGGCGTTCATCCTGGACACGTCGGGTTCCATGGCGGGTCACAAGCTCGACGCCTGCCGCGCGCTGATCCGGACGTTCCTCGACGCCCGCCAGGGCGAGGACGAGCTGGCGCTGTGGACGTTCGGCAACGGCCGCGTGCTGGAGCGGTTCCCGTTCGGGACGGGCTGGTACCTGCTCCCGCGCGTGCTGGAACAGATCAGACCGTGGGGGAACACGGCGCTCTACGACATGATCCGGCGCGTCCCCGAGGTCATGGCCCGGGCCCGGCACCCGCGGCGGGCGGCAATCCTCCTGACCGACGGCGTGGACAACGCCTCCGCCATCGGCCCGGACGAGGCCACGGAGCTCGTCCGGCACCTCCGCACGCCGCTGTACGTCCTCGGCGTGGAGCCGCCGCCCCGCGAGGCCGCACCGGGAGGACCGACCTACGAGGAGATCCTCCGCCTGCTCGCCGACGGCTCGGGCGGCCGGTACGAACGGATCCCCTCAACGCGGGAGATGCCGAAGCGGGTGGAGGCGCTCCTCCACGAGCTCTCCTCGCGGTTCATCATCAGCTTCACGACCTCCGGCGTCGGCGTCCGGAAGTGGCGCTCGATCCTCGTCACCGTGGACGGCCTCGAGGCCACGACCCGCAAGGGGTACACGGGCACCCTGCCCTGAGGCGGCCGCCCTCCGCTATACTCCCGCCCATGCCGGGAGGACGCCTGACCGGGGCGCCTACTTCTTCTTCTTTTCCTTCCGGTCCTCCCGGTGGACCTTGAGGATGCGGAACGGCTTCGTGCCGTAGCTCGTGATGTTGAGGCGGCCGTTTTCGTCGAACTCCATCTTGGCCGCCGCGATCATCACGCCCTCGCCCCGGTCGTCGGGCCCCAGCTTGAGCTCGATCAGTCCGAACGGGTAGTCGCGGGAGCGGAGGCTCCGCATCACCTCGACGAACTGGATCGGCCGGTCGGTCACCACACGGATGATCCGCCCGCCGTCCTCGGTCGGGATCGACCGGATCACCGCCACCTGGTAGCCCAGGGCGTTGCCGATCTTGACGTACCCGGCGGACTCCTCGTCCCACATCGCCTGGATCAGGGCGTCCTGCCCCTTCTCGGCCAGGATCTCCGCGAGCCGCTTGACCTCGGCGTCGGGCGTGTACCGGTCCGCGTGGACCGTGATGTACGTGCTCGTCGCCCGCGGGATCGCCCCCGCGGTGTCCACGAGCCGTCCCGTGAACGTCTCGGGCGG
>JAMOVQ010000175.1 GCA_027067575.1 Thermoanaerobaculia bacterium | reverse complement strand
CCCTCCTCGTCACGGCGAGTGGCGGTCGCAGGCCGGGCGCCGCTTGCGCGGCTCCCCCGGGTCGCTGCGCTCCCCGGGGCCGTGGGGGCGTGTGCGCCCCGGCTCCTGCGGCTCGGGCTGCACCCCGTGGCGACGCACCCGGACGGCGTACTCGACGGCTTACCCTTCCCCCACCCACGCCCCCTCTCGGGCCAAGCCGTCTGCGTTCGCCGCCCGGGCACGCCTCCACGGGGCTTGCCCTCGCCTCCGTCGCCGGACCGCCCCCGCCCCCACGCCGGCCCGTTCCTCGTGGGGCGCTCGATCGCTGGATGGCCGAGGGCTCCGTTGTGGGGACAGTCCCAATCGTGAAGGCCAGGGTTCTTTGGAGCGCCAGCCGGGACGTTGCTTCGCTCGTCCCTGGGTGGATGGGTGAGTGGGGTACCAGGTGGAGCGCAATCCTCTCGGCGAGGATCTCGGCCAGGTTGAGGGGACAGTCCCGATCGTGAAGGGCCTGGATTCTCTGGATCGGCAACCGGAACGTCGCTTCGCTCGTCCCTGGACGGGCGAGGGATGGGGTACCGCGCGAAGGTCTTTCGTTTCGGCCGAAGGGTGGAGTAGGGGACAGTGTTTCTCAGTTGATCGGTGCGTGGCCGCGATGGAGCGCGGGCTTCAGCCCGCATGGAGCGGCTCGAGGGACAGTCCCGATCGTGATGGGCATCCTTGCACGGGAGGCGAGCCGGAACGCCGCTGGACTCGTTCGCGGGCGGAGGGGAGGGATCCCCCCGGCCCGGGGGCTGTGTCAGAGTGGTTCGTGGAGGGTGCGGCGCTGGCGGGGGGTGAACCCGGCGCCGACGATGGTCCGCTCCATCTGGGCCTGCGTCATCCGGTGGCGGGCGCCCGCCGCGGCGACGACGTTCTCCTCGATCATGATAGAGCCCAGGTCGTTGGCGCCGAAGTGGAGGGAGACCTGCCCGATCTTCGGTCCCTGGGTGACCCAGGACCCCTGGACGTGGACGATGTTGTCCAGGGCGATCCGGGAGATGGCCAAGGTGCGGAGGTAGTCGTACCCCCCGGACGGCTCCACCTCGCCCTCGAGCTCCGTGTTGGTGTCCTGGAACGTCCACGGGATGAACGCCGTGAAACCGCCGGTCTCGTCCTGGAGCTCCCGGATCACCGACAGGTGCTCCACGCGGGCCTCGTACGGTTCGCCCACGCCGAACATCATGGTGGCGGTGGTCCGGATCCCCTGCCGGTGGGCCTCCCGGTGGACCTCGAGCCACTCCGCCGTGGACGCCTTGCCGAGGCAGCCGATCCGCCGGCGTGTCGCGTCCTCGAGGATCTCGGCGCCCCCGCCGGGGATCGAGTCGAGCCCCGCCGCGTGGAGCCTGCGGATCACCTCGGCCACGCCGAGTCGCTCCTTCTTCGCCAGGAAGACGATCTCCGGCGCCGAGAAGGCGTGGAGGTGGACGTGGGGGAACGTCTCCTTGAGACGCCGGAGCAGCGCCTCGTACCACTCGATCCCGAGCCCGGGATGGATCCCGCCCTGGAGCAGGATCCCCGTTCCGCCGGAGGCGACGGTCTCGGCCACCTTCCGCGCGATGGCTCCGAACGGCAGCACGTCGTCGGCGGGATCGCCCGGATCGGTGCGGAAGGCGCAGAACCGGCACCGCTGGGCGCAGGCGTCGGTGGTGTTGATGTTGCGGTCGACGATGTACGTCGCCTCCCCCCCGGGGACCATCCGCTCCCGCACCCGGGACGCCGCCCACCCAAGCGGGAGCAGCGGCGCCGAACGGAACAGTTCGAGGATCTCGTCCGGTTCGAGCCGCTTCCCGGCGGCGGCCCGCTCGAGGATCGCGTCAGGCGCACTCATGCCACACCACCTCGATCCGTGGAAGGATCCCGTGCGCCGCGGCGAGGCCGAGGAAGCGGCCCATCCCCTCCCGTTCCCGTGGCCCGAGCCGGTACCGGAGCCGGCGCTCGAGGTACTCCCGGACCATGGCACGGTCACCGTCGATCCCGCCGAGCACCCGGTCCATGTTCGCCAGTCCCCACGCGGCGGCCCGCCCGAGCAGGTCGGCGAGCCGGTCCCGCCGGGGTCCGTCCGAGAGCCCCCACACGGCGAAGACGAACGGCAGTCCGGTGACCCGGTGCCACCACGCCGCAAGGTCGATCTCGCAAAGCCCGGTCCGGCCCCTCGCGGCCAGGGCGGGATCGCCGATGACCACGGCGGCATCGGTATCGCCTGCGAGCGCCCCGAGGGGGTCGGCGGTCCGGGTCACGTGGGGATCGGTCCCGGCGTCGATCCGGAGGAGCAGCTCCGCCAGGGCCGCCGAGGAGCGGGAGGCGGCGTGGACGGCCAGGCTCCGGATGGCAGCGGGAGGCACCTTGGAGACCAGCAGCACGGACCACACCGCACCCTCGGCCGCGATGCCCACGTCCGGCACGCACGCCGCCGCCGCGCCGTCCGCCAGGGCGGCCACCGGCACGAGCCCGGCCTCCGCCTCCCCGCGCGCCAGGAGGTCGGCGCACCGTGACGGCTCGGCCGTGACGAGCCGGTAGGGGAACGGGGCGGGGATCCCGGCCTCGAGCCCGGCGAGCAGCGGCCGGGCGTTGAGGAACCCGACCCCCGCCACGGTGACGGGCCTCCGTGGGCCTGAACCGATCGGGTGGGACGCCACCGGCCGGCCTCAGCCCTGGGACATGGCCTCGAGGAACTCGCGGTTGGTCTTGGTCTTGGAGAGCCGCTCGAGCAGGAGCTCCATCGCCTCGACGGTGGAGAGGGAGGAGAGCACCTTCCGGAGCACCCAGATCCTCCGCAGCTCCCACTCGTCGATCAGCAGCTCCTCCTTCCGTGTCCCCGACCGGTGGATGTCGATGGACGGGAAGATCCGCTTCTCCACGAGCTTGCGGTCCAGGTGGACCTCCATGTTGCCGGTTCCCTTGAACTCCTCGAAGATGACGTCGTCCATCCGCGAGCCGGTGTCGATCAGGGCCGTGCCGATGATGGTCAGACTGCCGCCCTCCTCGATGTTCCGGGCCGCGCCGAAGAACCGTTTGGGCTTCTGGAGCGCGTTGGAGTCCACGCCGCCGGAGAGCACCTTCCCCGAGGGGGGCACGACGGTGTTGTACGCACGGGCGAGCCGGGTGATGGAGTCCAGCAGGATGACCACGTCGCGCCGGTGCTCCACGAGCCGCTTGGCCTTCTCGATCACCATCTCGGCGACCTGGACGTGGCGGGAGGCCGGCTCGTCGAAGGTCGAGGCGATCACCTCACCCTGCACCGACCGCTCCATGTCCGTCACCTCCTCGGGCCGCTCGTCGATCAGCAGCACGATCAGGGTGATCTCAGGGTGGTTCTCGGTGATGGCGTTGGCGATCGCCTGGAGCATCATCGTCTTGCCGGTCCTGGGCGGGGCGACGAGGAGCCCGCGCTGCCCCTTCCCCAGCGGTGTCAGCAGGTCCATGACCCGGCAAGTCATGTTCCCCTCGACCTCGAGCCGGATCCGCTCGTCGGGGTACAGCGGGGTCAGGTTGTCGAAGTGGACCTTCTCGATCGCCGCTTCGGGCGGCTCGAAGTTGACCGCCTCGACCTTGATCAGGGCGAAGTACCGCTCGCCCTCCTTCGGCGGGCGGATCTGCCCGGAGACCGTGTCGCCGGTCTTGAGGTTGAACCGGCGGATCTGGGAGGGCGAGACGTAGATGTCGTCCGGGCCGGGGAGGTAGTTGTACTCCGGCGCCCGGAGGAAGCCGAACCCCTCGGGCAACACCTCCAGCACGCCCTCCCCGAAGATCAGCCCCTCCTGCTCGGTCTGCCGCTGGAGCACCCTGAAGATCAGGTCCTGGCGCCGGAGGCCGACCGGGCTCTCCACGCCCAGCGCCCGCGCCACCTCGGTGAGCTGACCGATCTCCATCTCCTTGAGCTGCTTGAGGTCGAGCCGGGGTTGCTCCCCGTTGGCCGCCTTCGCCTCGTACTCCTGGATCTCCTCTTCGAGGTCCAGGGGGATCACCACGTGCTCCTTGTCCGTGTTGCCGTTCTTCTTCTTTCGTGCCATCTCATTCTCCCCGTTGTCGCCGTTTCCACGACTCGATGAGTTCGTTCATCCCTCGCAACAGGTCCTTCCGGCCCTCACCGGTCTTGACCGAGACCGCCGGGGGCGGTGTGGCGAGACCGAGCTCCCGCTGCACCTGGAACCGCATCTTCTCCCGCGCGCCCCGCCCGACCTTGTCGGCCTTCGTCAGGACCACGAGCCGCCGCCGGTCCGCCGAGTCGAGCAGTGCCTGGAGCTCCCGGTCCAGGGCCGTCAACCCGTGGCGGATGTCCACCAGGCAGAGAACCCCGGCGAGCCGCGGCTCCCCGGTGAGGTAGGCGGACAGCTCCCGCCCCCACTGCTCCCGCAGTTTCTTGCCGACGGAGGCGTATCCGTACCCCGGAAGGTCCACCAGGTAGAAGCTCCCGTTGACGAGGTAGTAGTTCAGTGTTCGTGTCTTTCCGGGCGCCTTGGCCACCCGGGCCAGACGCCGTCTCCAGAGCCAGTTCAAGAGGCTCGACTTGCCGACGTTCGATCGTCCCGCCACCGCCACGTGGGGAAACCACTCTCCCGGACGGGGGGCCTTGCCGAGCGCGGCGCCGCGGAATTCGACGGTGCGGATCTCCACGGCATCAGTGCGCCAGGGTCGGAGGGCCCGTGGCGTCCCCGTCCCCGGGAGGCGTGGCCGGGGCCGGTTCGTCTCCCTTCAGCAGGGTCCGCTCCAGGACCGTGTCCATGTGGTCGACCAGGACGAACTCCATCGCCTCGCGGACATCCCCGGGGATCTCCTCGAGGTCCTTCTCGTTCTCCTCCGGCAGGATCACCGTGCGGATCCCCGCCCGGTACGCCGCCAGGATCTTCTCCTTGATCCCCCCCACGGGAAGCACGCGCCCGCGGAGCGTGATCTCGCCGGTCATGGCCACGTCCGCACGGGTCGGAACGCCGGTGAACGCCGAGACCAGGGCCGTGGCCACGGTGATTCCCGCCGACGGGCCGTCCTTGGGGATGGCACCCTCCGGGACGTGGACGTGGACGTCGGTCTTCTCGAACCGCTCGGGGTCGATGCCGAGCGACTCCGCCCGGGAGCGGACGAACGACAGGGCGGCGCGCGCCGACTCCTGCATCACGTCGCCGAGCTGGCCGGTCAGGGTCAGCTTGCCCGAGCCCCGCATCAGGGTGGCCTCCGTCCCCAGCAGCTCGCCGCCCACCTGAGTCCAGGCGAGCCCCGTGGCCACGCCGACCTCGGCGCGCTCCTCCCGTTGCTGACGGCGGTACCGGGGCGCGCCGAGCAGCTTCCGGACCTCGTCGGGATCCACGGTCAGCTCGGTCCCCTTGCGGGTGCGATCCTTGAGTACGCGCCGGGCGAGCTTGCGGCAGATCGAGGCGATCTCCCGCTCGAGGTTGCGCACCCCCGCCTCCCTCGTGTACCGCTCGATCAGGAGGCTCAGCGCCTCGTCGGTCAGGGTCACGGAGTACTTCGAGAGCCCGTGGCGCTCGACCTGCCGTGGGAGCAGGAACCGCCTGGCGATCTCCAGCTTCTCCTGGTCCGTGTACCCAGAGAGCTGAATCGTCTCCATCCGGTCCTGGAGCGCCGGCGGGATCGTGTGGGTGACGTTCGCGGTGCAGATGAACAGCACCCGGGACAGGTCGTACTCCACGTCGAGGTAGTGGTCGTGGAAGGTGTTGTTCTGCTCCGGGTCGAGCACCTCGAGCAGCGCCGCGGCCGGATCGCCGCGGAAGTCCGCGGCCATCTTGTCCACCTCGTCGAGCAAGAACACCGGGTTGACCGTGCCCGCCCGCCGCATCATCTGGATGATCTGTCCCGGGAAGGCGCCGATGTAGGTCCGCCGGTGGCCACGGATCTCCGCCTCGTCCCGGACGCCGCCCAGCGAGAGCCGCACGAACTTCCGTCCGGTGGCCCGGGCGATGGAGCGGGCGAGGGAGGTCTTGCCGACCCCCGGGGGGCCGACGAAGCAGAGGATCGTGCCGCCGGGCTTCTTCGTCAGCTGGCGGACGGCGAGGAACTCGAGGATCCGCTCCTTGACCTTCTCCAGGCCGTAGTGGTCCTCCTCGAGCACCTTCTCCGCCCTGGCGATGCTCCGGATCTCCCGGGAAGCCTCCGTCCACGGGACCGAGAGCAGCCAGTCGATGTAGTTCCGGCAGACGCCGGCCTCGGCCGAGACGGGGGGCATCCCCTCGAGCCGCTTGAGCTCGTTGAGCGCCTTTTCCTTCGCCTCCTCGGACATGCCGGAGGCCTCGATCTTCTTCTTGAGCTCCGCGAGCTCCTCCTGGGCGTCGCCGCGGCCCAGCTCCTCGTTGATCGCCTTGATCTTCTCCGACAGGTAGTACTCCCGCTGGGCCTTCTCCATCTGCTTCTTGACGCGGGAGTTGATCCGCCGGTCGATGTTGAGCTTCTCGATCTCCACGTCCAGGACGTCCTGGAGGCGCTGGAGGCGCTCCAGCGGGTTGACCACCTCGAGGAGCTTCTGCTTCTCGGGTGTGGGAACCATGATGTGCGCGGCCATGATGTCGGCGAACTGGTCGGGATCGCTCGTGTCCAGGGAGGCCATGACGCCCTCGACCGAGAGGTGGTGGGAGATCCGGGCGTACTCCTTGAACAGGTCGCGGAGCCGCCCCATATATTCGAGCACGGCACCCTCGGCGGCCACGGGTGCCACGAGCTCGGTCACCCGCGCCACCAGGCAGTCGTCGTCGGGGAGGTACTCCTCGAGCCGGACGCGGACCTGCCCCTCCACCATGACCTTGATGTTCCCGGAGGCCAGCTGGAGGTGCTGCACCACCCGCGCGATCACCCCCACGCCATGGATGTCGCCGGGGCCCGGCTCGTCCTCCCGGGGATCCTTCTGGGTCGCCAGCGCGATCCGCCTGTCCGGCCTGCTCAGTGCCCTGCGGAGCGCCTCTACGGAACCGCTCCGGCCCACCACGAACGGGGCCATCATGTGGGGAAACACCACCAGGTCCCGCAAGGGGACCACCGGCAGAACGTGGGTCGTCGTTCGATCCGTCATTGAACTGCTCTTTCGAACGGGGCCGGCGTCAGCCGACCTTCCGGTATGCGGTGAGCGGCGCCGCCCGGCGCTCCACGACCTCGCGGGAGATCACGAGCTCCTTGACGTCCGGTAGGGACGGCACCTGGTACATGATGTCCAGCATCAGCTCCTCGAGGATGATCCGGAGTCCCCGGGCGCCCACGTTGCGCTCGATCGCCTCCTGGGCGATGGCGGCAAGGGCGTCGTCGGTGAAGGTCAGCTCCACGTCCTCGAACGCCAGCATGGTCTGGTACTGCTTCACGAGGCTGTTGCGCGGCTCGGTCAGGATCCGCACCAGCGCCTCGTGGTCCAGCTCGTGGAGCGTCGCCACCACGGGGATCCGCCCCACGAACTCGGGGATCATCCCGTACTTGATCAGATCCTCCGGGTGGACCTGGGCGATCAGCTCGTCCGCCCGGTCCTCCCCCTCGACCAGCTCCACCCCGAACCCCATCCGCTTCTGGTTGAGGCGGTTGGCGACGATGTCCTCGAGGCCGACGAAGGCCCCGCCGCAGATGAACAGGATGTTCGTCGTGTCGAGCTGGAGGAACTCCTGGTGCGGGTGCTTCCGGCCACCCTGGGGCGGCACATTGGCCACGGTCCCCTCGAGGATCTTGAGCAGCGCCTGCTGCACGCCCTCGCCCGAGACGTCCCTGGTGATGGAGGGGTTTTCGGCCTTGCGGGCGATCTTGTCGATCTCGTCGATGTAGACGATCCCGCGTTGGGCGGCATCCCGGTCCCCGCCCGCCGCCTGGTAGAGCCGGAGCAAGACGTTCTCCACGTCCTCGCCCACGTACCCGGCCTCGGTCAGGGAGGTGGCGTCCACGATGGTGAACGGCACGTCGAGGAACCGGGCGAGGGTCTGGGCCAGCAGGGTCTTCCCGGTGCCCGTGGGACCGATCAGGAGGATGTTGGACTTGGCGAGCTCGACGTCGCTCTGCCCCCGGGCGCTCTCGTAGTCCACGCGGCGGTAGTGGTTGTACACCGCCACCGCGAGCTTCTTCTTGGCGTCCTCCTGGCCGATGACGTACTGGTCCAGGTGCGCCTTGATCTCGTCGGGCCGCGGGATCACGGGGCGGCGGGCCCGTGCCTCCTCCTTGCGGTCCTCCGAGATGATGTCGAGGCAGACCTCGACGCACTCGTTGCAGATGTAGACCGTCGGCCCCGCGATCAGCTTCCGCACCTCGTGCTGGCTCTTGCCACAGAAGCTGCAGCGCAACGGCTCGTTATCGCGGTGAGGCATCCAGTCCTCCTCGATCCATTCTATACCAGCGGCGTCAAGGGGGTCACGAGGCGTCCCCCCCGCCGTCCCGGCGTTCGATCACCCGGTCGATCAGGCCGTACTTCAGCGCGTCGGCCGCCTCGAGGATGAAGTCCCGCTCGGTGTCCACGTGGATCTTCTTCACGGACTGCCCGGTGTGGAGGGCGAGGATCTCGTTGAGCCGCTTCCTCAGACGCATGATGTCCTTGGCGTGGATGTCGATGTCCGTCGCCTGACCCTGGAGCCCGACGAGGAGCGGCTGATGCAGCAGCACGCGGCTGTGGGGGAGGGAGAGGCGCTTTCCCTTGGCTCCTCCGGCCAGCAACACCGCCGCCATGGAGGCTGCCTGCCCGATGCAGATGGTGGACACGTCGGGCTTGACGTACTGCATGGTGTCGTAGATCGCGAGCCCCGCCGAGATCGATCCCCCCGGTGAGTTGATGTAGAGGAAGATGTCCTTCTCCGGGTTCTCGGCCTCGAGGAACAGCATCTGGGCGATCACCAGCGACGCCACCTGGTCGTCGATCGGGTTGCCCAGAAAGATGACGTTGTCCTTGAGGAGGCGGGAGTAGATGTCGTACGCCCGCTCCCCGCGGCCGGTCTGCTCGACGACGATCGGCACCAGCATCACTCGACCTCCCCGCCGGCCAGCTCGATCAGCCGGTCGACGACCTTCGTCAGGCGCGCCGCGTGACGGATCCCCGGAAGCCTTCCCTCCGCCTCGAGACGGGCCCGGTGTTCACCCAGCGGGACGCCCTGCCGGGCGGCCTCCTGCCGGATATATGCTTCTACGTCCTCCTCCGGCACGGGGATCTTCCACTCCGCCGCCAGCTGTTCCAGGACGAGGCGGTCCAGCGCACTCTTCCGTGCCCCGGGCTCCGCCTCGGTGGCGATCCGCTGCCAGTCGATCGACTCCGAGCCGGGGTCGATCCCCTGCATGACCATCTTGAACGCCACCCCGTCCAGGGCGTCCTTGAGCGCGGCCTCCACGATCGAAGGAGGCAGGTTTGCCGGATCGAGGTCCTTCTCGAGGTGGTCGAGAATTGCCCGGCGCCACGCTGTACGCCGCTCGGCCTTCTTGCGCCCCTCGAGCGCCGTTCGGACCTTCTCCCGCAGGTCGTCGAGGGTCTCGGCGCCGACCGACTTCGCGAGCTCGTCGTCGATCTCCGGAAGCACCTTCCGGCGAAGCGCCTTGACCTCGAGCTGGAACGCCACGGTGTGGCCGGCGAGCCGCGGGTCGGGGTGGTCGTCCGGGTACGTCGCCTCCGCCTCGCGGACGTCACCCGGAACCGCTCCCTGGAGCGCCGCGTCCACCTCCTTGCCGAGCGTCTCGCGGCCGATGAGGAGAGTGAGCTCGCCGAGATCGAGCAGCTCGGCGTCGGGGTCGTCCGTCACCGTGCCGGTCACGGTCACCTCGGCGATCACGCCGTCCTCCGCGGGTTCCTCCGTGGGCTCCCACGTTGCCTGCTGCTCCGCGAGCCGTTCGATCTCCTCGTCGACCTCCTCATTCGAGGGCTCGACGGAAAAGTCGGGAAGGTCGGCCTCCGCGGGATCGGGGAGCTCGAGCTCGGGCCGGACGTCCACGATGCCCTCCATACGGAAGGTGCCGTCGTCGTCGAGCCCGGCACGGCTGAGGCGCAGGTCGGAGATCGGCTCGATGCCGCTCTCGGAGAGGACCTCGTGCCAGAGGCGCCGCGCAAGGCGCTCCTCGAGGTCCTCGTCGATCTCGCCTCCGAGACGCGCCCGGACCACGGCAATGGGGGCCTTGCCCGGACGGAACCCGGGGATGCGGACACGGCGCCGCAGCTCCCTGAGCAGCGCGGTGCGCTCCTCCTCGACGGCGTCGGGGGCCAGGTGGGCCGAGATCTCCACGGTGGAATCGGGGCGGCGGTTGAGCTCGAACGGCATGGGCTGTACTCCGGTGTGGTGCGAAAGGGGGGACTCGAACCCCCACGGGTCACCCCACGAGATCCTAAGTCTCGCGCGTCTGCCAGTTCCGCCACTTTCGCAGCGTTGGGGGTCAGGTTGGTGAGCCGTGGAGGAATCGAACCTCCAACCTAGGGATTAAGAGTCCCTTGCTCTGCCAATTGAGCTAACGGCCCACCCGCAGCGGGCAGTCTACAACCTTTCCGTACCGTTGGCAACCCCTCGTCTCGCCACACGCGACGCCCGGTGCCGGTCGGAAGCTGGTTCCATACGGGACGGGAGGGCCTTCCGGCGAGCCCGCTTGGGCCGGTTGGGGCCGCTTGAACCACGGCGTGGGCCGGTGTCTCGTTCTTGACGCCCCATGGGGCGCGTGTTAGCATTCAATGCCTTTCCGCCTCTGTGCGGTCATCGTGGCCCATGGTGGGGAAAGGGTGGTTTGCGAGGATGATGACCAGTGCCGGAGTGCCGCCGCGGCACGCCGGGAACACGGAACAAGGAGGACTCACGGTGTTCGGACAGCTTCTTCTCTATTTCCGCCAGGGTGGACCCATGATGTGGCCCCTTCTCTTCTTCTCGCTCCTGGGGCTCACCTTCATCATCGAGCGGTACATCGCTCTGACCAAGGCCAAGGTCAACGTCAGCGAGTTCCTGTCGCGGATCCGCAAGGCGCTCCTCGTCAACCGGAACGTCAAGGAGGCGATCAAGGTCTGCGAGCAGTACCAGGGCCCCGTGGCCTCCGTGATGAAGGCCGGCCTCCTCCGGTACGGTCACTCCCGCGAGGACATCGAGAAGACTATCGAGAACGCCGCGCTGTACGAGCTGGACCGGCTCGAGCGGGGCATGGGCGTGCTCGCCACCACGGCGAACGTCGCGCCGATGCTCGGTTTCCTCGGAACGGTCACCGGCATGATCAAGTCGTTTGCGACGCTGGCTTCCCAGGGTCTGACGAACCCCGGCAAGGTCGCCGCGGGTATCTCCGAGGCGCTGATCACAACGGCCGCCGGCCTGATCATCGCCATCCCGGCGCAGCTGGCCTTCAACTGGTACACGACGAAGATCAACCGGTTCGTGCGGGACATCGAGACCGCCACGAACATGCTTCTCGAGACGTTCATCGAGATGGACAGCCAGCGCTACGGCCAGGGAGGCGGGGAGCAGGCGTAAGCCAAAGGGAGGCCTCGATGGCTATCATTCGCGGACGGGAACGCAAGACGGAGGCCCAGATCTTCACGGCCTCGATGGCGGACATCGTGTTCCTGCTGATCGTCTTCTTCGTCCTGACGTACAACGTCGAGGTGGACCGGACCCAGGTCCAGCTCCCCAAGACGTGGGTGCGGACGGACATTCCGAAGGAGTCCGCCTACATCTCCATCGATTCCGACGGGATCGTCAGGGTCTCGACCGGCAAGGAGATGTCGCTGCCCGTCAGTTCGGACGAGGAGGTCTTGTCCTTCGCGGCCAACGTCGTCGCCTCCGATCCGAACAAGCCGTTCGTGCTCAAGGCGGACAAGGGTGTCAAGTACGACCGGGTGGACAAGGTGCTGGACGCCCTCAAGCAGGCGAAGGCCCGGGTCATCTTCCTGCTCTCCGAGCAGAAGACGGTCGAGGACATCAACCGGTAGGCGGGGGGATCCATGCTCAACATCAACAAGAAGGAGATCGAGTCCGAGATCTTCACCGGCTCCATGGCCGACATCTCGTTCCTCCTGATCATCTACTTCATGGTGACCTCGGTCTTCTCGGCGACGAAGGGCCTCGACTTCCAGCTGCCGAAGGATGAGACGAACACTCCCGAGATCAAGCGGGAGGACTCGATCGACGTCCACGTGATGGCGAACGGCCAGATCCAGGTCGACGGTAAAGACATGCCGCTCGAGCAGATCCTTCCGTACATCGCCGAGAAGCTGAAGCAGAACCCGGACAAGCCGGTCATCCTGCGGACGGATCCCGATGCGACCTATGGTGACATGATCGCTGTGTTCGACGAGTTGCGCCAGGCGAAGGACAAGATCGGGATGAACATCAAGACGATCTCGATTCCGACCCAGCGGGAGATCGAGAACATCTGGTCGCTGATCGGCGCCCAGTGAGTTGGGGGGCTACGATGAACAACACCCCAGGGGTCAAGCGTGGTGCCTCGGCCGATCCGAAGCTGCCGCCGACGGTCATCGAGATCATCGCGGCGGAGGAGGAGCGCGAGCGGAAGTGGATGCGGATGGCGATCGCCATCGCCGTCGCCCTCCACGTCATCATCTTCGCAATCCACTGGCCGTCGTTCGCCGGGACCGGAGCCAAGGCGGAGAAGAAGAAGGTCAAGATCTTCGTCGTCAAGCAGGTCAAGTTCAAGCCGCCGAAGAAGCCGAAGCTCCAGCAGATTCCGAAGCCCAAGACGCGGATCGTCCCGATTCCGGATCCGACGCCAGACGAGCCGGAGCCGATCCGGGAGGAGCAGCCGCAGGAGGACATGGACTTCGTCCCCGACCAGGATCTCGTCATGGGGATCCCCGACGCGCCGCCGCCGCCGGAGCCCGAGGGCCCGGTGCGGTTCGTCGTCGGCGGGAACATCACCGAGCCGAAGAAGATCAACGCCCCGCCGCCCCGGTACCCCGAGGTCGCACGGCGTGCAGGGATCCAGGGCGCGGTGATCCTTGAGCTGACCATCGGCAAGGACGGGACCGTGAAGAACGTGAAGGTCCTCCGGGGGCTGCCGCTGGGTTGCACCGATGCGGCCGTCGAGGCCGTGAAGAAGTGGCGGTTCAAGCCGTCCACCCTCAACGGCAAGCCGGTCGAGGTCATCTACGTGCTGACGGTCAAGTTCAGTCTCCAGTAGGACGCGCGGAGGTTCCATGGCTCTCCAGGGTTCGCTCTCCGAGCTGTCGCTACCCGACGTGATCCAGCTTGTTAGCGTCTCTGGAAAGACCGGAGCGTTCCATATCACACGGGACGGCGAGGAGGGCCGGATCTTCCTCAAGGATGGTCAGATCGTCGATGCCTCGGTCGGCAGGCTCCGCGGGGAGAGTGCCGTCTACGAGCTGGCGATCTGGTCCACCGGAGAGTTCACCTTCCATCCCGGAGAGACTACCGACGAGGTGACCGTTACGCGATCCAACGCCAACCTGATGATGGAGGCGGCGCGGCGGCTCGACGAGTGGCGGGTTCTCTCGCGCAAGATCCCATCCCTGGACATGATTCCGTACTTTCCTCACCGGGAGGATGGACGCGACCAGGTGACCCTGAGCCCCCACGAATGGGTCCTCGTGACGAAGATCGACGGGAACCGGAGCATCGAGCAGATCGCAGAGCTCCTCGGGTGGGCCGCGTTCGACGTTTCCAAGCTGCTGTTCGGTATGGTCACCACAGGCCTCGTCGCGCTCAAGAAACCCGGGGAAAGCGGTGAAGGGAGGGGAGGCGGCGGTCTATCGGATCAGCGCCTCAGTCCCGTGACCCTGCTCGGGATCGCCGAGAAGATCCGGACCATGGCGGCCGCACTTGTCGGAGAGGGTGGGCAGCGGACCATCGAGAAGCAGTACCTTGCCACCAGGACCGCAATCGAGACGGGAACGGGCCTCGAAGCACTGCGCAACCTCGTCGAGCAGAACACCAAGGCGATCGCCCTGCTCAAGGGTTCGGACGTGGCCGCCATGTTCGAGGAGCAGGTCCGCCCGCTGCTGGGAGAGCTCGGCAACACCATCCAATCGTGAGCTGGAGGACACCGATGAAGAGGACAACAACTGCCGCCGTGCTCGTGCTTGTGCTCGGCCTCACCGCCTTCGCCGGGGCCGAGTGGAACAAGGGAACGGCGGCGTACAAGAGCGGCGATTTTGTGACCGCCGAGAAGGAGTTCAAGGAGGTCGTCAAGACCAACCCGGACCATTACGCCGGCTACTATATGCTCGGTGTCGTCCAGCTGAAGCTCAAGAAGCGCAGTCAGGCGGTGGCCAACCTGCGGAAGGCTGTCGAACTCAAGCCTGACTACCTTCCGGCCCGGCTCACACTCGGCAAGGCGCTGGTGGAGGCCAAGCAGTACCCTGATGCGTACAAGGTCCTGCGCACCATTGACCTGGCGAAGGTTCCATCGTCCCAGCGAACGACGTTCGCCCTGATCTTTGCGGCCGCAGCCACCAAGTCAGGCCATGCGTCGGATGCGATCCGGGTCCTCCAGCAGCAGCTGCGGGCCACGTCGAAGAACGCCAACCTCTACCGTGCCCTCGGTGCCGCGTACGTGACCCAGGGACAGGATGCGAAGGCGTTCGAGGCCCTCAAGAAGGCGTGGCAACTCAAACCCTCCGACGGACGGCTCGCCCGGGACGCGGTGACCACCGCGATCCGCGCCGCCCGGCGGAGCCGTTCGTCGGACCAGAAGAAGCGGTACTACTCCGAGGCGGCACGGATCGCAACGGGCCTCGCACAGAAGTCGCCGACGTTCGACCACCTGCTGCTCGCCGGTGAGACATACCTCGGGGCGAAGGACTACGCCACGGCGTTGAAGTGGTTCGAGAAGGCCCGGGCCAAACGGTCCTCCAGTGCACTCGTGCAGTTCTACGAGGGGCAGTGCTATTCATCCCTCGGCAAGTTCAACAAGGCCATCGCTTCCTTGCAGCAGGCGCTCAAGATGGGGCCGGACAGCAAGCTCCGCCGGAAGATCTACGAGCAGATGGGGTACGTCTACGCCAAACAGAAAAAGTTCGATCAGGCGATCACCGCGTACCGCAACGCCGGAAACAGTGCGAAGGTCGCCGAGATGGAGCGGAACAGGGATGCCCAGCTTCAGAACGAGAAGGCGAGGCAGGAACGGCAGAAGTACCTCCGGAAGATCAAGGAGCTCGAGGCGCAGATCGCCGAGCTCCGGAACCTTGGCCAGGAGAGCGAGGCCGACCAGCTCCAGCAGCAGGTCGATGACATGAAGAAGACGCTTCGCGAGCAGAAATAGGACTGCGGTCCTTCGACGAAGACGGCGCGGCCCCTTGGGGCCGCGCTTTGTCGTACCGTCATCGGGAGCCAGACGAAAAGTTCGCCTGCGCAGCAGGAGGTGCTAGAATGGAGATCCGGAGAACCCTGGGGGCGTATTGGGTTCGACGGGGAACAGGTCCTGGCGTCGGGAGCGTGCCGAGGTCCGCCGCCTCGTAAATCAGGCGGAACCTGACAGCTGCCAACGCTGACTTCGCACTGGCTGCGTAACACAGCCACGCCGGGCTCGCGGCTCCGCCCGTCGGCCTGAGTCCGGCGACGTTTGACGGGCTGGGCTTCCGTGGCGCCTGGGAGCGGAAGCCGAGACCTCACAGGCTGGTCCCGGCGGAGGCTGCCCACTGGCCGCCTCCGGGATGAGAGCAAAGCAGTGGGCTGCGCACGGAGTGCCCGGCGCCAGGAGTTCCTCGGACGTGGGTTCGATTCCCACCGCCTCCACCAACTCAATCCATCTCGATGCGATATGCACGCTTCATCATCGTGATTCTCGCGCTGAGCCTCGTTGCCAGCGTGCTCTTGGCCGGGCAGGTCCACGTCCGGTGGGGAGGGCGTTCAGTCCAGGTGCCCCGGACGGCCGATGGGCGGCTGGAGCTGCTGCCCGTCCTCCACCTGCTCGGTGCAGACGCCGGTTTCTCCCATTCCGCGGGGACCTGGGGCGTCGTACTCGGGGACCATCAGGTCCAGTTCACCCCGGGAAGCCGCTGGGTCCTGATGGATGGCGAGCTCAAGAAGCTCGACGAGGCACCGGTCTCCACGCCGTCAGGGGTCGCCGCCAGCGAACGGTTTCTCGAGCAGGCCATTCTCGAACCGTTCGGTTTCCACCTCGAGCACGAGCCGGGGGGACTCCGGATCGCCGAAGGGGCGGCCTACCTCAGTCCGATCCTCGTCGTGCCCGTGGCCGCCGATTTCGGTTCGACGACGACCGTGGTGCTGACCCTTGGCAGGAAGGAAAGGGTGGAGGTCGAGGACCGGGACGGGGCCGTCGTCGTTCACTTTCCCGAGGCCGAGCCCCAGCTTGACGAGAGCCGCCGCGTGGCGTCTGCCCGGATCACCTCCATCGGTGTCCACGGCCGGGACCTGGTGATCCGCCTCAGTGAGGGTGCGGGCCTCCTGGGTTCCCACGTCCTCGACGATCCGCCGCGGGTCTCCCTGGACCTTGGACCGAAGGCCCGTCCCGCGCCGGCAAGTGCCTCACCGCCTCAGCTTCGGGCGACCGTTCACCCGATCGTGCTCGATCCGGGACACGGAGGGGGCGACACCGGGGCCCGTTCGCCCTCGGGTCTCGAAGAGAAGACCCTCGTCCTCGCCATCGCGAGAAGGGTTGCCCGGATCCTCCGAGGCCGTGGCTTCCCGACTCGTCTGACGCGAGAGGGCGACACCGGACGAGCGCTGGCTGACCGGACTGCCTTCGCCAACCGGCTCGAGGCCCGGGTCTTCGTCTCGCTCCACGCCAACGCCAGCAGGTTCTCCTCGGCGCGGGGCGCAGAGACCTACTACATGAGTCTCAAGGACGAGGCGACGGACGAGCATGCGGCGGCGACCGCCCGGCTGGAGAACGCCTCCGGTGAGCGTTCCGGCGGGCACGATGGCCTGGATCTCATCCTGTGGCAGATGGCTCAGGCGGAAGTCCTCAACGAGAGCTCCCGACTTGCGCTGGCGATTCAGCGGCGGCTCAACGGACTGGAAGGGGTTCCGGACCGGGGGGTGAAGCAGGCGCCGTTCGTCGTGCTCACCGGTGCAACGATGCCGGCCGTCCTGGTGGAGGTCGGGTTCCTGAGCAACCCCACCGAGGCCCGGAGGCTGGCTACGGCGGAGTACCAGGAACAGCTGGCCACGGCGATCGCCGACGGGATCGTCGCTTTTCTGAAGCACCAATGAGAGCTCGGGTCGTCCTGCTCGTCCTGCTCGGGGCTGCCGCGGCCGTCCTCTTGCTCTGGGCGCTTCTCGGTCCCACGAGCCGGGTGCCGCAGTCAGGTCCTGAGCCCGCCCCGCTTCCCACACCAACCCCTGCCCCGAAACGGCAGGCAGTCCTCCTCTATCCGGGATCGGACGGCCTGCTCCATCCCGAGATCGTCCCCCTTTCCCTGCCCGACGAGCAGGAGAACAGGGTCCGCGTGCTCGTGAGCCGACTCCTCCAACCCTCCCCGGCGGGGCGGCCGCCCGTTGCACCCTATCCCGCCATGCTGACCGACGTCTTCGTGCGGGAGGGGAAGATCGCCTACGTCGACTTCACGGCGCCGGAGAACCCGCTCGCGGGCTGCGGGAACGAGGTGCCGTTCGTCTACGCCGTGGTGGACACGATATTGCTCAACTGTCCCGATCTCCGCGCCGTCCAGCTCCTGTTCGGAGACCGGGAGGTGGAGACCCTGACCGGCCACCTCGACCTCTCCGGACCGTTGCCGCTGAACAAACGGCTGATCGCCCCCTCGTGAGGCACCGGTGAGCGGAACCGCACCGATCGGCGTGTTCGACTCGGGCGTGGGCGGCCTGACCGTCCTCGAGGCGCTCCGGCGGGCGCTCCCCGGGGAGCGGTTTCTCTACCTCGGCGACACCGCCCGGCTCCCCTACGGGACCAAGTCCGAGCCGACGGTCCGCCAGTACGCGGTCAATGCGGCCGCCCACCTGGTCGCCCGCGGGATCAAGCTGCTGGTCGTGGCGTGCAACACGGCGAGCTCCTACGCCCTCGACGCCATCGCCCGGGTTGTGGACGTTCCGGTGGTCGGCGTCGTGGAACCCGGCGTCGAGGCCGCACTGGCGACCGGCGCCAGGCGGATCGCGGTGGCGGGGACGGAGGGAACCGTGGCGTCCGGAGCGTACCAGCGGGCGCTGGCCATGGCCGCCCCGGGGCTCGAGGTCCGTGCGGTGCCCTGTCCTCTGTTCGTCGCCCTGGCGGAGGAGGGGTGGGGCGACCATCCCGTCACCGACCTCGTCGCCCGGGAGTACCTGGGTGAGGTCCTGGGGTGGGGAGCGGAGGCGATCATCCTGGGGTGTACCCACTATCCTCTCCTGCTCCCCTCGCTGCGCCGTGTCGCCGGGCCGGATATCCGCCTCGTGGACTCCGCCTCCGCTGTGGCGGCTGCGGTGGGCAGGGTTCGGTTCGAGAGGAACGAGAAAGGGGGCGGGACCGTCCACCTTCTGTTGACGGACGGTTCGGACCATTTCCTCCGAGTGGCCCGGACCATCCTGGGCGAGACACCGCAGGATCTCGAGCTCGTTCACCTGGAGCCAGGTGGCGTATCCTGAGGACCGGCGAGGAGGTTTCATGCGACCCGATGGCAGGCAACCCGGCGAGATCCGCCCCGTCCGGCTCGAGCCGGACTTCGTCCGGTACCCGGAGGGCTCCGTTCTCTACCGGGCCGGCGAGACCGTCGTCCTCTGCAACGTCTCCGTGCTCGACCGGACCGCGGGGTTCCTCCGCGGCACGGGTGAGGGCTGGATCACGGCCGAGTACGCCATGCTCCCCCGGGCAACCGAGGAGCGGTCCGAGCGGGAGGTCTCCAGGGGGCGCCCCAGCGGCCGTTCCCAGGAGATTCAGCGGCTGATCGGCCGTGCCCTCCGGGCCGCCGTGGACCGGTCCCTTCTCGGGGAACGGACCCTCCAGGTGGACTGCGACGTCCTCCAGGCCGATGGCTCCACACGGACGGCTGCGATCTCAGGAGCCTGGGTCGCCCTGGTTCTCGCGCTCGCCCGGATGTGGGAACAGGGGCTCCTGCCCGAGTGGCCGCTCATCCGGCGGATCGCGGCCGTCTCCGTCGGCCTCGTCGGCGGGGAGGTCCGGGTGGATCTGGAGTACACGGAAGATCTGGACTGCGACGTGGACCTCAACCTCGTCTTCACCGGCACGGGTGGTCTCGTGGAGGTCCAGGGCACCGCCGAGGGGGAGCCGTTCTCCGCCGAGGAGTTGCAGGCGATGCTCGGGGCCGGATGGGGCGGAGCGGGTGAGCTGTTCGAGGCGCAGCGGGCCGTCGTCGTTCCCCGTCTCGAACCCCTTGGGCTCAGCCTTCCGGACTGAGGCGAACCTTCCGGTCCGCCGCGGCTCCGCAAACGCCGGGATCGATCCGGGATAGAATCGGAACGTGCCGGCGAACCTGACGCCCGTCTACCGAGAGGCCGAGGCCGCCTACAGGGCGGCCACGACGGCGGAGGAGAAGCGGGCTGCCCTGGAGCGGATGCTCGCGACGATTCCGAAACACAAGGGAACGGAGAAGCTCCAGGCCGAGATCAAGCGGAAGCTGGCCCGGCTTCGCCAGGAGACGGAGCGTCGGGCGAATCCGAAGCGCCGGACGGTCCACGTGGAGCCCGAGGGTGCCGCCCAGGTCGTCCTGCTGGGGCCTCCGAACGCCGGCAAGTCCTCGCTCCTCGCGGCGCTGACCCACGCGGAGCCCGGGATCGCCGACTACCCGTTCACCACGACCCGGCCCCAGCCCGGCATGATGCGGTTCGAGGACGTCAGGATCCAGCTCGTGGATCTTCCCCCGGTGACGGCAGATCACATGGATCCGTGGTTGCCCAATGTGGTCCAGATGGCGGATGCTGCGGTCCTGGTGGTCGATCCTTCCCAGCCGGGGACTCTCGACGCTGCGGAAGCGGTCTCGGAACGGATGGAGTCGGTGCACCTGCCGCTCGTAGGGGCGCTTCCCGAGGATCCGGATCCCAGGGACATGCCGTTGCCGACCCTCGTCGTTGTCGCCAAGACGGACCTCGTGGACCCGGGAGACGTGGAGGTCATCCGCGAACTACTGGGGGACCGCTTCCCCGTGGTTCCGTTCTCGGTGAAGGGCGGGCGGGAGGTCCAGGGGTTCAAGGTGGCGCTGTGGCACCTGCTCGGCCTGATCCGTGTGTACACGAAGAAGCCAGGTCAGAAGGCCGAGCGCAGGGACCCGTTCGTGCTTCCCGAGGGCTCCACGGTGCTCGATCTCGCCGAGCGGATCCACCAGGACCTTCCGGCGAAGCTGGTCTCGGCCCGAGTGTGGGGCGGCCGGCTGGACGGGCAACAAGTCTCAAAGGAGTTCGAGCTCCGGGATCGCGACCTCGTCCAGCTGAACACCTGAATGCGAACCTCCGGGCACGCCTCACACCGGCCCGCTCATGACGCGGCTCACGTGCCGCCCGTGGCAAACCGCCTCGCCGGTGACGTGAACCGGCGGCCGGCCCCCGCGCTTTGCGCGGGGTGCGCGTCCCGGCCCGCCGTCGCGGTGGAAGCAAGCTTCCCCGGCACCGCCCGGCCGTGCCGCTGGCGCCGCCTCCGGCGTCGCTGCCGGCCACCTGGGCTTCGTTGGAGGGCTTCGGTCATCGACTTTGAATGAACGGGGCCGCGAGTCTCGCACCCCGGGACCGCCCCCGCCGCGGTCGCTTCGTCGTCACGACCCCCAGGTCAGTTCCTCCTCGCGCCCTTGCGGGAACGGCCCCGGGGCACGATCCGCGCGGCCCCTCATCGCTTCGTTGGGGCGCCGTCGCAGGCCGGACGCCGCGTTCGCGGCTCCCCCGGGTCGCTGCGAACACTGGGGACACTCCCTTTTTCAATGCTCCAACCGTATTGATACCTCCAACGGCCCCCGTCTGCCTCTTTCACTCAATCTCCACCCTCTCAGCCACCCCCACCGCCTCCTCACCCCCATATCCGCGCACACCTTCTCCCGTCCTGCGCTCCTCGCTCGCCCTGTCTGTCCAGTCCGGAGTTCGTCTCAGAACACCACGGCGTTGCGTCGCTGCTCCCTGAGCGACCAGTGGGTTCCGCCGAGCTGTGCGATGGGGTTCTTCCGCCTCCGGTAGACCCCGGCCTCCCGCAG
>JAMOVQ010000174.1 GCA_027067575.1 Thermoanaerobaculia bacterium | reverse complement strand
GGCTCTCCAGGGGCCGCAGGGAACGGGCCACCACGTGTTTGCCCACCCCGACCCGGAAGAACGCGCCGCCCGTCGCCTTCCACGCCGCCACGGCCCACGGCAGCGTCAAGAGGAGGAGCAGGGGCACGCCCCACCACCACCGGAGCCGGCCGAGCCGCGCACGGCCCTCCGGGTCCAGGAGCGTGTCGGCGAGCGCCCACACGACGGGGACGATGAGCACCTTCGGCCCGAGGCCCGCCCACCCCGCCACGGCGAGGGCCCCCAGCAGGGCGAGCTCCCACCGGCGCCAGCGCCTGCCGAGCGCCCAGAACGCGACGCCCGCCGCGCCGGCGAGCATGGGACCGACGGGCCCCTTGCCCAGGATCGCCAGCGCCTGGGCGGCCCAGAACACCGCCGCCGCCCCGGCGCCGCCCCGCCCCTCGAGCAGCGCGAGCAGGGCGAACATGGAGACGGTTGCCGGGAGGATCGTGACAAGGTCGGCGGTGCACGCGCGCGATTCCAGGTGGAACGTCAGCGTGACGGCGAGCAGCATGGCGGCGGCCAGGCCGGGCCCCGGCCCCCACCGCCTACGGGCCCAGAACGCCAGCAGCGCCACGAGCAGTGCGCCAGCGAGATTCGACGGCAGACGGGCCGCCCGCTCGTTCACCCCGAGGACCGCGTAGGCGGCCATGGTGCACCAGTAGACGAGGATCGGCTTGTCGTACCGGTCGATCCCGCCGAACGTCGGCACCACCAGGTCGCCCCGGGCCAGCATCTCCCGGGCGGCCTCGGCGAACCGTGGCTCGTCCCGGCCGATCAGTGGCACCGAAGCCGTCCCAGTGAAGAACAGGACGAACGCCAGGAGCCCGGCGAGTACCGCCTCGCCTCCGGCTCCCCGGAACGGCGTTCGGGGTCCGGTCAGCGCCGTTCCTCGAGCCAGAGCCATGCCTTCCGCGCCTCGACGGCCTCCGGAGAGGCATCGGGGTCCTCCACGACACGGACCGGTTCCCGCAGCGGCTCGAACGCCGCGGGCGTCAGGTCGAACTCGAGGACGCGGCCATCGCGGAGTACCGTCAGCGTCACGGGCTGACCGGTCCGGGCCCGCCGGAGCCGTTCCTCGAGCGCCTTCCGGCCGCCGGTCCGGCCGTCGACGGCCAGGAGGATGTCCCCGGCGCCGAGGCCCGCGGCCGCGGCCGGGGAGTCCGGTTCGGCCCACCGGACCGACGCGCCCGTGGAACCGTCCGGAGGATCCTCCAGGGCGAGTCCGGTCCACCCCGCTCCCGCACGGTCCGGGTCGGGCTCGACGCGCAGGCCGACGGAGGCGAGGCGAGGCGCCAGGCAGAGGTAGCCCGGCCGGTGGACCGTCTCCTCGAACCATGCGTCCAGCGGGGTTCCGGCCAGCCGTGCCGCGTGGAACCGGAGGTCGGCCTCGGTGTACCCCGAGCGGGCGAGCTCCGGATCGTCCAGCAGGACCCGGACGAGGTCGTCGAGGGAGTGCCTCCCGCCGCTGCCGTTTCGGATCCGGAGGTCGAGGTCCAGGCCGGCCAGGCTGCCCTTGACGTAGTAGGTCCTGTACGTCAGGTACGGCGCCGTCCAGTCCAGCCACGAGTCGAGGCTGATGGTCTCGAGCGAGAAGAACCGGTTGGTTGGGTTCTGCCGGTGGTACCGGAGGCGGCGCGTCAGCGTTCGGTAGAACTGTGCCGGCGTTCGCAGTCCGGCCCGGACCAGGAGGAGCGGACCGTAGTAGCTCGTCCACCCCTCGGCGACCCACAGCGACGGTGTCCGCTGGACGTGGGCGTAATCGTAGGGACACAGCTCACGCGGCCGGGCGCGTTTGACGTTCCAGGCGTGGACGAGCTCGTGCGCCGCGAGCCCCATTCCCTTGAGGAACCGGTCCGTATCCTCGATCAGGGGCGACGGGATCCCCATGGCCGTCCCGTCGGCGTGCTCGAGGCCGCCGTGGCTGCCCTCGGGCCCGACCTTGTAGAGGAACAGGTACCGGGAGAACGGCAGCGAACCGAACGTCTTCCCGGCGGCCCGGAGGAGGTCGGCGTGGACGGTGACCACCGTGGAGAGGTCCAGCACCTCCGCCGGCGTCCGGGTGAACGCCACGGTCATCGCCGTCCGCTCCACGGCGAGCTTCCGGGAAACGAGGCCGGGAGCCGCGGCGACGAAACCATCCGCCAGTGCGTCCCAGTCCGCGGCCGTGTACGTCCCCGGCGAGTCGCCCGGCGGAAGGGAACAGGCGACCGGCCATTCCGCCGGTGGGACGATCCGGAGCGTGGCCGGTGCGTCCTGGTGTTCCGGAAGGTACGGCAGCACCGTGACGAGGTTGGCGAACAGGAGGTCCGCCTCCACGTCGGCGGAGTACGGCGTCCTGGGGGTACGGACCCAGAGGGTCAGCTCCGCCGTGTACCCCGCCCCGCCGCAGACGGGCCTCCACCGGTCGAGACCGGGCTTCGAGAACGGGAGCTCGTTCCCGGCCGGGGACGTGAACCGTGCCGAGACGACCTTCGCGGCGTGGTCCGACACGGCGTACCCGCCCGGCGTCCAAATCGCCATGGCCAGGCATGGGCAGCCGTACTCGGCCGGGACGGTGACCCGGACCCGGAGCAGGTGCGCCGCGGGGGCCGGCGAGTCCAGGCGGTATGCGACGGGCGTCCCGGCAAGGCAGGTTGCGGCAGCGAGGACGGTCAGACCGGAGAGGAGCCGCCTCACGACGCCTCCCCTGCCTCCCGCTCCTGCTCCCGCCTCCAGCGGAGGTACGCCTCGATGAACGGATCGATGTCGCCGTCGAGCACGCGGTCCGTGTCGCCCACCTCGGTCCCAGTGCGGAGGTCCTTGACCATCCGGTACGGCTGGAGGACGTACGAACGGATCTGGTTCCCCCAGGAGATGTCCTTCTTCGGGCCCTTGATCTTCTCGAGCTCCTCCTCGCGCTTCTGGAGCTCCAGCTCGTACAGCCTCGCCTTGAGCACCTTCATCGCCGAGGCCAGGTTCTTGATCTGGGACCGCTCGTTCTGGCAGGTGACGATGATCCCCGTGGGGATGTGGACCACGCGGACCGCCGAGTACGTCGTGTTGACCCCCTGGCCGCCGGGGCCCGAGGAGCAGTACCGGTCGATCCGGAGGTCCTTCTCCTCGATATCGAGGTCCACGTCCTCGTCCACCTCGGGGTAGACGTGGACCGACGCGAACGACGTGTGGCGCCGGGCGGCTGCGTCGAACGGGGAGATCCGGACCAGCCGGTGCACGCCGTTCTCGGCCTTGAGGTGGCCGTAGGCGTACGGGCCCTTGACGAGGAGCGTGGCGCTCTTGATTCCCGCCTCCTCGCCGGGCTGCTCGTCGATCACCTCAACGTCGAACCCGTGGCGCTCCGCCCACCGCAGGTAGAGCCGCTCGAGCATCTGGGCCCAGTCCTGCGACTCGGTCCCCCCCGCGCCGGGGTGGATCTCCACGTAGGCGTTGGAGGGGTCGTGCTCACCGGTCATGGTCGTGGTCAGCTCGAGCCGGTCGAGCTCGGGCTCCAGCCTCGCCAGGAGCTCGCCGAGCTCTTCCGCGACCCCGCTCTCCCCCTCTCGCCCCATCTCGATCAGGATCTCGAGCTCCTCCCCGGCCTCGCCGAGGCGCTCCACCGTCTCCAGCTCGCGCTGGAGGCGGCTCCGCCGCTGCATCACCTCGCGGGCCCGATCCTGATCGGACCAGATGTCGGGATCCTCGGCCTCCCGGTCGGCATCGGTCAGGCGTGCACGGATCCGGTCCTCGTCAAAGGAACCCCCGGAGCCGCCGGATGCGTTCCCTCGCCTCTTCACCACGTTGCAGCAGTTCATCAAGCATCGTCAACGCTCCATCGACGGAAAACGGCCCGCCGTGGCGGGCCGATGGTCACGATCGGTCGGCAGGCCTCGAGGCCTACTCGCCTCCCAGGCCGAACCCGAAGCCGACGACGTACTGGAGGGCGTCGATCGACGGGTTGAACAGCGCGTTCCAGCGCACCTCGGCCAGGGCGAACGTCTTGCCCGCGAGGTCGTACCGCACACCGCCACCCAGGTTGACCCCCCACGCGATGTTGTCGGGATCGACGTGGAACGGGTCGTTGTACTGGATGTCGAACCAGGACACGCCACCGCTGATGAACGGCACCAGAGCCTGCCCCTCGTGCTTCCAGTGGTACGTCAGGTTGAGCGAACCCAGCATGAGGTCGGTGGCCCGGTTGACGCCCGGGGTGATCTCGTCTCCGATCCCCTGCGGGGTATCCGGCGTCGGATCGGAGAACGACAGCTCGCCCTGGAGCGACCAGTTCCGGTCGAAGTTCCAGCCGAGCTGAAGGCCAACCGCGAAATCGCCATCGAGGTTGGTGTCGTACGGGGCCAGCCCCCCCAGGAGCACCGCCGCCGTGAACTGGCTCTGCTGCGCCATTGCCGGAGCCGCCACCAGGATCAGGGTCATCACCAGGGCTGTCAGCGCTACACGTCGCATTGAAGTCTCCTCCTTTCCCTACGCTCAAACTCTAGTGGTCTCCGCGTCGGGTGTCAATCCCGGTCCCCGGGGTGGCCGTTGCGCTGCCAGCAGGTGGCTCGATGGTCGAGAATCGGGAGGGGCACGGATCGGTTTCAGCCCCGGCGTGAGGCAGGCAGGGGAGCACGGCGATGGGGGCGGAAATCCGGATGTCCGCTTCAACCTCACCCTGCGCTCTCTGTTGACACGAGTCAAGGGATCCCCGGACCTCCGCAGCTTGCGGGCCTCCGGCCCCGCGCACGGGTCCGGGGGGTGCCGGGGCTCCCGGGCAGGGACCGGGGGCTCGCCATCGTCCGCGAACGGACCCCATCCCCCGGGCAGGAAGTGCGATGGTCCCGGGCTGTCGCGTCACGGCGTTGTGTGACGAACAGCCCAGAGAGTACCTCCCTGGCACTCCACACCCCCGCCTCCCCAGGGACCACCAAAGCGACGTCCCGATTGACGCCTCAGAGAACCAAGCCCTCCACGATCGGGACTGCCCTCCAACCCGACCGACCCCCTGGCCGAAACGAGACAGCCCCACCTGCTGCCCCACCCACTCACCCGCCCAGGGACGAGCGAAGCGACGTTCCGGTTGGCGCCTCAGA
>JAMOVQ010000173.1 GCA_027067575.1 Thermoanaerobaculia bacterium | reverse complement strand
GGTCATCAGTTCCCACCCGGCGAAGAAGCCGAGGAGCGTCGGCGAGAGCACGATGGCCAGGACGCCGGCCACGAGCAGCAGGAACAGCCCGTGGTAGCTCGGACGCTCCGGAGGCCACGCCAGGGCGGCCAACGCCACCACGAGCGCCCCGGCGAGAACGAGCACGGCGAAGAACCCCTGGAGGCTCCACAGCGGGCACCCCTGGGCCCCGCCGAACAGCCTCCACCCGGAGACGGCCAGTGCCGCCAGGACGGTCGCCCCCTGGAGCGCCGCCGGGATCGTCCGGAGCACGATGAGCGCCAGCCCGACGATCCCCAGCACGGCGATGGGGCCGGTCACCCCGCCCCACAGCGGCAGGAGGATCCGTGCCCCGACGGCCACGGCGAGCGCCGCGAACAGCCCGGCGCCCACGAGCTCGCCGAACGCCGGCGAGCGCTCCTCGCCGGGCTCCCCGGAGGCGTCGAGGGCGATCCCGAGCCACCGGAAGTAGTACGCCAGCTCGAACAGCGAGCCGAGCAGCAGCGCGGCGATCCACCAGCCGGCGCCCGTGCGGGCCAGCCCGACCAGCGCCTGCCACTTGCCCCAGAACCCGGCAAACGGCGGCATCCCGGCGATGGCCAGCACCGAGACGGCCAGGACGAGCCGGAGCACAGGCGCGCGGAGAAACGCCCCGCGCCACCCGGCGACGGTCTCCTCGCCGTGGATCCCGGCCAGCCACAGCAGCGCCGCCTTGGCCAAGGTGTGGTTGAGCACGAGGAGGACGACGGCGAGCATGGGGACGGTCCGTGCGTGGACGAACGGCAGCAGGAAGACCAAGAGGCCGATCTGGGCCGAGGAGGAGTACCCCAGCATCCGGCGGACCCGCTTCTGGCGGATCGCCAGGAGGTTGGCCACCACGAAGGTCGTCATCCCCACCGCGGCGATGGCCGCCGTCCAGCTCTCGCCGGAGTAGAACGGTTGCACCTTCCAGAAGGTGTACAGGACGGCGTTGACCACGGTCCCGACGATCAGTGCCATGACGCCGGGCTCCGCGCCGTCGTACAGGTCGATGGCGGGTCCGTTGAGGGGGAACAGCTTGAGCTCGATCATCAGGCCGACGAGGAAGAGCAGCAGCACCGTGCCGACCCCCGCGACGGTCACACCGGGGAGCCGGCGGACCATGTCGTCGATGTTCAGCGTGCCCGTGGTCTTGTAGAGGAACGCGATCCCCAGCAGCACGAGCACCGAGGCGATGGAGCCGATCATCATGTACTTGAACCCGGCCTCGAGCCCCTCGCGCTCCCGCCCGAACGCCACGATGGCGTAGGCGCCGATCCCCGAGATCTCCAGGAAGACGAAGGTGTTGAACAGGTCGCGGGTCATGATCAGGCCGGTGGCGCCCGCCACCAGGAGGAGCTGGACGACCAGGCCCCTGAGGTCCGCGTGGTCCTCGTGGTGGGCGAGGTACAGCGCCGAGCCGATCCCGGTCAGGGCCGCCAGCGCCACGAGGCCGGCCTCGAGGACCCCCAGGCGGAGGTTGATCCCGATAGGCGGCGGCCACCCGCCGGTCAGGACCTCGGCCGGCTGGGCGCCGTGCATCAGCGCGAGGAGCCAGAAGCCCGAGACCCCGAGGCAGAAGAGCAGCACCAGCAGGTGGACCGTGCGGGAGACCGGCCGGCCGATCCGGTCGAACAGCGGCAGCAGGAACGCCGCGGCCAGCGGTACCGCGATCAGCAGGATCGGGTTCACCATTTCAGCCTCCGGATCTCGTCGATGTCCAGGGTGCCCGTGGCCGCGTAGAGGCGCACGACGTAGGCCAGCATCAGCGCCGTCACGCCGACACCGATGACGATGGCGGTCAGCACGAGCGCCTGGGGGATCGGGTCCACGACCTTCGCCGCGTCGACGATCCGCGCCGCCCTGTCCGAGAACAGCTCCGGCGAGTCGATGATCGGCGCCGTGCGCCCGGGCAGGTACCCGAGGGCGACGATCAGCAGGTTGACGCCCGTGTCCATGATCGAGAACCCGAGCGCGATCTTGAGGATGTTCCGCTTCACCAGCACCGTGGCGAGCCCGATCAGGATCAGCAGGATCGCGGTGCCGACGTACAGCTCGTTGCCGCCCATCATCGGTGGGCCTCCTCTCCGTCGCCGCCGGCCGCATGCATCATGACGTCGAGCAGCGCCGCCAGCTCCGAGCCGACCTTGAGGCCGATCACCATGTAGATCACGGGGATGATCCCCGCCGAGAGCAGGCGGTTCCAGCTCCCCAGCGGCAGCACGCCCCGGTTGGCCAGGAACGATCCGGCGGCCCAGAGGCCGGCAAGGCCCGCCAGGACGTAGGAGAACCCGGACAGCGATTCCAGCAATCCCAGGAAGCCGTGGGGCAGGTGCCGGTCCCGGTCCGCCAGGAGCAGAAGCAGCACACCCGACGCCACCACGGCGCCGCCCTGGAACCCCCCGCCGGGGGTCAGGTGCCCGTGGACGAAGATGTAGGCGCCGAACAGCACCACCGGGGCGAACAGGAGCCTCGCTCCGGTCTGGACGATCTCCGAGGCCGGGATCGGCTCGTGGACCACGAGCCCGTGGCGCCGCCGGAGCACGAACCCCGCACCCGCCACGGACAGGAACAACACCGTCACCTCGCCCAGGGTGTCGAAGCCGCGGTAGTTGACCACGATGGAGGTCACGAGGTTCGAGCCGCCGTTCTCGGCGACGCCCCACTCGGCGTAGTGGCGTGCCACGGGGCCGAGCTGGGTCGGAGCGGCCAGCGGCACGAGCCGCCAGAGGACGACCGCCAGGAGCACGACGGCGACCAGTGCAACGATCTGCTTCATGAGCCGTCCTCCGTCTCCCGGGTCTTCCGGACGGCGATCAGGAAGATCACCGTGGAGAGCCCCGCGCCGATGGCGGCCTCGGTCATGGCGACGTCCGGGGCCGCGAGCCTGAGGAAGAGGTACGACACCGCGAGGCTCGCCACGCCGGCGAACACCACTGCGGCCAGGAGGTTCCGGTGGACCGCCACGCCGATGGCCGAGACGAGGACCACCAGGCAGATCAGGAGGTCCACCAGGTTCATCAGGGTCAGGATGTCCACGTTCACGACGGCACCTCCTCCCCGTGCTCCTCGAGCGCCTCCCGGTACTCGTCCCGGACGCTGCCCTCGGTCAGCGGCACGCCGGCGCGGTAGGCGCCGCGCGCCAGGGCGTGGGAGGAGATCGGGTTCGTCATCAGGACGAACAGGGCGATCAGGAGGAGTTTCAGCATCCAGGCGGGCTCGATCAGCCCCAGCCCCACCAGGGTCAGCAGGTTGCCCAGGGTGGTCGCCTTGGTGCCCGCCTGCATCCGGTTGTACAGGTCGGGCATCCGGACGATCCCCAGCGCCCCGAGAAACAGGAACGCGGCGCCCAGGGCCACCAGCACCGAGCCGATCACGACGTTGACCGCCATCTCACACCCCCCGGTCTGCGTACCGGGCCAGCGCCATCACGCCGAGGAACGAGAGCACGGCGTACACCAGCGCCACGTCGAGGTAGATCGACCGACGGACCCAGAGGGCGAGGCCGGCCATCATCGGCATGGTGATCAGGGTCAGGACGTCCAGCGCCACGGCGCGGGAGAACGCCTCCGGCCCCTTGATCAGGCGGTAGACGGACAGCAGCGCCGCCGCCGCCGCCAGGACCAGCGCGAGCTCAAGCAGCGTCTTCAAAGATCACCTCCAGGTACCTCTCGAACCCGGACACGATCTCCCGGGTCGCCTCCTCGATGTCCTTCGCCTGCACGTCGACCCAGTGGATGTACAGCTCGTCGCCGCAGATGTCCACCGAGAGCGTGCCCGGCGTCAGGGTGATGGAGTTGGCCAGCGCCGTCCGGGCCACCGGGTGCTTCAGGCGCGTCTTCACCCGGACGATTCCCGGGTTGATCGGGAGCCGCGGATCCACCACCCGCCGCGCTACGTCGAGGTTGGCCTTGACGATGGCCCAGACCATGTACGGGATGTACGCCAGCGCCCAGGCGAGCCGTTTCGGCGCCAGGATCCGCAGGCTGCGGCCGGTGAACGGTGCGCCCCCGGCGACCAGCGTCACCAGGACCGCGATCACGCCGCCCGCGACGACCTCCTGGGGATCCAGCGTCCCGACGAGGGCGAGCCACAGCGCCCACAGCGCCGCGATCGAGACCAGATACCGGACTGCTCGTTCCATTCCTCCTCCTCGTCCCCGGGCGGGAGTGTCCCCTTCCCGTTCGACTCCACGGCCGCCGCCGCTTCCCTCCCCATTCCGGCGCCTGGCCCGGTCCGTCTCAACCCCTTCCGCGCTCCCGCCCTGCGATCCTGGCGAGAAAACCCATCAGCTCCGGCACGGCCGGGTCGGAGATCTCGTAGTACACCCTGGTCCCCACCCTCTCCCGGTCCACCAGCCCCGCCATCAGCAGGTGCTTGAGCTGCTGCGAGACCGTCGACTGCTTCTCCCCAGTCGCCTCCATCAGCTCCGACACGCACGCCCTTCCGTCCATCAGCCGGCAGAGCAGCTTCAGACGCACCGGGTTCGCGAAGTGGGCGACGAAGTCGCGGATCCACAGGCACGCGTGGCGGTCGTTGCCGAACCAGGGGGCCTTCTCGGTGGGAGGCACCGTCTCCATCACGGCGTCATGATATTCACGTACAATGAAGCACGCAACCCCCACAGGACGGCCATCGGCGTGTGGAAACGGCCGCGCCCCGACCCAACACTCCTGACGACATGAAGTTCCCTCGCCGACGGCTCCGTCAAATCGAGCCTCCGTCTCAACACCCCACAAAGGGACACTCCCCCTGCTCCCGGGAAGGGAAGGCCAATAGCAGAAAAGGGGCGAGAGTGGGTATGGCTGTCAGTGTCCCGCCGATACGGCTTGGCAGGGTATGCCGCCCACTCTCGCAAGCCATGGGTGCTGGCTGATAAGGCCTTTGCCAAGATGGCTCATAGAGGCTCGGAAGCACCCGGCGTCCCGATTCTACAACAAGGAGGTTGCGATGAGAGAGGCAAGAGACCGGGTGGTCGGGGTGGACTGTGCGGAGGAGCGTCACGTGATGGTGCTCCTGGACGGTGGAGGTGAGGTGGGGCGCGTGGTGGAGGTGGAGAACAGCTGGGAGCCGATCGGGGAGGCGCTGGGAGAGA
>JAMOVQ010000172.1 GCA_027067575.1 Thermoanaerobaculia bacterium | reverse complement strand
CGACGCTCGACTTCGCCGAGCTGACGACGGACAGGCCGTACAAGCCGCTGACCGAGGGCAAGAAGCGCTCCTCGGGCCGGAACGCCGAGGGGCACATCACCTCGCGGCACCGTGGGCGCGGCCACAAGCGGCGTTACCGGATCATCGACTTCAAGCGCAACAAGCCCGGCGTGCCGGCGAAGGTCGCCACCATCGAGTACGACCCGAACCGGACGGCGTTCATCGCGCTGCTGCACTACGCCGACGGCGAGAAGCGGTACATCTTGGCGCCCAACGGGTTGCACGTCGGTGACACCGTGGTCTCCGGGGACAAGGTCGAGGTGCGGCCCGGCAACGCCATGCCGCTGGCCAACATCCCCCTCGGCACCATGGTGCACAACGTCGAGCTCAAGCCGGGCAAGGGCGGCCAGATGGTCCGCTCGGCCGGGACGGCGGCGCAGATCATGGCGAAGGAGGGCAAGTACACGACCCTCCGTCTGCCGTCGGGCGAGATGCGGATGGTGCTCTCCACCTGCATGGCCACCATCGGCCAGGTGGGCAACGTGGAGCACTCGAACATCTCCATCGGCAAGGCGGGCCGCTCGCGCTGGCTGGGGGTCCGTCCCCAGACCCGAGGCACGGCGATGAACCCGGTGGACCACCCGCACGGCGGTGGCGAGGGCCGGAACAAGGGCCGTCACCCGGTGTCTCCGTGGGGCTGGCCCACCAAGGGGTACAAGACCCGGAAGAAGAAGGCGTCCGATCGGCTGATCGTGTCGCGGCGGAAGTAAGGGGCTTCAAGATGGCACGTTCGATTCGCAAGGGTCCGTTCGTCGACGACCACCTCCTCAAGAAGGTGGATGCAATGAACGAGTCCGGCCGCAAGCAGGTGATCAAGACCTGGTCGCGCCGGTCCACCATCGTGCCGACGATGGTGGGTCACACCATCGCCGTCCACAACGGCCGCAAGTTCGTTCCGGTGTACATCACCGAGAACATGGTGGGGCACAAGCTGGGTGAGTTCGCCCTGACCCGGACCTTCCGCGGCCACGGCGGCAAGAAGGAAAAGGGCGCGAGGTAGGGAGGCAGCGATGGACGCACGAGCACGTTTGCGGTTCTACCGGGCCTCGCCGAGCAAGGTCCGTCCCGTGGCAGACCTGGTCCGGGGCCAGCAGGTGGACGGCGCGATCCGGACCCTGCAGCTGACGAACAAGTACGCCGCCCGGGACCTGGAGAAGCTGATCCACTCCGCCATGGCGAACCTGGAACAGAAACTTCCGGGCGTCGACCGGGGCCGGGTGTACGTGGAGCGGATCGTGGTGGACGAGGGGCCGCGGCTCAAGCGCGGACGCCCGGCGTCCAAGTGGGTGCGCTGGCACCGGATCCTCAAGAGGATGTGCCACATCACCGTCGATCTCGCAGTCAGGGAAGGGTAAGGAGGCAGCAGTGGGACAGAAGACGCACCCGTACGGGTTCCGGCTCGGGTACAACAAGACCTGGCGCTCGCGCTGGTACGCCGAGAAGAAGGGCTACGCCGACCTCCTGCACGAGGACCTGCAGCTGCGGCGTGAGCTCAAGCAGCGTCTCGCCAACGCCGCGGTCAGCGAGATCGATATCGAGCGCACGGCGAGCAAGCTCCGCGTCAACATCTTCTCGGGGCGTCCCGGCATCATCATCGGCCGCAAGGGCGCCGAGGTGGACAAGCTGCGCGACGACCTGATGAAGCGGTACGGGCAGGACATCCACATCAACATCCAGGAGATCCAGCGGCCCGAGATCGATGCCCAGCTCATCGCCGAGAACGTGGCGCGCCAGCTCGAGCGCCGGATCGCGTTCCGCCGCGCCATGCGCCGGGCCCAGGAGAACGCCTTGCGTTTTGGCGCCCAGGGTGTCAAGATTCGCGTTGCGGGCCGGCTCAACGGAGCTGAGATCGCCCGGTCCGAGTGGTACCAGGCCGGCCGCCTGCCGCTCCACACCCTGAAGGCCGATATCGACTACGGCTTCGCCGAGGCGTTCACGACCTACGGCGTCATCGGGATCAAGGTCTGGGTGTACCGCGGCGAGCGGCACCGCGCCCGCAGTTTCCGGCGCCATCTGTAAGGGGGAATCGCCATGTTGATGCCGAAAAAGGTCAAGTACAGGAAGCAGCAGCGGGGACGCCGGCGCGGCAAGGCGATGCGCGGCTCCACCATCGCCTTCGGGGACTACGCCCTGCAGGCGCTGGAGGACGGCTGGATCACGGCGCGGCAGATCGAGGCGGCCCGTGTGGCCATGACCCGCCACGTCAAGCGCGGCGGCAAGATCTGGATCCGGATCTTCCCCGACAAGCCCGTCACGAAGAAGCCGCTCGAGACCCGGATGGGCAAGGGCAAGGGGAACCCGGAGCAGTGGGTTGCCGTGGTCAAGCCGGCCCGGATCCTCTACGAGATGGAGGGCGTGCCGGAGCCGATCGCCCGCGAGGCCATGCGGCTCGCGGCCCACAAGCTCCCCATCAAGGTTCGGTTCATCACCAGGAGTGAGTCGGTATGATCAAGGCAAGCAAGCTTCGTGAGCAGTCGGACGAGGAGCTGGAGCGTCAGCTCCACGACCTCGAGGAGCAGCTGTTCAAGCTGCGGTTCCAGAAGTCCACGGGCCAGATCGAGAACCCGGTCAAGCTGCGCGAGGTGCGCCGCGACAGGGCCCGCGTCCTGACCGTGTTGAACGAGCGGCGGAGGAGCGCGAGATGAGCGAGAACGGTTCCACCAGCAGGAAGGCGACGCGGGTCGGCGTGGTGACCTCGAACGCCCCGGACAAGTCCGTGGTGGTCAAGGTGGAGAGCTTCGTCATCCACCCGCTGTACCAGCGGTTCGTCCGCCGGACGTCCAAGTTCATGGCCCACGACGAGGAGAACGCCTGCAACGTCGGCGACCGCGTGCTGATCGAGGAGTGCCGGCCGCTTTCCAGGCGGAAGCGGTGGCGCGTCCGCCGGATCGTCGAGCGGGCGAAGTAGGGGGGCAGCCATGATCCAGATGGAGACCATGCTCAAGGTGGCGGACAACTCCGGCGCCCGGAAGCTCAAGGTGATCCGCGCCCTCGGCGGATCCGCGGCGCCCCGGTACGCAGGGCTCGGCGACATCGTCGTCTGCTCCGTCCGTGAGGCGGTCCCGGACTCCGAGCTGCGCAAGGGCACGGTGGTCAAGGCCGTCATCGTCAGGACGAGGGCCAGGACCCGCCGTCCGGACGGCTCCTACATCAGGTTCGACGAGAACGCGGCGGTGGTCATCAACGCCCAGAAGGAGCCGGTCGGGACCCGCGTCTTCGGGCCCGTCGCCAGGGAGCTGCGCGAGAAGCGGTTCATGAAGATCGTCTCGCTGGCGCCCGAGGTCATCTAGGAGGACGCCATGCCGAAGCTCAAGATCAAGAAGGGCGACGAGGTGCTGGTGATCGCCGGCAAGGACCGCGGGAAGCGGGGGCGCGTGTTGCGCGTCGACGCCGAGCGGCAGCGGGTGGTCGTGGAGGGTGTGAACTTCATCAAGCGGCACACCCGCCCCAACCCGTCGAAGAACATCCAGGGCGGGATCGTGGAGCGTGAGGCCCCGATCCACGTCTCGAATCTGCTCGTGATCTCACCCGAGAGCGGCCGGCCCTCACGCGTCGGCTACCAGGTTCTGGACGACGGCCGCAAGGTTCGGGTGGCGAAGGTCGACGGCGCGATTCTCGACCGTTAGGAGGGACGATGGCGCGCTTGTTGGAGAAGTACAGGAAAGAGGTCTTCGGCCAGCTCCAGAAGGAGTTCGACCTCACCAACCCCATGATGGTGCCGCGGATCACCAAGATCACGTGCAACATCGGGGTCGGCGAGGCGGCCAAGAACGCGAAGTTGCTGGACACGGCGATGGAGCAGCTGGCCAATATCACCGGCCAGAAGCCCGTGGTCCGGAAGGCCCGGAAGTCGATCGCGGCGTTCAAGATCCGCGAGGGGATGCCCGTGGGCGCGATGGTGACGCTGAGGCGTGTGAGAATGTACGAGTTCCTCGACCGCCTGATCAGCATTGCGCTGCCTCGGGTCCGCGACTTCCGCGGGATCAGCCCGAAGGCGTTCGACGGGCGGGGGAACTACACGCTCGGCGTCAGGGACATCCTGATCTTCCCCGAGGTGGACTACCAGAAGGTCGAGGGGACCATGGGGATGAACATCACCGTGACCACCACGGCGCCGACCGACGACCAGGCACGGGCCCTTCTCGCCGGGCTCGGCATGCCGTTCGCGCAGCGATAGGAGGAACAGTGGCACGCAAGGCCTTGATCGCAAAGTCCATGAGGAAGCCGAAGTTCAAGGTTCGGCAGAGGAACCGCTGCCGCCTGTGCGGCAGGCCCCGCGGGTACATGCGGAAGTTCCAGCTGTGCCGCGTCTGCTTCCGGAAGCTCGCCCTGGAGGGGTACCTCCCGGGCGTGACCAAGTCGAGCTGGTGAGGAGCTGGCCATGAGCATGACCGACCCCATTGCCGACATGCTGACGCGGATCCGGAACGCCACGATGGTGCGGCACGACCGGACGGACATCCCGGCGTCGAAGATGAAGCTCGAGATCGCCAAGATCCTCAAGCAGGAGGGGTACATCCGTACCTTCAAGCTGATCGACGAGGGTCCGCAGGGCGTCATCCGCGTCTACCTGAAGTACTCCGACGACGGCGAGCCCGTGATCCACGGTCTGAAGCGGGTGTCCCGTCCGGGACGGCGGGTCTACCGGGGCGTGGAGGATCTCCCGAAGGTTCTCAACGGCCTCGGTGTCGCCATCGTCTCGACGAACCGGGGCATCCTGACCGACGAGCAGGCTCGTCGCCTGGGCGCAGGGGGCGAGGTCCTCTGCGAGGTCTGGTAGGGAGGGCGCCATGTCCCGAATCGGAAGAAAGCCCATTCCGCTGCCCAAGGGCGTGGAGATCCACGTCGGAAACGGCGTGGTCCAGGTCAAGGGCCCCAAGGGGAACCTCCTGGTCAACCTGATGCCGGGGATCACGGCGTCGGTCGAGGACGGTACGCTGACGCTGGAGCGCGCCAACGAGGAGCGCCAGACGCGGGCGTACCACGGCCTCAACCGGGCGCTGATCGCCAACGCGGTCACCGGGGTCTCCGAGGGATGGAAGAAGGAGCTCGAGATCATCGGGATCGGGTACCGGGCGGAGAAGAAGGGGAACGCCGTCGTGTTCAACCTCGGCTACTCCCACCCCATCGAGTACCCCATCCCCGAGGGGATCGACATCGAGGTGGACGGCAAGGCCAACAAGCTGGCCGTGACGGGAATCGATCGGCAGAAGGTCGGTCAGGTCGCCGCCGAGATCCGGAGACTCAGGCCCCCCGAGCCGTACAAGGGCAAGGGCGTCCGGTACGCCGGGGAGTACATCCGGATCAAGGCCGGGAAGCAGGGAGTCAAAGCATGAGCCGCACGAGAGACCGCAAGCAGCGTCGCGAGAGGATCAAGCGCCGCTACCGCCATACGGTGCGCGGCGACGCCGGCCGTCCCCGTCTCGCGGTGTACCGCAGCCTCCGGCACGTGTACGCCCAGCTCGTGGACGACGAGAAGGGGGTCACCCTCGCCTCGGCGTCCACCGTCGAGAAGGGGCTCGCCGGCGAGCTGGCCTCGAAGGGCAACAAGGAGGCCGCCGCGCTCGTGGGCCGGACCATCGCCGAGCGTGCGAAGGAGAAGGGTGTGGAGACCGTCGTGTTCGACCGGGGCGGGTTCCCGTACCACGGGGTCATCCAGGCGGTCGCCGATGCGGCCCGTGAAGCGGGCCTGAGGTTCTAGGGGTCATCATGATCGAACGAGAGACCGAGTTCGTCGAGAGCGTCGTCCACATCAACCGGGTGGCCAAGGTGGTCAAGGGCGGGAAGAACTTCTCGTTCTCGGCCGTCGTGGTCGCCGGAGACGGTGCCGGCCGGGTCGGGTACGGCACGGGCAAGGCGCGCGAGGTGCCTCCCGCCATCCAGAAGGCGATGGAGGAGGCCAAGCGCAACATGCTCCGGGTCCCGATGGTCGGGGGCACCCTGCCCCACGAGATCTGGGGCCGCTGGGGCGCCACCCGCGTCCTGCTCAAGCCCGCGTCGCCCGGAACGGGCGTCATCGCCGGCGGCGGCGTCCGCGCCGTCATGGAGTCGGCGGGGGTGCAGGACGTGCTGACCAAGATCCTCGGCAGCCGCAACCCGTTCAACGTCGTCCGGGCGACCTTCGATGCGTTGAACCGGCTGGTGACCGAGAAGCAGGTTCGGGCGCTTCGCGGCCTCGAGGCCGTGGAGGCCGACGAGCCCGCTCCGGCGCCGGTGGAGGAGGCCGCACCGGAGGCGCCCGCTGCGGAGAGCGGCGAGGCCGCACCGGCGGCGGACGCCGAGGCCGAGGCGGCAGGGGAGGGTGATGCGTCATGACCGCGAAGAAGAAGCAGAAGACGCTGAGGATCACCCAGGTCCGGAGCGGGATCGGCCACCGGAAGGATCACCGGGCCGTGCTCAAGGGCCTCGGGCTGGGGAAGATCGGACGGACGGTCGAGCGGCCGGACGATCCGTGCATCCGCGGGATGGTGGCCAAGGTGGACTACCTGCTCCGCGTCGAGGAAGTGGAGGGGTGAGATGGAACTGAACGACCTGCACCCTGCACCGGGCGCCAAGCGCCCCCGCAAGCGCGTCGGGCGTGGGCCGGGCTCGGGCAACGGCAAGACCGCCGGGCGTGGCCACAAGGGCCAGAAGTCCCGCAGCGGCTACTCGCGCCGGTACGGGTTCGAGGGCGGCCAGATGCCCCTCGTTCGCCGGATCCCGAAGCGCGGTTTCACGAACATCTTCAAGGTCCGGTACCAGATCGTGAACCTCCGGGACCTCGAGGGCCGGTTCGACGACGGGGCCTCGGTGGGCGTGGAGGAGATGGCCGCATCCGGTCTCGTCAAGAAGAACGGCGGTCCCGTCAAGGTCCTCTCCGAGGGCGAGCTCGGGAAGAAGCTGACCGTGAAGGCACACCGCTTCTCGAAGAAGGCCCAGGAGAAGATCGAGGTCGCCGGCGGAACCTGTGAGGTGCTCCAGTGATCGAGAGCTTCCGCAATATCTTCGCGATCCCCGACCTGAGGAAGCGCATCATCTTCACGTTCGCGCTCCTCGGCGTGTACCGGCTCGGGGCGTTCATCCCCACGCCCGGCGTGGATCCGCAGGCCATTGCGGAGTTCACCAAGGCCGCCCAGGGCACGGTGCTCGGGTTCCTCAACCTGTTCTCGGGCGGTGCCCTCGGGCGCATGACCGTGTTCGCCCTGGGGATCATGCCGTACATCTCGGCATCGATCATCCTGCAGCTGCTGACGGTGGTCTGGCCGTACCTCGAGAAGCTCTCCAAGGAGGGCGAGCTCGGCCGTCGGAAGATCACCCAGTACACGCGGTACGGCACGGTGCTGCTCTCCGTCATCCAGTCGCTGGGTATCTCGTTCTTCCTCGAGCGGACCACGGCGCCGGGCGGCGCCCCGCTCGTGCCCAGCCCCGGCTGGGGGTTCCGCCTGATGACGGTGCTGACTCTGACCACGGGAACGGCGTTCGTCATGTGGCTGGGCGAGCAGATCAGTGAGCGCGGTGTCGGCAACGGCATCTCCCTGATCATCTTCGCCGGCATCGTGGTGGGGCTGCCCCGGGCGATCATGAACACCGTGACCGACGTCCGGACCGGTTCGCTGAGCATCATCACGGTGGTCCTCCTCGTGGTGTTCATGGTGGCGGTGGTGGCGGCGATCGTCTTCATGGAACGGGCCCAGCGGCGGATCCCGATCCAGTACGCCAAGCGCGTGGTGGGCCGCCGGGTCTACGGCGGGCAGAGCACCTACCTGCCGCTTCGCCTGAACACCGGCGGCGTGATCCCCGTCATCTTTGCGGCGTCGATCATGTCGTTCCCGCAGACCATCGGACAGATGATCCAGCAACCGTGGCTCAAGAAGATCACGGCGGCGCTGGCGTGGGGCGAGCCGCTCTACAACCTGATCTACTTCATCTCGATCATCTTCTTCTGCTACTTCTACACGTCGATCATCTTCAACCCCGAAGACACGGCGGAGAACATGCAGAAGTACGGCGGGTTCATCCCGGGCATCCGTCCTGGCCGGCCCACCGCGGAGTTCATCGACCGGGTCCTGACGCGGATCACCTTCGTCGGCGCGATCTACCTGGCGCTCGTGGCGATCCTTCCGGAGATCCTGATCGCCGGCTTCAAGGTGGCGACGATCCCGTTCATCGGGCCGACGCTGGACGCCATCCTGCCCCGGTGGTTCACCGAGGGTCTCGGCGTCAAGTTCTTCTTCGGCGGCACCTCGCTGCTGATCGTCGTGGGCGTCGCCATGGACACGGTGCAGCAGATCGAGTCGCAGCTCGTCATGCGCCACTACGACGGGTTCATGCGGCGCGGCCGGCTGCGGGGGAGGCGTGGATGAGCCCGGCGACCTTCCGTGCGCTGAACCTCGTCCTGCTCGGCCCCCCGGGGTCCGGCAAGGGCACCCAGGCCAAGATCCTGGCCGAGCGGTACGGGATTCCCCACATCTCCACCGGCGACATCCTCCGCGAGGAGGTCCGGAACGGGACCCCGCTGGGGAAGCGCGCCAAGGAGATCATGGAGCGAGGCGACCTCGTTCCGGACAAGCTCGTGGCGGGGATCATCCTCAACCGGCTCGATCGTGACGATTGCGCCCGGGGGTTCATCCTGGATGGCTACCCGCGCACGGTGGAGCAGGCGGCGATCCTCGACGACATCCTCGGGGAGCTGGGTCGGCGGCTCGAGCGGGTCATCCTGATCACGGTGCCCGACGAGGTCATCGTCGAGCGGATGGCCGGGCGGCGTTCTTGCCCCGAGTGCGGCCGCGTCTACCACATGGTCAGCGCCCCGCCGAAGAACGACACCCTCTGCGACGAGTGCGGCGTCGCGCTCGTCCAGCGGCCCGACGACCGCGAGGAGGTCGTGCTCGAACGCCTCCGCGTCTATCACGAGAAGACCCAGCCCCTCGAGGAGCTGTACCGCTCGCGCGGGATCCTCCTCGAGGTCGATGGCAACCAGCCCGTGGACACCGTGACCGGTGTCATCGTCGAGGCACTGGCGACGACGTTACAGCCATGATCGTCCTCAAGTCCCCCGCCGAGCTCGAGACCATGCACCGCGCCAACGCGCTGGTGCATGGGGCTCTCGCCGTGGCCGCCGAGGCGGCGGCCCCCGGCGTCAGCACTCTCGAGCTCGACCGCCTGGCGGAGGACTACATCCGGAGCCACGGCGGCGTGCCGGCGTTCAAGGGGTACCGCGGCTTCCCCGCGACGCTCTGCACCTCGCCCAACGACGTCATCGTGCACGGGATCCCTTCCAGGGACGTGGTCCTTGCCGAGGGCGACATCCTGAGCATCGACTGCGGGGTCGTCCTGGACGGGTTCTACGGCGATGCGGCCATCACCGTGCCCATCGGAGCGATCTCCGACACCGCCCGGCGGCTGACCGAGACCACGAGACGGTGTCTCGAGGAGGCGGTGGCCCAGCTCCGTCCCGGGAACCACCTGGGTGATGTCGGCGCCGCCGTCCAGCGGTACGCCGAGGGGGCAGGGTTCGGTGTGGTGCGCGATTTCGTCGGTCACGGGATCGGCAAGGCGCTTCACGAGGAGCCGCAGGTCCCGAACTACGGGGAGCCCGGACAGGGGCTCGCCTTCAAGCCGGGCCTGGTCCTCGCGATCGAGCCCATGATCACCGAGGGGAGCTGGGGCGTCCGGGTCGACCGGGACGGGTGGACAGCGCGGACCGAAGACGGTAAACTCGCTGCCCACTTTGAGTACTCGGTGGCCGTGACGCCCGACGGCCCCTGGATTCTCGGTGTCGAGTCGAGGAGTAGCTGATGGCGAAGGAAGAGGCGATCGAAGTCATGGCGACGGTGGTGGAACCGCTGCCGAACGCCATGTTCAGGGTCGAGCTTGAAAACGGACACGAGGTCCTGGCCCACATCTCGGGCAAGATGCGGAAGCACTTCATCCGTATCTTGCCGGGGGACAAGGTCCTCGTCGAGCTGTCGCCCTACGACCTGACGCGGGGGCGCATCGTGTACCGGTACAAGTAAGGGGAGGCGGCGATGAAGGTACGACCGTCGGTCCGCAAGATGTGCAAGAACTGCAAGATCATTCGCCGCAAGGGCGTGGTCCGGGTCATCTGCGAGAACCCGAAGCACAAGCAGCGGCAGGGCTGAGCGAGGAGGCACGAGGTGGCACGCATTGCAGGTGTGGATCTGCCCGCGAACAAGCGGATCGAGATCGGCCTGACCTACATCTACGGGATCGGGCGCTCGAGGGCGAAGGAGATCCTGGCCAAGGCCGGGGTCGCCGAGGGGATCAAGGTCAAGGACCTGTCCGAGGACGAGGTCCTCAGGCTTCAGCGCCTCCTCCAGGAGGAGGGCGGCGTGGAGGGTGATCTTCGCAAGGAGGTCGCCATGAACATCAAGCGGCTGATCGAGATCGGCTGCTACCGTGGGATCCGGCACCGTCGTGGTCTGCCGGTCCGCGGCCAGAGGACGCACACCAACGCGAGGACGCGCAAGGGTCCGCGCCGGCAGGCCGTGGCGAGCAAGAAGCGCCCGGGCAAGAAGTAATCGGGGGAGCGGGGAATGGCCAAGGATCGCAAGGGAAGCCGCAAGCCGCGCCGGGAGCGGAAGAACATTCCGCACGCCGTGGCGCACATCCACGCAAGCTTCAACAACACCATCGTGACGTTCACCGAGCCCAACGGCAACACGATCTGCTGGGCTTCGGGCGGCAAGATCGGGTACAAGGGGTCCCGGAAGGGCACTCCGTACGCCGCACAGCTGGCGGCGCGCGACGCCGCACAGCAGGCCCAGGACAACGGGGTCCGCTCGGTGGACATCATGGTCAAGGGGCCCGGTCCGGGCCGCGAGTCCGCCATCCGCGCGGTGGCGGCCGCCGGGCTGGAGATCAAGAGCATCCGCGACGTGACGCCGATTCCGCACAACGGCTGCCGGCCGCCGAAGCGGCGTCGCGTCTGAGGACAAGGAGAGCAACGTGGCACGCTACCGTGGACCAGTCTGTCGTCTCTGCCGCCGGGAGGGTATGAAGCTCTTCCTCAAGGGCGAGCGGTGTTACAAGGAGAAGTGCGCCATCGAGCGGCGGAACGTGCCGCCCGGCCAGCACGGGATGGGCCGCCGGCGCAAGGTGCAGGCGTACGGCCAGCAGCTGCGTGAGAAGCAGAAGCTGCGCCGCGTCTACGGCCTGCTCGAGGGCCAGTTCCGCCGGACGTTTGCCGAGGCGTCCAGGCGCCGTGGCGTCACCGGCGAGAACCTCCTCCAGCTGCTCAACCTGCGGCTCGACAACGTCGTGTACGAGCTCGGGTTCGCCACCTCGCGGAACCAGGCCCGCCAGCTCGTCCGGCACGGCCATATCCAGGTGAACGGGCGCAAGGTCGACATCCCCTCGTTCCATGTGAAGCCCGGGATGGAGATCTCCGTCAAGGAAAAGTCGCGGAAGAACGCCCGGATCCAGGAGTCGATGGAGTTCGCCCGCGGGCGCGGCATCCCGGCGTGGCTGGAGCTCGATGAGGACACCTTCACCGGGAAGGTGCTCGAGCTGCCGACTCGTGAGGACGTCCGGATCCCGATCCAGGAGCAGCTCATCGTCGAGCTGTACTCCAGGTAAGAGGACGGAGGCGGTATGATCTGGTACGACTTCCAGAAACCGGGCTCGGTCGAGATCGACGCCGAGGGCCGGACCCCGACCTACGTCCGCTTCCTGGCACAGCCGTTCGAGCGGGGGTGGGGGACCACGGTGGGCAACGCCCTCCGGCGCGCCCTCCTCTCCTCGCTCTCCGGAGCGGCGGTGACCGCGATCAAGATCGACGGCGTGGACCACGAGTTCTCCGTCGTTCCCGGCGTGGTCGAGGACGTCACGGACATCATCCTCAACCTCAAGCAGATCTCGTGGCGTCTTCACGGCACGGAACCCGTCTTTCTGAGCCTCGACGCCCGGGGACCGGGTGCGGTGACGGCGGGGCAGTTCGCCACGACCCACCAGGTGGAGGTCGTGGACCCCGAAGCCCACATCGCCACACTCTCGGCGGACGGCGAGCTGCGAATGACGGTCCGGGTTGCACCCGGGCGCGGCTACGTGCCGGCCGAGGACAACCAGACCGAGGATCTCGATCTCGGATTCATCCCCGTGGACTCGGCCCACTCGCCGGTCTCGAAGGTGAACTTCCGGGTCGAGGCGGCGCGGCTCGGCCGCGTGACGACCTACGAGCGGCTCGTTCTCGAGGTATGGACCGACGCCACCCTGACCCCGGAGGAGGCGGTGGCTCGGGCCGCCCGTCTCGTGAGCGGGCACATGGACCTCTACGCGGCGCTCGAGGGCTCCGCGGCCGAGGCCGAGCCCGTTGCCGAGGAGCCCGCCGAGCCCGAGGAGCCGGGTATCCTCGACCAGCCGATCGAGACGCTGGAACTCTCGATCCGTTCCCTCAACTGCCTGAAGAACGCCGATATCAAGACCATCGGCGATCTCGTCACGCGGCAGGAGAAGGAGATGCTCGAGATCCGGAACTTCGGCGACAAGTCGCTGAGAGAGGTCAAGGACAAGCTCGAGGCCCTGGGGCTCGGGTTCGGCATGCAGCTCGACCTCGGGTGAGAACGGAGTAGACCATGCGACATCGAATGCACGGACGGAAGCTCGGACGGACAAGCGCACACCGGAAGGCGATGTTCCGCAACCAGCTCGTGGCACTCTTCGAGCACGAGCGGATCGTGACCACCCTGCCCAAGGCCAAGGAGCTTCGCCCCCTGGCCGAGCGGATGGTGACCCTGGCGCGGACCGGAACCCTGGCGAACCGCCGCCGGGTGCTGACCATGGTCCCGGACAAGGCGATCGTCAGGAAGCTGTTCGACGAGATCGCCCCGCGGTTCATGGAGCGGCCGGGCGGGTACACCCGCATCGTTCGCCTGGGCCGGCGGCGCGGCGACGGTGCGGAGCTCGCCATCATCGAGTTCGTCGACTACGTGCTCGAGTCCAAGGAGCACGGTGGCGAGAGCGGCAAGACTTCGCTGATGGACCGCGCGCGCGGCATCTTCGGCGGCGGCAAGAAGGACGAGGCGGCGGAGGCCGCACCGTCGGACGAGACGCCCGCAAAGGCCGAGGCCCCCGCGGAGGAGCCGGAGGCCGAGGCCGCCCCGGCGGAGCCGGAAGCGCCCGCTGAGGCGGAAGCCGCTCCCGCCGACGAGCAGCAGGAGACCTCCGAAGAGAAGCCGGCGGACTGAGTCCGGCTGACATCGCCTCAGATCATCTCGCAACCGGGCGGCCTCCGGGCCGCCCGGTTTCTGTGTCGCGACTTCGGTTCCTGCGGCCGGCCGAAGGGCCTCCGGGTTCCTCTCAACCCGGTGACCGTCTCCGGCGCAGACCCGGGCACGGGCGTTGTCACGTCTCCACGCCCGCCACCCGCGTGATCGCCTGTACACTCACTCCTCGCTCTCGCATCCACACCCTACGCCGTCCGCTGACAATGGGTGCGGTCATGGTCCGGGGCGTCTTTCAGGGGAGGCGGTCAGCGGTTCGGGGTGGTGGCGCTGGTGTCCGGAGAGTGCCGAGTAGGTTCCAGGCGGACGAGGTCGATCCCGGTGTAGTAGTGGCGGAGGATCCGGTCGTACGTCATGCCGGCCCGGGCCAGCCCGTAGGCGCCGTTCTGGCAGAGGCCGACGCCGTGGCCCCACCCCCGCCCGAGGAACCGGGCGACCCGCTGGCCGTCGCGCTCGAGCACGTGGAACGCGAACAGCGTCTCGGGGAGCTGGAGCAGCTGGCGGACGGCGAACCCCGACCACTCCCGGACGGTGCCGCCGGTGCCGGTTGCGCGGAGCCCGACCACGCGGCCGGATGGTGTGCGGCGGGTGACCTCGAGGGTCCGGAGCCCTCGGACGCCCGTCCGCCGTTCGAGCCAGTCCCAGCTCCGGTCCCGGGCCCACCACCGCCAGTGGGAGCGGCGGTCGGCCTCGCCGTCCCCCTCGGACCGGACGGCCACCAGGGCGAGCACGGTGTCGCCGACGCGGTACCGCTCCAGCCGCGTGCCCGGCAGCACCGTGAGGGCCGCCGCAGGCCGGTACGACCCGTTCCACCGCTCCCACAGCGGCGCCGGGAGCGCCAGCGGTTCGGACCGGTCTCCACCGGACGGGTCGATCCCCGGCCCCTCCGGGCGGGGTACGGCCTCGCCGTGGTCGGTGGTCACGATCCCCTGGAGCTGGAGGGCGGCGGCGAGGGCGGCATACCGCCACGCGGCGGGGTCGGCGGAGCCGGGGCGCGCCAGCGGGACGTGGTGCCTGTCGGCCAGGGCCAGGAGCCGGTCGAGGGCGGTTCCGTTCCCCTCCAGCGCTGCGGCTCCGGCGAGGCCGGAGGCCGCGAGGACGGCGCCGGCCCACCCCTCGGGCGAGGCGTCCACGGGCGGATTCGGGGCGGTTCCGGCGCACCGGCTGGCCAGCGCCTCGAGCGCCGCCAGGGTGTCGCCGGCCGGAGTGCCGAGGGCGGCGCGGGTCAGCTCGGAGCGGAACGCCGTCCGATCCGTCCAGGGGCCGCCGGTCCCGGAGCCGGCGAGCTCCAGGGGACGGTCCCACGCGCAGGGCACACCGACGAGGTACGGCGCCGCCCGGTCGGGGAAGAGCGCCGCGGCGTCCTCGGTGTGGCCACCGCAGGTCGAGGTGTACATGGCGTCGATCGGCTCGCTCCCATACACCGCCACCACGCCGGCCGTCTCCGCCACGGCGCGGTCGGTCAGGGGGTGTTCCGCACCGGCCCCCCGGTACACCTGGCACGCGGGGGTGTCGCACAGGTCGTACCCCTCGTCCTCGTGGTCCCCGAGGTGCGCCACGGCGTACGTCCGTGCGGCCACCGCCTGGGCCTTCAGCGCCTCGAGCTCGGGGAAGACGTGGGGCCCCATCTCCGCGGGGACGACGCCCCGCAGGTACTGCTCGAGGGGGACCCGGTCGATCACCCGGAGACCGTCCGGGCCCGGGACGAGGTGGAACGTCCCCCGGTACCGCCGTCCGCCGACGGCTGTGGGCCAGTCGCCCTCCGGCACGAGCTCGACGGGGGGCTCGAGCGTCACGGCCCCCTCCGCCGTGTCGAGTTGGACCGAGGCCACGGCGACCCGAAGCGCTCCAGGAAACCCCGCCTCGGCGAGCTGCTGACGGGCGCCCGCGGCGCCGTCGGAGAACGCCACCCGCACGCGGACGAGCCCTGATGGTGCCGTCTCCCGCCAGACCCGTGCGGCCTCGCCCAGAGCGGCGTCGAGCCGGGCGGCCGCGTGGGCGGCGGAAGCGGGTTCGGCCCACGCACCGACCTGCCACACGTACCGGCTGGCCCGCCGCGCCTCGAGCGGTCCCCGGACCGTCCGGCTCCCACCGGGCCAGCGGACCGTGTACACGCGGCCGGGCTGGGGGAACCGGACCGGTTCGGCCGCCGTCGACAGGAGGACGCGTACCGTGCCGGCCGTCGCCGGGACCGGGCGAACGGGCAGCTCCGGCGCGGGCGTTGGCGTGGGGCTCGGTACTGGTGTCGGTGTGGACGTCGGCCGCGGGGCCGGGGGCGACGGAGGCACGGGCGGCGGTGGAGGCGTCGCCGACCGGCACGCGCCCGCCAGGATGGCGAGCACCGCGATGGCTGCGAGTCGCCTCACGGCTTCGGGCGCTCCCGGACGTCCGCCAGGCGGTGGCGGCGGAAGTCCTCGCCGCGGAGCTCCACGCGGCGGCACATCTCGTACAGCCTCGAGCGGATTCGGGAGGAGACGCGGTCCTCCAGCGACTCCTCCTGCGGCGACCGCGGGAAGTCGGTGAAGTTCGTCGTGAAGATCGTCGTGCGGCCCTCGAGATACCGGCTGTTGACCAAGTAGTAAAGCAGGTCCATCACCCACGGGGTCACCTTGCCGGCTCCCAGCTCGTCGAGGACGAGCACCTCAGCCCGAATCAGGGGTTCCACGATGGCACGGCTCGAGCCCCCACCACCGAACGTCATCTGGATCTCGAGGACCAGGGAGGTGAAGTCGGCGAACCGTCCGCGGACCCCCTTTCCCTCGATTAGCTCGCGGAGGACGGCGACCGCGAGATGGGTCTTCCCGGTTCCTACGGGGCCCATCAGCAGGAGGCCCTTCTCCACGTCGGGGTAGAGGTCGACGAACTCCCGGGTCACCCGCCGCGCCTTGGACAGCGTGGGGTCGTCCGGGTTCCACAGCTCGAAGCTCCCGAAGGTGCAGTGGCGGTAGCGGTCGGGAATATTCGCCTCTTCGAGGAGCCGTGCCCGGCGTCGCCGCTCGGCGCACTGGCACGGGCGCACGAACTCCACGCCGTTGCGGGATTCCAGCACCCACCCCGTGTCGTCGCACAGCTCGCAATGAACGGCGTCTCCCATGCCTCGAGTATAGCGTCGCCGCCTGGCGGCTGGCGGCTGGCGGCGTGGGGATGGGTGACCTATACTTGCACCATGAGGATCGCCCGGCTCGTCTGTCTCGGACTCCTGATCGCTGCATCCGCTGCGGCCGGGGAGTACTTCGTTCCGGCTGTGGCCCAGGTCAAGGGCGCCGACGGCGCCTACTGGAACACCGAGCTGTGGGTGGTGAACACGGGGAACTCGGTGGGATCGTACGCCGTGACGTTCCTCCCTGCGCGGCGGGACAACGCGCGGCTCCTCCTGGGCGAGGGAGGGGCGAGGGCCATCGGGCCGCACCGGACCGTACACCTTCGGGACGCGGTACCGGCCGGGGAGATTGGAGCGCTCCGGATCGTGACGACACCCGACGTCCTCGTCACCTGCCGGGTGTTCAACGCCTCCCACGTCGGTTCCCTCGGACAGATCGTTCCGGCGTTGACGGTGGATGACATGATCCAGGCAGGCGAGCGGGCCGTGCTGTTTCCGCTGGTCCGGTCGGCGCGGTTCCGGACGAACGTCGGGTTCTTCAACCCGAACCCCAACGCCATCGCCGTGGTGGCCACGGTGATCGACGACGAGGGACGGCGGGTCGCCCGGACGACATACCGGGTCGAGCCGGGAGCGCAGGTCCAGATGAACGACGTGCTGCTGTCGTTCGGCGTTCGTTCGGCCGACGGGTACCAGATGGTCGTAGAGGCGGAGGGCGCTTTCGCGGCGTACGCTTCACTCGTCGACAACCGGATCGGCGCTCCGACCCTCGTCCAGCCGGTGCCCCTGCCATGACCGGGGGCCGGGAACTCCGGCCACTGACGGCCGAACTCGCGGGAGTGGCGGAACGGGAGACGCAGGGGACTTAAAATCCCTTGACCGTACGGTCGTGCGGGTTCGAATCCCGCCTCCCGCACCAGCCGTTCCCCCTTCCGTCCTTCCCGGTTGGAGACGCCATCCGCCGGCACGTTGCAAGGTCCTCGCCGGAGAAGGTGCACCCTCTCAGTTTGGCGGTCGGGATGGAGGTGCCAGGGACGGCAGGTCGTGCCGTGTCAGGGGCTTCCCTGTTTCGCGAATTGACACAAGATATGGTGTTGACACACCTCCGGACCACAAGATATAGTGCCTTGAGTCTACAGCTCACCGTCGGCGGAGGGAGGAGGGGATCCCGTGCCGTCGGCTGCGGAAGGAGCGGGAATGAAGGTCGAGCGGCGGTTCACGAGAGCGGGCGCGAGCCCCTACGAGGGCATCCAGTTCGAGACACGGGCGAGCGAGATCCGGAACCCCGATGGCACGGTGGCGTTCTCCATGGAGGACGTGCTCGTCCCGTCGGACTGGTCCCAGGTCGCGGTTGACGTGCTGGTCCAGAAATACTTCCGCAAGGCCGGCGTCCCCCAGCTCGACGGCAAGGGCAATCCGGTTCTCGACGAGAACGGCGAGCCGGTGCTCGGACCGGAGCGCGACGCCCGGCAGGTGTTCGAGCGCCTCGCGGGATGTTGGACCGACTGGGGCCGCCGCCACGGCTACTTCGACACCGACGGGGACGCCGAGGCGTTCCACGACGAGCTCTGCCACATGCTGGCGCGCCAGATCGCCGCGCCGAACTCTCCCCAGTGGTTCAACACGGGACTCCACTGGGCGTACGGGATCGACGGCCCGGCCCAGGGTCACTGGTACGTCGATCCCGAGACCGGCGAGGCGCGGCAGACGGCTTCGGCGTACGAGCGGCCCCAGCCCCACGCCTGCTTCATCCAGTCGGTCTCGGACGACCTGGTCAACGAGGGCGGGATCATGGATCTCTGGACCCGCGAGGCCCGCCTGTTCAAGTACGGCTCCGGCACGGGTGCGAACTTCTCCGCGCTCCGGGCCGAGGGTGAGCCGCTGTCGGGCGGCGGAAAATCCTCCGGCCTGATGTCGTTCCTCAAGATCGGCGACCGGGCTGCCGGCGCCATCAAGTCGGGCGGGACGACCCGGCGCGCCGCCAAGATGGTCTGCCTCGACCTCGACCATCCCGACATCGAAACGTTCATCCGGTGGAAGGCCGTGGAGGAGCGGAAGGTCGCCGCGCTGGTGACCGGCTCCCGGGTGCTTCGCCGCCGGCTGGAGGCCGTCATGGGGGCGTGCTTCCCGGGCGGGGCCTCCACGCCCACCGCCGAGCCGGCGGAGAACCCCGAGCTGCGGCGCGCCATCCGGGAGGCCCGGCGGGACGGGGTGCCGGACGGCGCCATCCAGCGGGTCCTCCAGCTGGCCCGCCAGGGGATCCGCGAGTACCCGCTGGAGGAGTACACGACGGACTGGGACGGCGAGGCGTACTTCACGGTCTCCGGGCAGAACTCGAACAACAGCATCCGGGTACCCAACGAGTTCTTCCAGATGCTCGACCGCGACGGCGAGTGGGAGCTCCGGTGGCGGACGAACGGCGAGGTGGCGCGGACGGTCTCCGCGGCGAAGCTGTGGGACGAGATCGCCACCAGCGCATGGGAGTGCGCGGATCCGGGAGTCCAGTTCGACGGGACGATCAACGAGTGGCACACCTGCCCGGCGGGTGGCCGGATCAACGCCTCGAACCCGTGCTCGGAGTACATGTTCCTCGACGACACGGCGTGCAACCTGGCCTCCCTCAACCTCGTGCGGTTCCTCAGGGAGGACGGCCGGTTCGACATCGACACCTTCCGGCACGCCGTCCGCCTCTGGACCATCGTGCTCGAGATCTCCGTGCTGATGGCTTCCTTCCCGAGCCGTCGCATCGCCGAGCTCTCGTACCGGTACCGGACCCTCGGCCTCGGCTACGCCAACATCGGTTCCCTCCTGATGCGGCTCGGCTTGCCGTACGACTCGGATCGTGGCCGCGCCATGTGCGCCGCCGTCACGGCGCTGATGACGGGCGAGTCGTACGCGACCTCGGCGGAGATGGCGCGGGAGCTCGGTCCGTTCCCCGAGTGGGAAGCGAACCGGGAGTCGATGCTCCGGGTGATCCGCAACCACCGCCGGGCGGCGTACAACGCGCGTCCGGAGGAGTACGAGGAGCTGACGGTGACGCCGGAAGGGCTCGATCCCGCCCTGGCCCCGGCCGACCTCGTCGCGGCTGCCCGTGAGGCGTGGGACCGGGCGCTGGCTGGCGGCGAGCGTCACGGATTCCGCAACGCCCAGGCCACCGTCCTCGCGCCCACGGGGACCATCGGCCTCGTGATGGACTGCGACACCACGGGGATCGAGCCCGACTTCGCGCTGGTCAAGTTCAAGAAGCTTGCCGGGGGTGGGTACTTCAAGATCGTCAACCAGGCGCTGCCCGAGGCGCTGGGCCGGCTTGGCTACGACCCGGAGCAGATCGAGGCGATCGTCGCCCACACCGTCGGACACGGGACCCTCGACGGGGCGCCCGCGATCAGCCGGGAGAGCCTCCGGGAACGCGGGCTCGACGACGGGGCGATCGACCGCGTCGAGGCCGCCCTTCCCTCGGCGTTCGACCTCCGGAGCGCCTTCTCCCCGGCCATCGTGGGGCGTGAGAGCCTGCTGGCCGCCGGGTTCTCCGAGGAGGATCTGACCGACTGGAGCGTGGACGTCCTCGGGGGGCTCGGGTTCACCGCCGAGGAGATCGAGGAGGCCAACGACTGGATCTGCGGCAACTACACCGTGGAGGGTGCGCCCCACCTCGAGGAGCGGCACCTGGCGGTGTTCGACTGCGCCAACCGGTGCGGCCGGAAGGGTCGGCGGTTCATCCGGTACGAGGGGCATATCCTGATGATGGCGGCTGCTCAGCCGTTCATCTCCGGGGCGATCTCCAAGACGATCAATATGCCTGCGGAGGCGACGGTGGACGACGTCAAGTACGCCTACCGCCTCGCGTGGGAGAAGATGCTCAAGGCCGTGGCGTTGTACCGCGACGGTTCGAAGCTGTCCCAGCCGCTCTCCGCCGTGCTCGACGAGGAGGACGAGGACGCGCTTGCCGAGGCCGTCTCGAGTGGCGACGTGGGGCAGGTCGCCGAGGAGCTGACCGCCCGGATCCTCGTGCCGTACCAGACCCGGGAACGCCGCCGTCTGCCGCAGCGCCGGACCGGGTACACCCAGAAGGCTACCGTCGGCGGGCAGAAGGTCTACCTGCGGACGGGGAACTACGAGGACGGCAGCCTCGGCGAGATCTTCCTCGACATGCACCGCGAGGGTGCGGCGTTCCGTTCGCTGATGAACTGCTTCGCCATCGCCATCTCCCTCGGGCTCCAGTACGGCGTCCCGCTCGAGGAGTTCGTGGACGCGTTCGTCTTCACCCGGTTCGAGCCCAACGGTCCGGTCAACGGGCACGACCGGATCAAGATGGCCACCTCCGTCATCGACTACATCTTCCGGGAACTGGCGATCACCTACCTCGGGCGGGAGGACCTGGCCCACGTGGAGCTCCATCCTGAGGACCTCCGGCACGACGCCGTGGGGACGCCTGGCCAGAAGAGTCCGGCCGAACTGCCGAGCGCCGAGATTGAGGACATCGCCGAGGCGATCCGGCCGAGGGCGATGGCCCAGGCTGCCGGCGGTGGCGGAGCCAGTGTGACCTCTACGCTCAGCGCCGCGGATGTGGCCCGCTCCCTGGGGTTCGAGGGCGACCCGTGCCCCGAGTGCGGCCAGTTCAAGCTCGTCCGCAACGGCACCTGCATGAAGTGCATGGAGTGCGGCGCCACCACCGGCTGCTCCTGATCCGACTGACCCATCGACCCGCTTCGCCACCCGGCAGCGCTAACAAAATAGGAAGGACACTCTCTTTATTGATTGCTCCTCCATCTCGATGTCTCTACGCCTGCGTCCCCTCTTTCCCCCACACTCCCCCCGCCCGGTCACCCCCACAGGTTCCTCATCTCCCGGCTCCGCGCACACCTTCTCCCGTCCTGCGCTCCTCGCTCGCCCTTTCTGTCCAGTCCGGAGTTCGTCTCAGAACACCACGGCGTTGCGTCGCTGCTCCCTGAGCGACCAGTGGGTTCCGCCGAGCTGTGCGATGGGGTTCTTCCGCCTCCGGTAGACCCCGGCCTC
>JAMOVQ010000171.1 GCA_027067575.1 Thermoanaerobaculia bacterium | reverse complement strand
CCCCCGTCCAAACGGCCCCGCCGGCCCCGACCCCCGCCCCCACCGCCCCGCCCCGGCGGCGAAGCGAGCCGCAGCCCGAGCCGGAGCAGGGCCGTCCGAGCGAGCACGCCATGGCCGAGCCGACCCCCGGTCCCACGGCGACGCCGCTCCCCGCGGCCACCCCGGGGGCCGGCGGCGTGTCGAGCCCCTCCGGCGCGCTCTCCCTCGGGGGAGGGGAGGCGGAGGACGGAGGACCGCCCGCCCTCCCGTCGGACTTCCGGTTCACCTACTACGTCCAGCGGATGCTCACCCTGATCGAGGGGCACTGGTACAAGCCACCCGTCCCCCCGGGAACCCGCGCACGGGTCCGTTTCACGGTCCTGCGCTCGGGCCGGGTGACGGGGATCGCGCTGGAGGAGAGCTCCGGCATCCCCTCCTTCGACCGGGCCGCCCTGCGCGCCCTGTACGCCGCGAACCCGCTGCCGCCGCTACCACCCGGTTACGCGCGGCAGTCGATCACGGTCCACCTGACCTTCTCGGAGAGACCATGAAACGAGTCACCGCCCTTGCCGCCGTCCTGCTCCTGGCCACCGTCGCCGCCGCCCAGGAGGAGCTCTACCTCGAGGTCACCCGGTCCGGCATGAACCGGGTCGCCGTGGCCGCGCCACCGTTCCTCGTGGTGCCCGGCACCTCCGCGGAGACGGCGTCCGCCTTCCAGGCCGCCCTGGACGAGGATCTCTCCGCCGCCGCACCCATCGCCATCGTGGACCCGAAGCTGTACGCCCTCGTGGAGAACGACCCGCGGCGTGAGGTGCTGTACCAGCGGTGGCGGGCCATCGGCGCCCAGTTCCTGCTGACGGGCTCCATCGCCCGGGCGGGCGGCCAGCTGGTCGTCGAGGCCCGGCTCGTGGAGCTGGCCTCGGGCGAGTACGCCTTCGCCAAGCGGTACCGCGCACCGGCCACCGCCGTCCGCGTCCTGGCCCACACGCTGGCCAACGACCTGGTCAAGGTGTTCACGGGCCGCCCGGGTCCGTTCCTCTCGCGGATCGCCTTCGTGTCCGACCGGACCGGGGCGCCGGAGCTGTGGGTGATGGACTGGGACGGCTCGAACCAGCGTCAGCTGACCAAGCACCGCTCCATCGCGGTGGGTCCGGCGTGGTCGCCCGACGGGACGCTGCTCGCCTTCACCTCGTTCCTCAGGGGCGGTCCGGCGCTCTACATCCTCAAGCCCCAGGAGGGGTACCTGCGGAGGCTGTGGGAGAAGGGCGGCGTCAACTCCTCCCCCGCCTTCTCCCCCGACGGCTCCACCATCGCCTTCGCCTCGAGCCGGGACGGGAACGTGGACATCTACACGATCCCCGCCGACGGCGGCCCGCCGCGCAGGCTGACCACCGCCCGCGCCATCGACACCCAGCCGACCTGGGCTCCGAACGGCCGCCAGATCGCCTTCACCTCCACACGCTCCGGCACGCCGCAGATCTACCTGATGGACACCGACGGGGCCAACGTCCGGAGGGTGACCCTCGAGGGCGAGTTTTTCGACGAGGCGACCTTCGCGGCCGACGGGCTCAGACTGGCGGCCACGACGAAGGTCCACGGCCGTTTCCAGCTGTGCACCATCGACGTGGCCACCGGGAAGGTCGTGGTCCTGCCCGGGCCGGGAAACAACGAGTCGCCGTGCTTCTCCCCGGACGGCTCCATGATCGCCTTCTCCTCGGACCGGAACGGGACGCCGCAGATCTACGTCACCGACGCCGACGGCCACCCCCGGCGCCTGACCTCGGAAGGCTCCAACCACTCGCCGAGCTGGGCGCCGGCGCCCTGACGGTCCCCTGCCGCGCCCTCACGCCCCCGGCGGCGGGGGCGGGGGCGGCGCCGGGGCGGCCTTCCGGCCGTGACGGATCAGGAGCACCAGGAGCACCACGGCGACGCCGAGGAGCGCGATCCCCAGGAGCGGCCGGTAGAACAGCCAGGCCAGCGCCACGATGCTCGTCCCGACGAGGCCGGCCAGCAGGAACGAGACGATCCCCACACCGATCCCCACGAGACTGCCGAGGAACGGCACCACGTCGGCGAGTACCGAGAACAGCGCAAAGACGGCCTGGAAGCCGAAGAACAGCAGGAGGAACCCCAGCCCCCGGAGGATCCACGTCATGGTCACGTTGGCCTGCTTCGCGGACTGGAACATGGCGTCGGCGGAGCGCGTTCCCGGCTCGAGCAGCGCGATGGTCCCCTTGGAGGCCTGGTACGGCTCGATCCTGCCGGCCCGCTGCCGGCCGACCACGCTGACCGTCTGCTCGGGCGCCGTCTCCCAGCGGATCCTGAGGTCCCCGACGGCCGGCGAGGCCACATCGGCCCCGACGAACACCGCATCGCCGGCCGCGACGGCGGGACGGTCCAGCGCCGCGGCCACGGCACGAACCACGCCCTCGTCCGGGGCGAGCGGCGAGTCCACCGCGATCTGCGACACGAACGCGGGATCGAGCACGAAGGCGCCGAGGGTCACCCGGTCCGCGGTCCACGATCCGCTTCCCACCGGCATCGGCGGGTTCTCGTGACCGGCCGGCTTCTCGAACCGGGACGAGTCCACGGCATCCGGGCGCCACTGCTTCGAGTAGCTGAAGGTGGTCACCGTCTCGGTCCCGCCTCCGAGCTTCTTCCGGGTCTCGCTGTGGCTCTCCTCGACCCACTGGTACATCTCCACGTGCCGGGCCAGCGCCAGCGCCCCGGCCTCGACACCGAAGTCGGGATCGTTCACCGGACCGGAGGCCTCGGCCCTGCCCGTGACGTGGACGAGCTTCCCGTCGTTCCTCGGCTCGACGACCGTTGCAGGAACGTGGACGACCACCGAGGCTCCTTCTTCGAGGGTCCTGGCACGGTGCACCGCCCGGCCCTCGTTCCAGAACAGGAGCACGCCCCCGACGAGCAGCAGGACGAGCCCCACGACGATCCCCTTGAGGGCGTTCCCGAGCCGGGAACCCCATGAGCTGCTTTCGACCTTCGTGAACGAATCCGACACCCCGACCTCCATGCACGACGTTTTCCGTACCCTACACGATCCCGGCCCTCGTCGCAGCCCCCCGGCTCCGGGAGGTCGGCGCATGGTTGATACATGTCATCGCGAACCGGCCACTCCCTAGCCCTGTCATCACCGGAAGGAGCCGGAAGCGACCGACGCAGCGATCCCTGGCAGCAAGACTCGCCCCCCAGCCGCACCGAACCGCCTGGCCGTCGAGCGAACCCGCGCCCGGCCCCCCCCCGCACCGTCCGGCCGTGCCGCTGGCGCCGCCTCCGGCGTCGCTGCCGGCCGCCTGAGCTTCGTTGTGGGGACAGTCCCGACCGTGAAGGGCTTGGGTTCTCTGGAGCGCCAGCCGGAACATCGCTTCGCTCGTCCCTGGGCGGGCGGGTGAGTGGGGCACAAGGTGGGGTGAGCTCGTTTCGGCCGGAGTAGGGGACAGTGTTTTTTATTCTGTTTTTCATTCGAACGGGGCGAGCCCGACGGAGCGCGGGCTTGAGCCCGCATGGCCCCTTCCCGAGACGGACGACCGCCCTGCGAGAAAGGGACAGTGTTGATCAATCCGCCCTGTGGCAACCTCACGACAGCTCTTTAGACACCCCGGCAGCGCGACGGTCTCCCGGCGGTTCGGGCGCTGGCGTCGTTCGGGGCTTGCGCGAGCTCGAGCAGCTCGAGCGGGCCCTCGGCCCATGCCCGGCGGGCTCCGCCAAGAACGGACCGGATCCGTTCCCGGGCCCCGGGGGACGCCTCTCCGAAGTACTCCCGCCTCCCTCGCATCCGCGCGATCCGGGCCATCTCCAGGCGGTTGACCAGGAGGTGCGTGACGCCAAGGGTCCGGAGCCTCTCCCGCAGGGCGGCGGCGTCGGGGGACGCCTCCGCCAGCTCCACGAGCAGCGGCGTGCGGTACGGGTCCTCGACGATCACGTCGCGGGGAATGCCGTAGCACCGGGCCTCGCCGACGAGGAGGACCTTCCCCTCCGGCGGGACCAGCCGTGCGATCGGATCTACGGCGGGCCAGTACGAAGCCCAGTGGCGGCGGTACGCCGCATCGGTGATGCGGCCGGTGAGCACGTCGATCCGCTCCGCGGCAAGGGGATCGAGCACGGCCGAGGCGTTCCAGGCGAGCATTGTGGCGAGCAGCACGAGGACGGCCGCCGCCACCGGGTCCCGTGGGCGGCGCGGGACGGTGAGCCGGGCCGCCGCGGTCCCGAGCAACGCCGCCAGCGGCACGAGCACCGGCAGCAGGAACCGGCCGAACTGGACCAGGGCGCCCCAGCCCAGGAGTCCGGTGACGGCCGCCGCCCAGAGCGGCCACGACCGCCGCCCGCGGACGAGGAGGACCGCCGGGATCAGGAGCAAGAGCCACTGGGGACCGATCACCCCACCGACCTGGAGCGGGTGGAACGTCCGGAACGGCAACGCCATCACCGTCGTCACGAGGTGGTGGAACAGTCCGGAGGCCACTGGGCCGTTCTGCGCCAGCTCCCCGGCGAGGGTCATCCCCACTGGCGGGATGCCGAAGAGCCCCGCGAGGTAGGGGTAGAGCGGATCGCCGGTCCAGAGGAGGTTCCGGACGAGCCACGGTGCGGCGGCCAATGCCCCGCCGGCCGCGAGAGACGGAAGGACACGGAGGCGGCGTCCGATCGGTCCCTCCACGGCGAGGAGCGTTGCGGCTACGAGCGGCAGGACCACGGTCGCCCCGGCGATGTACTTGCCGGCGAAGGCGCTTCCGGCGAGGAAACCGGCCAGCGCCACGGCGCATCGGGGTCTGGGGGTCTCGTGTGTTCTCAGGAGCACGAGCAGCGCGGCGGCGGCCCACGCGGCCACACCGGAGTCGGCGATCGCCAGGGGCCCCGTCTGGAGGAGCGCGGGCGTCAGGAAGAGGAGCGCCGCCGCCCACCACGCGGCACGCCGGTCCCCGAGCCGGCCGGCCAGCTCGCCCGCGGCCAGCGCCGCGATCCAGGAGAAGGCCAGGCCGATGGCCCGTGCACCCCACCCCCCGACGCCCGCCAGGCCGAACGTTCCCAGGATGTCCACCGCCGACGGGTAGTAGCTGTACGCGTCCCTGGGAAACTCGATCCAGCCCCCCGCCATCAGCCAGCGCTGCGGGAACGCCAGGTGGTAACCGAGGGTGTCGTAGAACACCGGGGGCGCGGTGATCCCGAGGAGCTGCACCAGGGCGGGA
>JAMOVQ010000170.1 GCA_027067575.1 Thermoanaerobaculia bacterium | reverse complement strand
ACCTACACCCGGCGGCAAGCGAATGCATCTTGCAGCATCGCTTCGAGAGTCTCCAAGAGGCCGGCCTACTCATCCCATCTCGCGATTTCTCCGGCATGACACGCCGTCCACTGACAGCACTGGAAGGAAGCCGTGGACCTCTCGATCGCGGACCAGAAGTGGTGTCCCTTCGGATGGAACCTGGGTGTTCACTCACTGCCGGGTTTCGGGTGTCCCTTGATGCGTGTAACGAGACGCTGCAAGCTACCTCTGATCAGTACACCGACGCCCACCACTTCCACGAGAGCGACAAGAAGCACCCCAACCCCGCCGGAGAAAAGGCTCACGTCATCACACCACGTCATGTTCAGCGTCAGGGAGACATACCCTGCGGCATACGAGAATGCAAGCACAGAAACGCTCAAGAGGCCAGCCGCTGAGAGGCCGTCCAGTTCCCTATCCGGGAGTTGAAAGAACCTCTCTCCCTTCAACAACCGTCTCATGCTGACCCAGGCAAGCCACAATCCAGCGACGACAAATACACCCCATCCAAGCTTGTCGACGCCTCTTTCCTCGACGACGGTCTGTTGAGATAGAAATACGGCGGTACCACTGACGGCAATTGCAAGGCCGCTCAGGAATACCAGAAACTGGCCAATTCCACCTACCACACGGGATACCATGACTCCGTCCCCCAGTAAGGATCAAGCTCCACGGCACGACGCCATCTGTATCGTCTTCGGACCTGGATTCCAACATAGGTATGGGGTAGCGGTGTCCATCGCTGTATGATAACCGCACGCACAAGAGAAGAGTTCAACGGCGCTAACCTCGTATAAAGGCCGACGGCCCACCCGGTACAGGATGCGCCACAAAGCGGTACCCGGATACCAAGCCTACGAAGAATCCTGGAACCTAACCACATCGCCCCACCGACTGGCCCCCATCTTGATTCCTCACCGTATGCAAGAACAGGCCGATTGCGAAAGCTTCGCCATACCTGAAGAAAAGGTTCAATCCGTCGTCTCTCCGATGGTAGAAGAGCACCTGAAACTTCCGCAAGAAGAACCAGGCTGGCTGGCTCTGCTGGAAGTTCAGAAAGAAATCTGGGAAGAGCGCCGTCCAATCCTCTCACCAGGTTCGATTCATAAGGATCCACAGTTCCTGGAGACCCGGGGCGGGAGTCTAGCCCAAGCTCCGGCACACCAGGAACCATGGTCCATGCCGCATCCCATACCGTCTCCGTCGCCTTCCCCATTGCGGTGTTCCTGAAGAGATCGTTCCACCCCTCCCTGACCATCGTCCGGAGCCCCTTCGGATCGGTGAAGTTCACCGGGTTCCCCAGCGCGTAGGCGTAGGCGTTCCAGGAGGAGCCGATGGGGTCGGGCTCCAGGAACCGGCCGCGGCGCCAGTCGTACTCGCGGGCGTGCATGAAGTCCAGGCCGTCGAGGACGCTGGCCCCGGAGACCGTCCCCCGGTACTCCCGCCACTGGGCGGTGGAGTGGTGACCCTCATGGGCCCGCAGGGTCGGGTCGATCGCCTCCCCGTACGGCCAAGAGTCCGAGTGGTGAACGACGGGCCGACCGCTCCGGTTTGCAGTGACCTCCGCCCGGACCGACCCCAGACGGTCGCAGACCAGCGCCCACGTCAGCCTGCCGTCCTGACGACGCATCACCGGTTCATTCCCCAGGTCCAGCCACTCCGATTCCACCTGCCACTCCGACTCCTTGCTCCAAGAGTACTCCACCAGCGTGCTCCCGTCGAGATCCCGCGCCTCCCGGTGGCGAACCGAGATCGGTTCCCTCGGGGAGCTCCAGAACGGCTTCGACGACCCACCTGGAAGACGTGCCCGGCCGATTGTTCCGGCCCAAGGGAGCTGCGCTCTTGCTCCGGCACGTCCCCTGGGTGGCCCGCCCCTTCAGGGAACAGCCCAACGGCCCCCGGCGGTCCGCGGTGGACGGTGGCGCCGGGGCGGGCTAGCATGGGGCCATGGCACGGGGGAAGACGTTCGACGAGAGGCAGCTTCGGAGCGCTCTCGAACGGTGCGGAGAGCTCGCCGAGCTGGGGAAGCACGGCGCGGTGATCCGGACCGCCGAGGCGGCCCTCCGCCTTGGTGGGGGCAGGCCGGAGCTCGAGGCGGACCTCCTCGTGTGGAAGGCCCAGGCGTGCCTGGAGCTCGGCCGGTACGAGGACGCACTGAACGCCGCCGAGCAGGCGTGGGAGCGGGCACCGACGGCGGAGGCATCCTACGCCGTCGGCGCGTCCCTCGCGGAGCTCGGGGAGCTCGAGGAGGCCGAGAAGATGCTCCAGCTGGGAATCGACCTGTTCCCGGAGGAGCCGTTCCTCCACCTCCGCCTGGCCATGCTGCTGGCCGACGAGGGCAGGGTTCCCGAGGCGCTCGACCATCTCGATGCCATCGACGAGAGCTCCCTCGACGAGGAGAGCGGGGCGTTCCTCGCCGGCATCAGGGCGGGTCTGCTCGGATCCATCGGCGAGTGGGATGCCGCCGCCGCGGTGCTCGACGAGGGGCTCGAAGCGTTCCCGAACGAGGACCTCCTGTACGCGACCAGCCTGTTGATCGAGGACGCCCGGGCCATGAACGAGGCCGAAGAGGCGCTCGCGGAGGCGTGGCGGACGGACCTGGAGCCCGCGGATCATCCCGTCGCCGTGGAGGTTGACGAGGCCATCGTGAACGTCGCGGCCTCCCTCGAGCTCCCGGAGCTCGTGGCGCTCGCCGCCCGCCGGCTGTGGCGCGCGTTCTTCGATGCCTCACCGCTCCGGCGCGCCACCCCCGAGGCATGGGCGGTGGCGCTGATCGTTGCGATCTCGGAGCTCGACGACCAGCCCTTCATGGTGGCACCACTGGCCCGCGCCGCCGGGACGCGGGCCGAGTCGGTCCGCCGGGCGCTGGGCCGGATCCGGGCGTTCCTCGGCGGGATCGAGCCCGAGCTCGCCCGGCGCCGGTTCGCCGTCGCTGCGAACCCGCTCCTCGACGCGGATGTTGCCCCCGGCGAGAGGAACGGCGGGGCGACGGTCGTCCGTTTCCCCGGCACGAGCCCGAAGGGAGGGCCACGATGAGACACCGCCTCGCGCTTTTGCCCCTGTGCCTCCTCGCCGCCACCGCGGCCCCCGCGGCCGAGCAGTCGGTCCACGAGGTCACCCACTACCCCATCGCCGCCGGCGCGGTGGTCACCATCGACGTTGCGGACACCGACGTCCACCTGCGGACCGGTGACGTGCCGGACCTCGCGCTGACCACCGACCTTCGCATCTCCGGAGCGGGCCAGGACACCGCCCGCCGGTGGATCACCGGCCACACGCCGATCGTGGACCGGCACGGAGGCGGCCTCTCCATCCGAATCCCCCCGGCGCACTACGGTTTCCTGGGGTTCGGGATGCTGACCGTCCGGGCGCGGCTCGACATCGTCATGACGCCGGAGGCGGTCCCGGACATCACCACGACCTCCGGCGATATCCACGTCCGGGGGGACTTCCCCTCCGCCGATCCGCTGCGTCTCCGCACCTCGACGGGCGACGCCCGGTTCCTCGGCGCGGCGCGGTCGGTCGACTTCCGGACCTCCGGGGGCGACCTGCGGGTGGACGTCGTCCGGCCGCTGGAGCGGCTGTTCGCCAGGACCTCGTCGGGCAACGTGACGCTCTCGGGCGGAACACGGGATCTCCACGTGGACACGGCCTCCGGCGACGTGTGGGCGAACGCCCTGTCCGGGTCCGTCGCCGTGGAGACGTCGAAGGGGAAGGTCACCCTGCGGTGGGACCGCCTCCCCGCCGACGCGACGGTCACGGTTCACAACCACGGCGGAAGGACGCGGCTCGTCCTGCCGCCCGGGACCACGCCGAAGGGCACCATCCGGACCACCTCCGGGAAGATCCGCTGCTCCCTGCCCGGGAAGGTCAGCGAGGACGGCACGGCGGTGGTGCTCGAGGGACCGGGCCCCGCGTTCGAGGTCTCCACCGTCTCGGGGGAGATCGAGGTGGACACGGGCGAGGCCGAATGGCAGGTCGCGCCGGCCGGCGAGTCAACCGGCGAGGAACGCGGAGACGGCTGACCGGCCCTGGAGAACCTCCCGGACGACGGTTCCGTTGTACCGGTGGGAGGAACGACCGATGACACGAACGAGAACGCGCCGAATCGCCCCCATCGTCCTGGCTGCCGCCCTCGTGCCCGCACTGGCGCTCGCCGCTGGCTCGAAGAGCCGCGTGCTGACGTGGACGGGCCCGGGGAACGGGATCACCCGGATCGCCGTTGAGGGCTCCGTCGGTGACGTCACAATCCGCGGCGAGGACGGGGCGGACAGGATCTCCGTGAAGGTCACGCTCAAGGCCCGGCGTTCCGGCCTGCCGATCCTCGGCTCGACGAGGAAGGGGGAGCGGGAGATCGAGGCCGCCCGGCTCGGTGTACACCGGGATGGCGGTTCGGTCGAGATGAAGCTCGAGGGCGTGGACGACGACCGTCACTTCGAGGAGCGGTGGGAGATCACCGTGCCCGCACGGCTCCTGGTGGCGGTCGAGAACGGCGTGGGTGACGTCACCGTGAAGGACGTGGCCGGCGGCGCCGACATCGAAAGCGGCGTCGGCGACGTGGAGGTCTCCCGCTGCGGCGGGAAGATCGACGTGGACGCCGGCGTGGGGGACGTGCGGATCGCCCTCCCACGGACCGAGGCCGGTCGGATCGAGGTCTCATCCGGCGTCGGCGACTGCGAGATCCGCCTTCCCGGCCGCACGGTCCGCGGGAAGGGTCTGGGGTGCGACGCCTCGTGGAAGGGTGAGGGCGGAACCGCCGTGGACGCGGAATCCGGCGTGGGCGACGTGGTGGTGGTCCTGACCGGCTCCGCCAGCTGACGTTCGGCCGGTCACCCGCCCTCAGCCGTGGACGCGGAGGTACGCCTCCTCCGCACGGTAGGAGGAGCGGACGAACGGCCCCGCGACGACCTCGAGACCCAGCGCCCGCCCCTCGCGCTCGAGCACCTCGAACTCCTCCGGAGCCCAGTACCGGGCCACCGGCACCTGTGCCGGCGTCGGCTGGAGGTACTGGCCGATGGTCACCACGCGGCACCCCGCCGAGGCCAGGTCGGCCAGCACATCGAGGACCTCCGCCTCCGTCTCGCCCAGTCCCACCATCAGGCCGGACTTGGGCACCACGTCCCCGCCCCGTTCCGTCACACGCCGGAGCACCTCCAGCGCCCAGGCGTACCGGCCCGACCGCCGGACCTCCCGGTAGAGCCGCGGGACCGTCTCCACGTTGTGGTTGTACACCTCGGGCCCGGCGTCGAGGATCCGGTCCACCTGGGTGGTGTCGCCGCGGAAGTCGGGCGTCAGCACCTCGACCGCCGGCGGATGCGGCAGCTCCCGGAGACGCTCGATACATTCCACGAACGCCCCGGCACCACCGTCGGGAAGGTCGTCCCGGTCCACCGAGGTGATCACCACGTGGGCCAACCCCATCCGCTCCGCCACGGTGGCGAGCCTGGCCGGCTCCTCCGGGTCGAGGGGCGCCGGCCGCCCGTGGGCCACGGCGCAGTAGCCGCAGCTCCGGGTGCACACCGTCCCGTTGATCAGGAACGTGGCGGTGCCGCGCCCGAAACACTCGGAACGGTTCGGGCAGCGGGCCTCCTCGCACACCGTGGCGAGAGCCCCCTCGGTGAGCCGCACGCGGACGGCGTGCAACTCACCGAGCCGGAGCTTCCTTCCGCGGATCCAGGGCGGGAGCGCAGGCCCTCCCGTTCTCCCCGCACGGCTCACGGGACCACCACCCAGGCATCGGGGAACCCCGAGTTACGCATCCGAACGGCCACCCGCTCCGCCGACGCACGGTCCGGAAACGGCCCGATCCGGAGCTTGTGGAGCACCCCGCCCTCGGCGGTCGGGGTCGGGACGACCCACTGGTGGCTCTCCGGAAAGTCGAGCTTCACCAGGTTCTTCCGCGCCTTCTCGATGGCCTCGGGGTGCGTTGCCGCCAGGACCTGGACCCAGAACCCCTCCCGTTTCGGAACCATGGGGGCCGGGACGGCCTTCGGCGTCGCCGTGGGCCGGGGCTTCGGCGTGGCGGTGGCCTCGGGCCGCGGTGTCGCCGGAGCCCGTGCCGGCGCGGGAGACGGCGTCGCCGTTGCCGTGGCTCGAGGCGCCGGCGCCGCCGTGGGAGGCACCTCCTCGACCACCGAGGCCGTGACCTCCGGTTCCGGCGTGATCACCGCCTCCGCGAGGGCCGGGGGCCCGCCACCGGCGGACGCCCCCGCGCCACCCGCCGAGACCCCGGCGCCGTACCCCAGCAGGAACGCCCCGATCAGCGCCAGCACCAGGAGCACGAGCAGCACCGTCAGCTGACGGGCCGTCATCTGGATCTCGTAGTAGATCCGGCTCACGGCGTCCGGCTCCTAGTTCCCGGTCAGCTTCTCGAACATCTTCAGCGGAACCGGGAACACGATGGTCGAGGAGTTCTCCGTGGAGATCTCGGTCAGCGTCTGGAGGTACCGCAGCTGGACGGTCACGGGATCCTGGCTCATGACCGCCGCCGCCTCGGCCAGCTTCTTGGACGCCTGGAGCTCGCCCTCGGCGTGGATGATCTTCGCCCGCTTCTCCCGCTCGGCCTCGGCCTGGCGCGCCATGGCCCGCTGCATCTCCTGGGGCAGGTCCACGTGCTTGACCTCCACCATGGTGACCTTGACGCCCCACGGGTCCGAGTGCTGGTCGATGATCGACTGGAGCTTGACGTTGAGCTTCTCCCGCTGGGAGAGCAGCTCGTCGAGCTCCACCTCGCCGAGCACGGACCGCAGCGTCGTCTGGGCCAGCTGGGAGGTGGCGTAGATGTAGTTCTCCACCTCGATCACCGACTTGACGGGGTTCATCACGCGGAAATACACCACCGCGTTGACCTTGACCGAGACGTTGTCCCGGGTGATGACGTCCTGGGGCGGAATGTCGTGGACCACCACCCGCAGGCTGACCCGCACCATCCGGTCGATCGGCCACAGCACGAAGATCAGACCCGGTCCCTTGGGCTCGCGAAGCACCCGGCCGAGCCGGAAGATGACCGCCCGCTCGTACTCTTTGAGGATGTTGACCCACTTGGACAGGACGAACACGATGATGGCGACGACAACAAGAATCTCTGGCATCAGACCCTCCCCTCGTTTCCGGCCACCTCGACCCTGAGACGGCCATCCTCCACCGCCACGACCCGGACCCGGGCCCCGGCGGGAACAGTTCCGCCGTCGGTGACGGCATCCCAGTATTCGCCGTGAACGAGCACGGTGCCCTCGGGCCCGAGCTCCGTCACGGCGCGCCCCACCTCGCCGATCATCCCCTCCCGGCCGGTCATCGGCCGGAGACGGTGCACGGCCACCACCCTGCCGAGCAGGAAGATCACCACCGCCGCGATGGTCACCGCCGTGGGGACGATGAGCTTCAGGCTGACCCGCAGATCGGGGATCGGCGAGTCGAACAGCATCAGGGAGCCCAGCACGAAGCTGGCCAGACCCCCGATGGTCAGCAGGCCGTAGCTCGTCACCTTGACCTCCAGCAGCCAGAGCACGAGGGCCAGCGCGATCAGCGCCACCCCGGCGATGTTCACCGGGAGGACCGACATGGAATAGAGCCCCAGCAGCAGCGCCAGCACGCCCACCACACCGGGCAGGATCGCCCCGGGGTGCGTGATCTCCGTGTAAATCCCGATCATGGCCAGCGCCATCAGCAGGTAGGCGATGTTCGGGTTGGCCAATGTCGAGAGAAAGCGTTCTCCCGGCGTCGGCGGCAGTGAAACCTCCTCCACGGAGCCGAGTTCGAGCGTCTGTTTCTCTCCCCCGAACCGCTCCACCGCCCGTCCCTCGAGCTGGTGGTACAGATCGTCCCGGGAGGAGGCCACCACGTCCACGAGGTGCTTCTCCAGCGCCTCGTCCGCCGTGAACGACAGGCTCTCCGTCACCGCCTTCTCGGCCAGCTCCGCATCGCGGCCACGCCGCGACGCGAGGGAGCGGATCAGGGCCGCAGCGTCGTTGGTCGCCTTCTCCCGCACGTCCTCGGGCAGGTTTTCCCCCTTGCCGCCCACGGGGTGGGCCGCGCCGGCGTTGGTGCCCGGTGCCATGGCCGCCACGTCGGCGGACTGGAGAATGAAGAAGCCGGCCGAGGCTGCCTGCGCCCCGCTGGGCGCCACGTACACGGCCACGGGCACCGGCGACGTGGTGATCGCCGTGGTGATCTTCCGCGTGGAGGCCAGCAACCCGCCCGGGGTGTCGAGCTCGAGCACCACGAGCGATGCGCCGGACGCCGCGGCCGCTCCCAGCGCCCGCTCGACGTACTTCTGCGAGGCCGGCTGGATCGTGTCGGCGAGCCGCATCACTGCAACGCGCGCCGCCTCTGCCGGCGCCGAGGCGAGCAGCGCGGCAAGAAGCAGCCAGGCGAGCGGCAGGTGACGGGTTCGCATCGATCGTCCGGACCTCATCATAGGGACGCTTGGGCGTTGGAGCAAGCGCCGTTGCGGCGTCCGCCGTCCGGCGTTCCGCGCATTTCGCAACGAACCTCGTGCCATCTCGACCTCCCCGTGGACCGCGGTGGGCGTCCACACGGGTGGGTACGAGCGGAGGCGGTGGCCGGTTGCGCCGCGATCAGGAACGCGGGACGCCGCCCTCCAGGATCACGAGCCGGGAGGCTCCGCCGCCGAGCTCGCGGAGGATCGTCACGCCGGCGGGCAGCGCCGCGGCGACGCCGGCGCGGGCCGGGCACTCGAGGCAGGCCAGGGCCTCCGGCGGCAGCACCCCGAGCCGCCACGCCCCGAGCAGCGCGTCGAGCCCGTCCTCCCACCGCTCGAACGGCGGGTCGGCCCAGGCGAGCCCTGCCCGGAGACCCTCCCGGGCGAGACGCGCCAGGGCACGCGAGGCCGGCATGGTCAGAATGCGCCACCGGTCGGCCGGAACCGCCAGCGTCTCGAGGTTCCGCCGGACGAGCGCCGCTGCCGTCCGGTGTGCCTCCACGAACACGGCCTCACGGGCGCCACGGGAGAGCGCCTCGATCCCCACCGCCCCGGTGCCCGCGAACAGGTCGAGGAAGACGGCCCCGGCGACGGCCTCGCCCAGCACCGCGAACGCCCGCTCCCGCAAGGCATCCGGGGTGGGACGGAGCGGCTGTCCCTTCCGTGGCCCGGCCAGCCGCCTGGACCGCCATTCGCCGCCCGTGACCCTCATCGGGACCGATGCTGGAGGACTCGCTTCACCCGGACCGGAAGCTCCTCCCGGGCCATGGCCTCGATCAGCGGGGAACCCTCGTGTTCCAGCACCACCGTACCGTTCTTCCGCACGTCGGAGACCACCGCCGTCGAGCCGTCCCACAGCTCGACCCGGTCCCCCTCCCGGGGGTTCCACCGGACCACGTCCAGGTTCTCTCTGGGACTTTCGAGCAGCCGCTTCTGGAGGTCGTCCAGCGTGGCGAGGATCCTTCCCAGCGCCAGGCCGGGCACCCGCCGCGTGCTGAACTGGACCACCAGTTCGGGCTGCCCCGGAACGGCGAGCCGGAGCGTTCCGCCGTCGCCCGGCGGGACGATCCCCTCGGCGATCTCCTTCCGGAGCCGCGGCAGCTCCCCGGCAAAGAACGCCCGGTACACCGACCACTCCCCCTCCGGCAGCAGCCGCTCGCGGAACTCCGGGGCGCCCTGCTCCGGATGCACGCTGACCACCACGACGCGGTTGTCGAAAAGGGTGATGCGGGTGCGTCCCGCCTCATCGCGGACGATCCGCTCCACGAGCACGTCCGGCGCCCTGGCCGCACCGTCCCCCGCGGCTCCTCCAGCCGTGGCGGCACCCCCACATCCTGCCACCACCATCACGAGGACGAGCGAGAGGACACGCACCCTCATGCCCCGAGCTTACCAGAGGGCTGTCATCTTCCGCCGGCGCTCCGCTACCATGGGACCATGAGCACTTCGAGAGCCGTACTCGTCGCCGCACTCGCCGTGTCACTCGCCGCCCTCGCGGCGTCCGGACCCACGGCGACACGCCCGCAGGACGTCCCGGCCCCCGCCGGGAACAACGGATCGCCGGGAGGGACCGTGGAGAAGAGCCCGCCGTCGTGGAAGACCGTCGATCGGCTGATCGACGAGCAGAAGTACCGCGCCGCCCTCGAGGAGGCGCGCCGTCTCCTGGAGGCGGCGGCGGACGAGACCGGGCGGACTCGAGCCGTGCTCCAGGTGGCGGAGCTCGAGATGGCGCTGGGCGGCTTCGAGAAGGCCGTCACCTTCCTCCGGACACAACCGAGGCCGAACGACCCCGTCCTCCGGGCCCAGATCGAGCTGGAGTACGCCCGGACCCTCGAGAGCTACCTGGACGCCTACTCGTGGGAGATCGGCCGCCGCGAGGCTGTGGGGCCCACCGACGCCGTGGGGGTGGACCGGTGGACGCGCACCCAGATCGTGGGCGAGATCGGCGCGGCGTACGGGCGGGTCTGGGCCGTGCGGGAGGCGCTCGGCGCCGTCCCCCTGGACCGCCTCGCCGATGTCCTCGTGCCCAACGACTACCCGAAAGGGATCCGCGACACCGTCCGGGACGCCGTCTCGTACCTGTGGGCGCGGTTCCTTTCCGATACCGCGTACTGGCTTCCGGGACAGCAGGACGCCACGTGGACCCTCGACCTCGCCGCACTGATCGGCGGCCGGCCCCTGCCGGGCGGGGACGAAGCCCTGGCCGACCCGCACGTGCATCCACTCGCGCGGATCGCCGCGATCCTCGGCGATCTCGAACGGTGGCACACCGGCCGGAACGAACCCGAGGCCGCGCTGGAGGCGTTCCGGAAACGCCTGGAGATCCTCCACGGCGCCGTCACGGCCAGAGAGGACCGCCGGACGATCCGCATCGCGCTCCATGAAAGGCTGGAGTCCACGGACCGGCGGCTCCCCTGGTGGTCGTGGGCCCGTGCGACGGAGGCCGACATGACCGCCTCCGATCCGGCGCCCGACGCGCTCGTCCGGGCCCGCGCCCTGGCGCTCGACGGGATCGAGGCCAACCCCGGGACCCCGGGCGCCGCACGGTGCCGGGCCATCGTCTCCAGGATCGAGGCCCCATCCTACGCCATGATCGCCATGCGCTCGGACGCCCCCGACCGGCGCAGCATCAAGGTGACCCACCGGAACCTCGGCCGGCTCCACTTCCGGGCGTGGCGGTTCGACCCCGAGGCGTGGCTTGAGCGCGGCGGCCGGCAGTGGCGTCCCCTGCTCCCCGACGCCAGGGACATCGAGGCGATCCGCTCCACGCGCCCCGACGCCCGCTGGACGGTCGATCTTGCGCCGACGCCGGACTTCCGCGACCACGTGACGTGGGTCGTTCCGCCCATGAAGAAACCGGGGCTGTGGGTCGTCATGGCCTCGGTGCGCGAGGACTTCCGAGGAGAGAACAACGCCCTGGCCGCCGTGGACGTCATCCTGGGCGACCTCGTGGCGGTGGCCCGGCAGGACGAGGACTCGGCCTCCGTCGAGGTCACCGTCCGGTCGGGTGCCACCGGCGCGCCGGTGGAGGGTGCACGCGTCCGGCTGTACCGCGTGAACCGGAGGAACGGCCCGGAAGCCGTCGAGGAGCGGTCCTCGGACCGGGACGGGCGCGTGGTGTTCGGCCTGACGAGGGACGCCTCGTACACCGTGCTGGCGAGCCGGGGCCACGACCACGCCCTCCTCACCGGGGGAACCCTCCGTGCCCGCAGGCCACGCCGGACCGAGCGATCGGGTTCGCTGGTGTTCACCGACCGCGCCGTCTACCGTCCCGGCCAGACGATCCACGCCAAGGTGATCGCCTACCGGGGCGACGACGCCTCCGGGCGGTTCCACGTGGCGGCGGGCGAGACCGTCACGCTGACGCTCCGCGACGCCAACGGGCGGACCGTGACCTCCCGGAACCTCTCGACCAACACCTTCGGCTCGGCAGACGCGGACTTCCCCATTCCCGCCGGACGCCTCCTCGGGGCATGGCGGGTCGACAGCTCCCTGGGCGGCTCGGCCCCGGTCCGGGTCGAGGAGTACAAGCGCCCGACGTTCACCGTGGAGATCACCGACCCGTCCGCCCCCCTCCGGCTCAACCGTGAGGCGGCCCTCGCGGGCGAGGCGCGCTACTACTTCGGCCTGCCGGTCTCCGAGGGGACCGCGCGCTGGCGGGTGGAGCGTGTCCCGGTCTGGCCCCGGTGGTGGGGCTGGTGGTGGCGGCCCGCGCCGCCGCACCCGGAGGTCATCGCCGCCGGGGAGGCGAAGGTCGGCGAGGACGGCCGGTTCACCGTGCGGTTCACGCCGTCCGCCGACGAACGCCAGGCGCGCCGGGGGGTGACCTACCGGTTCCGGCTCGTGGCGGAGGTCACCGACGCGGGCGGCGAGACCCGGACCGGCGAGCGGACGTTCCGGCTCGGGTTCGCCGCCGTGGAGGTGTCGATCGGGGACGGCCCGGGGTTCCTCCGGCCCCACGCCCCGGCAGCGTTCACCCTGCGGAGGACGGACCTCGACGGCAACCCCGCACCGGGGGACGGCGCGTGGCGGCTGGTCCGCCTGGAACAGCCGGAAGAAACGGTCCTGCCTGCCGACCTCCCCCTCGCCCCCAGCCCGGACGAGCCCGAGGGCGCGTACCACACCCCCGGCGACCGCCAGCGTCCCCGCTGGGACGCCGATCCCGACCCGGAACGGTTCCTCCGCACCTGGGCCGAGGGGGCCACCGTCCGGGAAGGGGCCGTGGCGTACGGCGAGGCGGGCACGGCCGAGCTGGCCCTCCGTGATCTCGATCCGGGCGCCTACCGGCTCGTCGTCACCAGCCGCGACCGGTTCGGGGCCGAGGCGAAGGCCACGAGGAACCTCCTGGTGGTGCGGCGTGGCAAGGCGCCGCTCGCCCTTCCCCTCGTCCTGTCGACGGAACGGTCCGAGGCCGCCCCCGGGAACCGACTCCTCGTCCTGGCCCATTCCGGGCTGCCGGGCCAGACCATGGTGCTCGAGCGGTTCCGCGCGGGGCGCCGCATCGAGCGGCGGACGCTCCGCTCCGGCGCCGATCCTGCGGTCCTGGAACTCCCCGTCACGGAGGACGACCGCGGCGGGTTCGTCGTCCGGCTCACCGCGCTCCGCGACCACCAGCTGATGACCCTGGAGCGGACGGTCCGGGTGCCCTGGAACGACCGGAAGCTCGACCTCGAGCTGGGGTCGTTCCGGGACCGGATGCGGCCCGGCGAACGGGAGACGTTCTCCATCACCGTCCGGGGCCCCGACGGGAAGGCCGTCGCCGAGGGAGCGGCGGAGCTCCTGGCGACCATGTACGACGCCAGCCTCGACCTGTTCGCGCCGTACGAGCCGCCGGACCCCCTGGGGCTCTACCCCGGCAGGGCGTCCGCCGGCCGGCTCCTGACCGGCCTGGGCAGCGCCACGCCCGCCTGGCACGGTGGAACCGGCATCAGACCGTCGGTCCACGCGCCGTCGTTCTCCGGCGACCGGATCCGGACGCTGGACCGGTACGGGATCGGTGGCCCCGGGATGCGCGGGATGCCCCGCATGATGTTCAAGGCCGGCACCCCGAGGATGGAGGCGGTCCCCTCGCCCGCCATGGCCGAGGACGAGGCGGTGGCCGGCGAGGACCGGCAGGCCAAGGCCAGGGTCCCGAACGCGCCGGAGCCTCCGCCGGCCGAGGCGCCGCCAGTGGAGCTCCGCTCGGACTTCGCCGAGACGGCGCTCTGGGCGCCACACCTCGTCACCAACGCCGACGGCTCCGTGACCGTCGCCTTCGACGTCCCCGACTCCGTGACCGGATGGAACCTCTGGGTCGTGGCCACAACCCGCGACCTGATGGCGGGCCGGCTCCACCGGACGGCGCGGACGGTCAAGGAGCTGATGGTGCGGCCGTACCTCCCGCGGTTCCTCCGGGAGGGAGACCGCGCCACGATCCGCGTCCGCGTGGACGACGCGGGTGAGGGGCCGCTGGAGGGCACGCTGGACCTCGACATCCTCGACCCCGCCACGGGCGAGAGCGTCGCCGCGGCGTTCGGGCTGGAGCCCGCCACGCGGTCCGGCGTCGCCTTCTCCGTCGAGCCGGGGAAGGGCACGACCCTCGAGTTCCCGGTGGCCGTCCCGCCCCGTCCCGGCCTCGTGGCGTTCCGGGTGACGGCCCGTTCCGGCGGGCTGTCGGACGGCGAGCTCCGTCCCCTGCCCGTCCTGCCCGGGCGGTACCACCTGATGCAGTCGCGGTTCGCCGCGCTCCGGGACGACGACCACCGGACCCTCGAGTTCCCCGAGATGGCGGACCGCTCCGACCCGACCCGGGTGGACGAGCAGCTCGTCGTCACCGTGGACGCCCAGCTGTTCACCACGGTGCTCCGGGCGCTCCCCTACCTGGTCCGCTACCCGTACGAGTGCACCGAGCAGACGCTCAACCGGTTCGTCTCCACGGCGATCGTCACCTCGGTGTTCGACCGCCACCCCGAGATCGCCGCGCTGGCGAAGAAGCTGGCCGCCCGGCGCGACACGCGCCTCGAGCGGTGGGACCGGCCCGACCCCAACCGGACGATGCTGCTCGAGGAGACGCCGTGGATCGTGGAGGCTGAGGGCGGCTCGCAGGACCCGGCGGAGCTGATCCGGATCCTCGACCCCGAGATCGCCGCGGCGAACCGCCGCCAGGCGCTGGCGAAGCTCGCCAAGGCGCAGCTCCCGGACGGCGCGTTCCCCTGGTGGCCCGGGGGGCCGCCCTCGCCGTACATGACCTGCCTGATCCTCGACGGCCTCTCCCGTGCCGTCGAGCACGGCGCCGAGGTCCCGCAGGGGATGGTCCAGCGGGCGTGGCGGTCGCTCCACCGGTGGTGGATCGAGAAGCTCGTTCCGAACGCCATCGAGGAGGACTGCTGCTGGGAGATGGTCACCTACCTCGGGTACGTCCTCTCCTGCTACCCCGACGACTCCTGGACCGGCGGCGTGTTCACCGACCTCGACCGGGAACGCATGGTCGACTTCTCCTTCTCCCACTGGAAGGACCACTCGCCCCGGCTCAAGGCGTACCTCGCCCTGACGCTGGAACGGATGGGACGCCACGCCGACGCGCGGCTCGTGTTCGACAGCGTCATGGACTCCGCCGTCACCGACCCCGACCTCGGCACCTACTGGCAGCCCGAGGCCAGGTCGTGGCTCTGGTACAACGACACGACCGAGGGCCACGCTCTGGCGCTCCGCACCCTCGTGGAGCTCGAACCGGACGACCCGCGCCGCGACGGGCTCGTGCAGTGGCTGCTCCTGGACAAGAAGCTCGACCACTGGAAGTCCACCCGGGCCACGGCCGAGGTCATCTGGGCCCTGGTGGCGGCGATGGAACGAGGCGGCGACCTGGGCGCCGCCCAGACCGTCGAGGTGGACGCCGGGCCGCGCTCCGCGCGGTACGTCTTCGAGCCGGACGAGCCCGTCACACGGGCCCAGCTCGTGGTCCCGGGCGACGCCATCGTCCCGGACGCCATGAGCCGGATCGAGGTGACGAGCCGGGGGAAGGGGTTCGCCTTCGCCACCGCGACCTGGCACTTCTCCACCGAGCAGGAACCCGAGTCCGGCGGCGCCGGAACGCTCCTCGCCGTGGACCGCAGCTTCTACCGGCGGGTCCGGAAGGGGGACGAGTGGGTACTGGAGCCGCTCGCCCGCGGCGACGCCGTGGGCGTGGGCGACGAGCTGGCCGTGGAGGTCCGGCTCACCGCACGGCACCGGATGGAGTACGTCCACCTGCGGGACCCGCGCGGCGCCGGGTTCGAGCCGGTCTCCCTCCGGTCCGGGTACCGGTGGGTCGGCGGCCTCGGCGTGTACGAGGAGGTCCGGGACTCCGGCGAGAACTGGTTCATCGAACGGCTGCCCGCCGGGGAGTACGTCCTGCGGTACCGCCTCCGCGCGGCCACCGCCGGCCGGTTCCGGATCGGCCCCGCCGTCGTCCAGTGCCTCTACGCCCCCGAGCACGGCGCCTACTCGGCCGGGATGATCCTGGAGGTCACGGACCGGTAGGGAGCGGTGTACAATGCGCGGCGGGCCGCGGCGTTATGGCGCCGGGCTTGTGAAATCCGGCACAGGGAAGGTCCCCGTGGGGGGGAAAGGAGTCAGGCGATGCCACGGATCGAGACGACACCGGAGATGGTGAAGAAGGTCTACGAGACCTCGAGAAAGCGGCTGGAGATCGTCCGCAAACGGCTCGGACGGCCGCTGACGCTGGCGGAGAAGGTGCTGTTCGGGCACCTGGACGACCCGGAGAACGAGACGCTCGAGCGCGGAAAGTCGTACATCATGCTGCGCCCCGACCGGGTGGCCATGCAGGACGCCACGGCGCAGATGGCCATGCTCCAGTTCATGCTGTCGGGCCGGGACGAGACGGCGGTGCCGTCGACCATCCACTGCGACCACCTGATCCGCGCCCGCTCCGGCGCGAAGGAGGACGTGGAGCGTGCGATCGAGGAGAACCGCGAGGTGTACGACTTCCTCCAGTCCGCCGCGGCCCGGTACGGCCTGGGGTTCTGGAAGCCGGGCTCGGGGATCATCCACCAGGTGGTGCTCGAGAACTACGCCTTCCCCGGCGGGATGATGATCGGCACCGATTCCCACACACCCAACGCCGGCGGACTCGGCATGGTTGCCGTGGGCGTCGGCGGTGCGGACGCCGTGGACGTCATGGCCTCCTTCCCGTGGGAGGTCCTCCAGCCGAAGCTGATCGGCGTCAAGCTGACCGGGAAGCTCCACGGCTGGGCCGCGCCCAAGGACGTCATCCTCAAGCTGCTCGACATCCTGACGGTCAAGGGCGGCACCAACGCCATCGTCGAGTACTTCGGCCCGGGCACGGCCTCGATCTCGGCCACGGGCAAGGCCACCATCACCAACATGGGCGCCGAGCTCGGCGCGACCTGCTCGATCTTCCCGTACGACGAGCGGATGAAGGTCTACCTCGAGGCCACCCGCCGCGGCGAGATCGCCGCCCTGGCCGACGCCAACGCCGACCTGCTGACGGCGGACGCCGAGGTGTGGGAGCACCCGGAGACGTACTACGACCAGGTGATCGAGATCGACCTCGACGCGCTGGAGCCGCACCTGGTCGGCCCGCACACCCCGGACCTGGCCCACCCCGTCTCCCGGATGGCCAGCGACGTGGAGCAGAACGGCTACCACGACAACCTGACCGCCGGCCTGATCGGATCCTGCACCAACTCCTCCTACGAGGACATCACCCGCGCCGCCGAGGTGGCCGAGCAGGCCATCGAGAGGGGCGCGAAGCTCAAGGCGACCCTGTGGGTCAGCCCGGGCTCGGAGCAGATCGAGGCCACCATCGAGCGCGACGGCCAGATGGCGACCCTGGAGAAGCTGGGCGCCGTGGTGCTGGCCAACGCCTGCGGACCGTGCATCGGCCAGTGGGAGCGTCACGACATCGAGCCCGGCACGCCCAACTCCATCGTCACCTCGTTCAACCGGAACTTCCGCAAGCGCAACGACGGCAACCCCGAGACCCACGCCTTCATCGGCAGCCCGGAGATCGTCGTGGCGTACGCCCTGGCCGGCCGGCTCTCTTTCAACCCGCTGACCGACGAGATCGAGGCCGCCGACGGAACCACCTTCAAACTCGACACACCCAAGCCCGCCCCGGACATCCCTCCCGGCGGGTTCGTGTTCAAGGCCGAGGGGTACCTCGCCCCGCCCGCGGACCGTTCCAGCGTCGAGATCAAGGTCCGGCCTGACTCCGACCGGCTCCAGCTGCTCACGCCGTTCCCCGCCTGGGACGGTAAGGACTTCGAGCGGCTCCCCGTCCTCGTCAAGGCCAAGGGCAAGTGCACCACCGACCACATCTCCCAGGCCGGTCCGTGGCTCAAGTACCGCGGCCATCTGGACAACATCTCCAACAACCTGCTGCTCGGCGCGGTCAACGCCTGGACCGATGAGCCCGGCACGGGGATCGACGTGGAGACCGGTGAGAAGAAGCCGATCCCCGAGCTCGCCCGCTCGTACAAGGAGCGCGGCATCCGCTGGATCGTCATCGGGGACGAGAACTACGGCGAGGGCTCCTCCCGCGAACACGCTGCCATGGAGCCGCGCCACCTGGGCGGCGCCGCCGTCATCGCCCGCTCCTTCGCCCGGATCCACGAGACGAACCTCAAGAAGCAGGGCGTGCTGCCGCTGACCTTCCAAGATCCGGCGGACTACGACAAGATCAAGGCGGACGACCGGATCTCCATCGTCGGCCTGGCGGAGCTCGCCCCCGGCAAGCCGGTCAAGGCGATCATCCACCACGCCGACGGCACCGAGGAGACCATCTGGCTCAACCACTCCCTCAACGCCGAGCAGATCGAGTGGTTCAAGGCCGGATCGGCGCTCAACGTCCTTCGCAAGCAGAACGGCTGACCCAGCGAACACCGAAACCCCACGGCCCGGGCCCCGGCCCGGGCCGTCGTCCGTCTCCGGCGCCCTCCCCGCCCGCAGAAGCGATCGTCCGCGAGCCCCGCGGGACGTGACGGTTCCGGGCCGGTGCCAGACTCCTGCACGGCGCAACGGAGCCGGTCTGAAGCACAGACCCCGTTCCGCTGGGGCCATCGTTCGTCTCCTCCCTCGGATCACGGATCGGCAGCATACGGGCCGAAGCCCGCGCTCCATCCTTCCGGGTCCGGAACGGAAGCAGCGGACGGCGACTCGGGGACGAGCCCGCGGAATCGAGCTAGAATGGCATCGTGCTGAACCCGTTGCGTATCCAGGTGACACGATGGCGTCTGGCCTTCCAGCGCCCCGGATGGCGGCTCGACCCGGTGGTGCTCCGGGGCGCCCTCCTGCTCCAGTACCGGAGGATGGTCTGCCCCCGTGAGCGGTGGAACGACCCGTGTCCGGAATGCCCCCACCTTGCGGAATGCTCCTACGGCCAGGTGTTCGCCGCGAGGCCGTCCGGCATGACGGTCCTCACCCGGAACACCGCCGTGCCGCGGCCCTACGTGTTCCGGGCAGACCCCCAAACGCCGGATGGCTTCGTCCTCGTTCTCGTCGGGAACGCCGCCGCCCTCTTCCCGAGGATCCGCCGGATCTTCGAGAAGCTCGGCCCCAGGGGGTTGCGGCGGGGAGACCCACCGTTCACCGTGGACCGGATCTCGCAGCTGACGCCGGGCGGCGAGATGGCGATCCCGGACCACACACCTCCGCCGCTTCACCCCTTGCAGGACTGGGTACCGGAGGACCTCCCCGGTGCCCTCACCCTCCGCTTTCTCACCCCCACCGGCATCGTCGCCCGCGGCCGTCCGGTGGAACGCCCCGAACCCGGCCCCGTGATCCGCCGCATGCGGGACCGCCTATCGTCTCTTGCCGCCGCCTGGTGCGGCAGCTGCCCCGACTGGGATTTTCGCACGATCGGCGATCTTGCCGATGCCGTCACCCTCGAGAGGAGCCGGACGCGCTGGATCCGGCGACGCCGGACGAGCGGCAGGACCGGCGCGTCCTACTCACTCTCCGGGTTCATCGGCGAGGCGGACTGGCGCGAAATCCCCAACCCGCTCCGCCCGATCATCGCCGGGTGCAGCCTGCTGGGCGTCGGCAAACGCTGCGCCTTCGGCAACGGCAACTACACCATCGCTCCCCAGGGTTGAGCCCGTACAGAAAAGGTCGGCGCGTCCAACCTCGGCCAGTGTCGAGACGGATCGGAACGCGGGACTCAACCCGCATCGTCCCCGCATCCTCAGGCCTCAGGTCATCGGTCGGAAGGGAGCGCGGGCTTCAGCCCGCATCCGTCACAACCCGTGTCGAAGTTTCCCATTCATCGGATCGTTGGTTGGAAGGATTCTTGAGTCTCCCGTTTCTCAGATCCCGTCCGGAGCAGTCGTAATCCCCTTTTCATTGGGTCATCGGTTGGAAGAGGGGGTGTGTGATGCATGCGGAGCTTGTCGGTCGTGTCGTAATCCCCTTTTCATTGGGTCATCGGTTGGAAGCGATGGAGTGGTTTTCTGCTCCTCAAACTGCTACATCGCAGGTCGTAATCCCCTTTTCATTGGGTCATCGGTTGGAAGGAACGGGCTACACCAAACTCCGAGTCTATCTCCAGAGCAGTCGTAATCCCCTTTTCATTGGGTCATCGGTTGGAAGCCGCTGGACTCCGGCGGACTTCGGGCTGGCCGACTAACACGTCGTAATCCCCTTTTCATTGGGTCATCGGTTGGAAGTGATGGCACGATTTCTGCGGCGTTGGGCGAATGAGATGGGTCGTAATCCCCTTTTCATTGGGTCATCGGTTGGAAGCTGCGTCGCCGCCGTCGACGCCGCCGAGCGCTACTGGATGGTCGTAATCCCCTTTTCATTGGGTCATCGGTTGGAAGCGGCGAGATGAGGCTCTACACCTACGAGCGCGACCGCGAGTCGTAATCCCCTTTTCATTGGGTCATCGGTTGGAAGCTTTGGGGGGAGTTGACCTTTGGATATGGGGAAATCCAAGTCGTAATCCCCTTTTCATTGGGTCATCGGTTGGAAGGGGCACACGATTGGGACGAGGTCGAGGCGAGCGTCGTAGAGTCGTAATCCCCTTTTCATTGGGTCATCGGTTGGAAGGAAGAGGCTCGATCATGGGGCAGAGTTTCTCAGTGGTCGGGTCGTAATCCCCTTTTCATTGGGTCATCGGTTGGAAGTTCGGTACGCGCATAAGTACGTATGGAGGACTGAGTGTCGTAATCCCCTTTTCATTGGGTCATCGGTTGGAAGTACTGTCAGGAATCCCTTTTCAAGGAGTAAACGATGAATAGTCGTAATCCCCTTTTCATTGGGTCATCGGTTGGAAGACACCACAATCCCCGCAGAGGAGGATGATTTCTGGGAAGCGTCGTAATCCCCTTTTCATTGGGTCATCGGTTGGAAGTTCCGTTTCCCCGCTGCTCAAGGCGGGAATCGAAGCTCTCGTCGTAATCCCCTTTTCATTGGGTCATCGGTTGGAAGCCTGGCCCTGGAGGGGATCCTCATCGAGGAGTACCAGGACGTCGTAATCCCCTTTTCATTGGGTCATCGGTTGGAAGTTGCCGCCATCGCCGGTCTCTCGCCGTACAAGACGGCGTGGTCGTAATCCCCTTTTCATTGGGTCATCGGTTGGAAGCCATGTGTTTGGGGAAGAGGAGCTGGTAAATTGAGAGTCGTAATCCCCTTTTCATTGGGTCATCGGTTGGAAGCGAAAACCTCATCTGGGAGGAAGATGACCTATCAGAAGGCGTCGTAATCCCCTTTTCATTGGGTCATCGGTTGGAAGGAGATCTCCATCGACGGGGAGAAGTGGGCTGGAGGGGAGAGTCGTAATCCCCTTTTCATTGGGTCATCGGTTGGAAGCGAGGAGCCTATCCTGAACGACGTCGGAGAGATCGTCGGCGTCGTAATCCCCTTTTCATTGGGTCATCGGTTGGAAGGGGCATCGGAGGCTCTGACTGGCAACACGTCCTGAACCGTCGTAATCCCCTTTTCATTGGGTCATCGGTTGGAAGCGCGATCGATTGGGACCGAAACCTGGCAATCGTGCAGACGGTCGTAATCCCCTTTTCATTGGGTCATCGGTTGGAAGTCGGCAAG
>JAMOVQ010000169.1 GCA_027067575.1 Thermoanaerobaculia bacterium | reverse complement strand
GCCTCCGCCGCAACGGGGCCCAGCGCCTCGGCCCGCCCGGGCGCCTCGGCGGCCAGCGCCAGGGCCAGCGCCCCGTCCGGCGCCACGAGGAGGTACGCCTTGCTCCCCGGCGAACCGGCCAGCTTCGACGCCACGGCGGCCACCGTGTCGCCGTCCTCCAGCTTCGCGGCCACCACGGGGCCTTCCCGCGCCATCAGCTCCCGCGCCGTGGACCCGGCGAGCCGCTCCCGCAGCCGGCCCGCCTCGGCCCGGGCCTCCTTGAGCTGCCGCAGCTTGAGCTCCACGATCCCGGCGAGCTCGGCGTCCCCCGCGCCGGTCACGCGCCGCAGTCCGGCCAGCAGCTCCTCCCGCGCCGCCATCCTGCGCCGCAGCCGCCGCCCCGCGACCCAGGAGAGCCGCGTCCCCCCGTGCATCGGCTCGGTGCCGACGATGGCCACGGCCTCCACCTCCGCCGTGGAGGCCACGTGGGTGCCGCCGCAGGTGTTCCGGTCGATCCCCTCGATCTCGATCAGCCGGATCGGCCCGTCGAGACCCGCGGGGAGCCGCCGCGACCGGACCTCGAGCCGTTCCATCTCCTCCCGGCGGATCCACCGCACCCGAACGGGCCGGGCAGCCCGGACCGCCTCCGCCACGAGCTCCTCGAGCTCCCGGAGCCGTTCCGGGGCCGGGCGCTTCACCTCCACGTCCAGCGTGGCGACCTCCGGCCCGATCCCGAACCCCGTGGTGGTCCACCCGAGGTGCCGCCCGGCCAGGGCAGTCAGCAGGTGCTGGGCCGTGTGCTGCTGCATGTGGTCGTACCGCCGGTCCCAGTCGAGGCGCACCGTCACCGGCCCCGGCGCCACCTCGCCCTCCACCACGTGGACGATCCGGCCGCCCCACTTCCGGACGCTCACGACGCGGGCCCCGCCGATCCGGCCGGTGTCCGCCGGCTGCCCGCCGCCCTCCGGGTAGAGCACCGTGTCCTCGAGCTCCACGAGGACCGTCCCGTCCTCCCCGGGCTCCACCGAGACCACCCGGGTCTCAAGCTCGCGGAGGTACGGGTCCTCGGACCAGGCGGGGAACCCCTCCGGCCTCACGCGCCCTCCGCCTCCGGCGCCGCCTCGCGGTGGACGAGGCGGGAGTAGAGCAGCAGCCCGGCGATGGTGGCCACACCGATCATGGAGAAGATCAGCCACAGCGTTCGCGGCTGGTTGAGCCGGTCGACGTAGTGGACGTACAGGTTCGCCCCGAGTACGCCGCCGATGGACGAGCCGATGACGCCGTAGAGGAAGATGTACCCCATGTACGTCGCCACCCGGTCCCGCGGGGCGATCAGGCCGACGTAGGAGATGAACTTCGGGTGCGCGGTCATCTCGCCGATGGAGAAGATGACGATCCCGGCGATGAACACCCAGATCGACGTGGAGACGGCCAGAATCGCCATCCCGACGGTCCCCATCAGGATCCCCGCGATCATGGTGGGCAGCGCGCGGGTCTTCCGGACGATGGAGGACACCACGAGCTGGAGCAGGATGATCGTCCCGGCGTTGATGACGGTGACGTGCTCCACGTCGAACCGCCACGAGATCCCGATCCCCAGGGAGGCCAGGAGGCCGTTGACGGCGTGGTCGAGCGACGAGGCGTCCACGTACGCCTTGACGTACCAGAGCACCGAGTCGAACATCTGGAAGTAGAGCACCCAGAACCCGGAGTAGAGGAAGATCAGCAGCAGGAACCGCCAGTGGTCCCGGAACCTGTCGAGATCCTCCAGGTCCATCAGGAAGATGGCGGAAACGGTCAGGTAGATGACCGAGGAGACGATCCGGGCGAATCCGGACAGCCCCGGCAGGAGCCAGAGCAGCGCCAGTCCCACCCCCACCGTCCCAAGGACCATGGTCCGCCGCGTCCCCGGCGCGGCGTCCCGGTAGCGGGGCTGGAGCACCACGGCCAGCGCCGCGGCCCAGAGCACGAGGGCGACGAACCCCAGCAGGAACGGCCGCCGCGACGCGCGGGAGAGCAGCTCCCCCACCGTGCGATCCGGCAGGAACGCCAGCTCGGGGACGGCCCGGAGCGCGGCCAGCGCCCCGGCGGCCTCGGCCCGGGGCGGGACGCGGACCACTGTCTCGCCCCCCTCGCCCGGCTCCACCGACGGCGACCCCGCGCCGGGGTCCAGGACGAGCCGGATTCGCGGCGGTTGTTCGGCCGTGCGGACCGCCCGTTCCAGCGCTTCCGGCGTGCCCGGGGCGCCGCCGAGCGCCGCCAGCACCTCCGGCGCCGCGGCGAGGGTCCGGTCCGGGTCGTGCACCGTCAGCACGGGGTGGGCCGGATCGCCCGCGGACTCCACCGTCCAGGGCGCCTCCGCCGTCATGTCCCGTACCACCCTGACCTCGTACGGCCCGCCCTCCCCCGCGAACGCCGTACCCGGCGCGGCCATCACGGCCTCACCCGGCGCCAGGTACCGCCACGCGCCGAGCGCCGCCAGGACGATCCCGGCGGCGACCACCGCGGCGCGGACCGCCGGGGAGGACGCCGCCCGGCGGACTGCGAGGATCACCGGCGAGTAGATGATTTCGAAGGCGTCGGCCAGGGTCTGGACGAGGTTCGCGTCCTTTCGGGCCACCGACGGGTCGGCGGGGGGCTCGCGGTAGAACAGGAGGGTCGGCAGGATCATGGCGCCGGTGCCCACCGCTGCGGCCACGATCACCCAGCTCCACCCCACCGTGGACTTGAGCAGCGGCACGAGGATCAGCGGGAACAGGAACGCACCGAGGTTGATCGACCAGTAGTAGATCCCGAACCCGACGGTGCTGTTGGACTCGTCGGTCACCCGGGCGATGGTGCCGGAGACGATCGGCTTGAACGCGCCGGCTCCCAGCCCCATGACGCACAGCGCCAGGAACACCGCCGTGTACGCCGTGGCCTGGGAGGTCAGGAGGTACCCCGTCCCCAGGAGGGTGAACGCGGCGAGCAGCACCTTCCGGTACCCGAACCGGTCCGCCAGCGCCCCGGTGACGATGGGCAGAAAGTACAGCAGAGGCTGGATCGTGCCCTTGATCAGCCCGACGTTCTCCTTCGGGAACCCCAGCCGGTCGGTCAGGTAGACCGACAGGATGCTCATGACGCCGTAGTACGAGCCCCGTTCGAAGAACTCGAACAGAATCACCAGCCAGAACATCCCGGGAAACGACCGCAGCACGCCCTTCTTCCGCTCCGCCATGGAACCTCCCCGTCGTATCGTCCGCGGAAGGATAGCAGGCACCCAGGCGGTGCCGCAGGATCCGATGGGCCGGTGCCGAGACCGGCGGTTCCGTCAGGCGCCGATGACGGTCCGAGGCCGGATCGCCACGGTGCGGCCCCGAGCCATCACCGTGGCGACGGTGCCGACCCCGAGCAGGCGGCCCTCCCGGTTGCGCAGGACGATCGGGTCGCCCGCCGCAACGGGTCGGGAGTCGCTGCGCAGGACGATCACCTCGCCACCGTGCAGGAACCGGTCTGCGGCCGTCGGGTTGAGCACCACGTCGGTGAACGGGAGATGGATCTCGGCCAGGGGGATCCAGGCCCCGGCGCCCGTCACGTCCGCCGGATCCGACGCCGCCTCGAGCGCCTCCTGGGGCAGAGCCCGCTCCACGGTGTACGGACCGATGGCCACCCGCCGGAGGCTGTCCAGGTGCGCGCCGCACCCGAGCCGGACGCCGATGTCGTGGGCCAGCGATCGGACGTAGAACCCCGACGAGCAGGTGACCTCGAACTCGAGCAGGTCCGGTCCGGAGGTGCGGAGCTCGAGCGCGTGCACGGTGACGGTCTTGGGCTCCACCTCCACCGTCTCCCCCTCACGGGCCAGCTCGTACAGCTTCTTGCCGCGGACCTTCTTGGCCGAGTACGGCGGCGGGAGCTGCTCGATGGTGCCGGTGAAGGCGGCGGCGAGCTCCGCCAGCGCCCCCTCTCCGAGGTCCGGAACGGGCCCCGAGGGCTCCATCGTCTCCCCCTCCCGGTCGTAGGTCTCGGTGGCCGTCCCGAGCCGGATCGTCCCGGTGTACGTCTTCTCCCACCCCAGGAGGTACTGCTGAAGCCGGGTCGCGTTGCCCACGCACAGCAGGAGCAGCCCCTCCGCCATGGGATCGAGCGTCCCCGTGTGCCCGATCCGGCGTTCCCGGAGCGCCTTCCGCGCCATGTCCACCACGTCGTGGGACGTCGGCCCCCCGGCCTTGACCACCGGGAGCAGCCCGTTGAGCTTCGAGTGCCTCTTCCGCGCCATCACCCCTCCTCCACCAGCTCGAGTACCGCCCGGACCACGTCCCGGCGGACCGCCCCGATCTCCCCGTGGATCGTGCACCCCGCCGCGTTGGTGTGGCCGCCGCCACCGAACCGGGCAGCGACGGACCGGACGTCCAGCGTCCCCCTCGACCGCAGGCTGACCCGGACCACGCCCGGCTCCCACTGCTTGAGGAACACCGTCACCCGGACGCCGGCGATGGTCCGGGGCACGTCGATCAGGTCGTCGGTGTCCGCCGCGGTGGCGCCGGCCCTCCGGAACGCCTCCGGGTCCACCTGCATCACGGCGACCCGCCCGCCGGCCAGCAGCTCGAGCGTCCGGAGCGCCTCGCCGAGCAGCCGGATCGAGCCGGGGGTCTTCTGCTCGTGGACCCACTCCGAGACCTGCTCGGGCCGGGCCCCCGCCGCCACCATCTCCGCCGCCGCCTCGAACGCCCTGGGCGTGGCGTTCCCGTACCGGAAGTCGCCGGTGTCCGTCGAAAGCGCCACGAACGCCGCCGTCGCCGCCTCCGGCGAGGGCTCGATCGCCGCATGCCGGAACATCCGCCACACCATCTCGCCGACGGCCGGGGCCGTGTCGTCCAGGAACGCCACCTCGCCGTACCGGGCGTTCCCCCTGTGGTGGTCGATGTTGAGGATCGGCCGCCGGTCCAGACCCTCGATCCCGGCCCGGTCGAGCTCGGGGCACTCCAGCGTCACCACGAGGTCGATCCCCTCGAGCAGGTCACCCTCCACCGTCTCCAGCAGCCGGACCGCACCGGCGCCGGGCATCAGGTCGAGGCCCGCCGGCATCGGGTCCCGGTTGACGATGACCGGCTCCACCCCGAGCCCGCGGGCGAGCTCCGCCAGGGCGATCTCCGAACCCACGGCGTCGCCGTCGGGTGAGGCGTGGGAGGTCAGGAGCGCCCTCCGCGCCGAGGCGAGCCGCTCCACCGCCGGTCCGGGCTCCCCCGTGACGCGCGCCATCAGCCCTCCTCCACGGGACCGTCGTCCTCCGCCGGGGGCAGGACGCCCTCGCGGTGCAGCCGATCGAACACCCGGTCCATGTGGTCGCCGTAGGCGTAGCTCGTGTCACGCTCGAACACGAGCTCCGGGATGATCCGCAGGCGCATCCGGCGCGCGAGCTCCCGCCGGAGGAACGCGCCGGCCGCCGTGAACCCGTCCGCGGCCTGGCGTTCCCGCTCCTCGTCTCCGATCAGCGAGAAGTAGATCGTCGCCCGGGACCGGTCCCCCGTCAGCTTGACGCCGGAGACCGTCACCTGGTCGAGCCTCGGGTCCTTGACCTCGAAGAGCAGAAGCTCCGCGAGAACCGACCGGATCGAGTCCTCGAGGCGGGCGTTGCGCGTGTCGTGGTACCTGGTCATCGTTCCTCCTCAGAGCGGCGTCACGTCCACGTCCCACGAGAGGACGAACCCCGGCCAGCTCTCGTCGACCGTCGTCCGGACCCGCTGAAGCCGCGCCTCCACATCCCGCCCATCCGTCGAGATGGCGCAGATCGCCAGCGTCGCACGCTGGTGGAGATCCTGGTGGCCGGCCTCGATGACGAGGACGCGGTGGCGGTTCCGGATCCGCTCCACGAGCGGCCGCACCGAGCCCCTCTTCTGCTTCAGGCTGCGCGCCTCCGGCAGGTGGAGCCCCAGGAGGGCGACGCCCACGTAGACGGGGATGCGGTCGTCCATGTCGCGCTCACAGCTCCGGCTCGACCTCCACCATGCGGTACGCCTCGATCACGTCCCCGGCCTTGATGTCCTGGAACCGCTCGAGACCGATCCCGCACTCGAACCCCTGCCGGACCTCGGACACGTCGTCCTTGAACCGCCGCAACGACGCGATGGTTCCGTCGTACACCACGACGTTGTCCCGGAGCAGCCGTACCTTGGCGTTGCGCTGGATGACGCCCGAAGTGACGTGGCAACCCGCGACGGCGCCGATCTTGGGCACGCGGAACACCTCGCGGACCTCCGCCTGGCCCAGCTCCTCCTCGCGGTAGACCGGCTCGAGCAGCCCGACCATCGCCTTCTTGACGTCGTCGATCAGGTCGTAGATCACCGTGTACAGCCGGACGTCGACCTTCTCCTGCTCGGCGAGCTCCCGCGCCGTGCGCTCCGGCCGGACGTTGAAGCCCACCACGATGGCGTTGGAGGCCGAGGCCAGCATGATGTCGTTGGTCGTGATGGCGCCGACGGAGCCGTGGAGGACGTTGATCTTGACCTTGTCCGTCGACAGGCGCTCCAGCGTGTCCCGGAGCACCTCCACGGAGCCCTGCACATCGGCCTTGACGACGATCCCGAGCTCCTTGGTCTCGCCCTCGGCGAGCTGCTCGAACAGGTTCTCGAGGGAGGCCTTCCGCGGACCGGCCATGGCCTCCTCGCGCTCCTTCTGGCGCCGGTACTCCGCAACCTCCCGCGCCCTGGCCTCGTTCTCCACGACCTGGAGCAGATCGCCGGCCTTGGGCACGTCCTCGAACCCCATGACCTCGACGGGATCGGAGGGCCCCGCCTCGGTCACCCGCTCGCCGGCGTCGTCGATCATCGCCCGCACGCGCCCCCAGGTGGATCCGCAGAAGAAGTAGTCCCCCGCGTGGAGCGTGCCCTGCTGGACCAGGATCGTCGCCACCGTGCCGCGGCCCTTCTCCTTCCGGGCCTCGAGCACGACGCCACGGGCCGGACCCACCCGGGTCGCCTTGAGCTCGCGGAGCTCGGCGACGAGGAGGATCATGTCCAGGAGATCGTCGATCCCGATCTTCTTCTTGGCCGAGACCTCGACGGCCGGCACCTCCCCGCCCCAGTCCTCCACGAGCACCTCGTGTTCGGCCAGGGCCTGCCGGACCCGGTCCGGGTTGGCGTTGGGCTTGTCGATCTTGTTGATCGCCACGAGCAGCGGCACGCCGGCCGCCCGGGCGTGGTTGATCGCCTCGACGGTCTGCGGCATGACGCCGTCGTCCGCCGCCACCACGAGCACCACGAGGTCGGTCACCTGCGCGCCCCTCGCCCGCATCTGGGTGAACGCCTCGTGGCCCGGCGTGTCGATGAAGACCACCGTCCGGCCGTCCGGCGCAGTGATCCGGGAGGCGCCGATGTGCTGGGTAATGCCGCCCGCCTCCTGCTCGGCGACGCGGCTCGACCGGATGGCGTCGAGCAGCGACGTCTTCCCGTGGTCCACGTGGCCCATGACGGTGACCACCGGCGGCCGCGGCTCGGCAGGCCCGGAGGCCTCCTCCGTCTCCTCGCGCTCGAATTCCAGGACCTCTTCCACCGAGGCGACCATCGCCTCGACGCCGAGCTCCTCGCAGATCTCCTCGGCGAGCTCGTGGGGCAGCGACTGGTTCGCCGTCACCATGACGCCCTTGGAGATCAGGAGCGCCAGGAGGTCCTTGACCGTCACGTTGAGCTTCTCGGCCAGCTCCTTGGCCGTGACCATCTCCGAGAGGATGATCGGCCCCTCGGGCGCCTTGCCATCCTTGAACTGGAGCCTGACCTGGGGCCGGGGCGGCGCGGCCGGCGCCTCTCCGCGGCGGCGCCGCTTGGGGCGCGACCGGCGCTGGGGACCGGCGGGCCGAGAGGGCGTCCGCGGCCTGGTGGGCGCACCCTCCTGCTGGCTCTTGATCTTCTGCTCCTCGAACTTGTTGAGGAGATCCTGGATCTCCCGGGCGTCCGCTGCGGCCTTGGCCTTCTTGCCGCGCCCGGCCTTCTGCCGCTTCGCCGCCTCCTTCTGCTGCTGGAGCCGCGCCTTGATCTCGTCCGGGGAGAGCTCCCGGAGCCCCTGCTCCAGCGGCGTCTTGGCCGACCGCTTCGGCCGGATCCGCTTCGGCTCCTCCTCGGGGGTCTCGCGTTCCGCCGTCAGCTCCTCCTCGGACACCTCGGGCTCCGGCTTGACCTCGATCTCCTCCTCGGCCTCGGCCGGCGGCTCCGCAGCTGGGGCCTCCACCGGCTCGGCGGCGGCCTCGGCCGTCTCCAGCTCCGGTGCCTCCGCAACGGTCTCCGCGGCGCTCTCCTCGGCCTCCGCCTGCTCCACCGGCGGCTCCGCCACCGCCTCGGCGGGGACCTCGGCGGCCTCCGGCTCCGCGGGAGCGGCCTCCGCCACGGCCTCTGGAGCGGTCTCCGGCTCCTCGGTCCGGGCCGGGGCGACCTCCTTGATCTCCCGCTCGGTCTTGATGATCCGGCGCCTGCGGCGAACGAGCCGGTCCCGTGCGGTGGAGGTCGGGCCTTCCTCCTCCTTGGCGTCGGTCCGGACGATCACCTCCCGCGGACGCTTCTGGAGCGTCTCGCCGGTGATGATGGCCCGCACCGTCCCGAGATCAAGGGTGTCTTCCTCGCTGGACACACTGACGCCGATCGACCGGAGCTTGAAGATCAGCTCGGTCGGGGTGATGCCCATCGTACGGGCGAGGTCGACGACTCTCAGGTTCTCCACCATGGACTCCTACTCCTCCCCGGTCCGTTCCTCCGCGGCCTCCGCAAGGGCGGCGTCGAGCGCCTCCTGCGCGGTCCGGAGAAGCCCCTCGGCCGTCACGGGGCCGATCCCGGGAATCGTGGCCAGCTCCTCGGCGGTCCTGGCCAACAGGTCCTGCACGGTGTGGATGCCGTGCTCCTCGAGCCGGCCGCGAAGCCGGTCGGTGATCCCCGGCCCGAGCTCTTCCAGGGGGATCAGCTGGTCGTAGTCGTACTGAGGCGTCGCGTGCTCCTGGGGCGTCTCGATCCCTTCCTCGGTCTCGCCCTGCATCTCGCGGAGCATCTCCGCCAGCGCCGCTGCGAGCTCGTCCTTGACCGCCTCCTCGGACTTGATCTCGATCCGGCAATCCAGGAGCTTCGAGGCCAGCCGGACGTTCTGGCCGCGCTTGCCGATCGCCAGGGAGAGCTGCTCGGAGCCGACGATGACGTCGAGCACCTTCTCCATCCGCTCCTCGTACACGGGCTCGCCGGTCTCCTCGTCCACCACCGGGTTGCCCTCCTCGTCGCGGACGGGAACCATCACGGGCTCCTCGCGGACGGCGACGCGGTTGATCTTCGCCGGCGCCAGGGCGTTCTGGGCGAAGGCCACGAGGTCGTTGGACCACGGGATGATGTCGATCTTCTCGCCCTTGAGCTCACGGGTGATCGCCTGAACGCGGGAGCCCTTGAGGCCGACGCACGCCCCAACCGGGTCCACGTCGCGGTCCCTGGAGAAGACGGCCACCTTGGCCCGCTCCCCGGGCTCGCGGACGCAGTGCTTGATGACGACGGTCCCGTCGTAGATCTCCGGGACCTCCATCTCGAGCAGCTTCTCGAGCAGCCTGGGATCGGTCCGGGAGAGGACCACCTGGGGACGGTTGGCGTCCATGGTGACGTCCACGACCACGGCCCGGATCCGGTCGCCCTGGCCGTACCGCTCGTGCCGCACCTGGTGCCCGCGGGGGATGATCCCCTCGGTGTCGCCGAGCTCCACGATGATCGCTCCGCGGTCGATCCGCTTGACGATCCCGTTGAGCATCTCGCCCACCCGGTCCGAGTAGTTCCGGTAGACCACGGCTCGCTCCGCCTCGCGGACGCGCTGGAACAGCACCTGACGCGCCGACTGCGCCGCGATCCGCCCCAGGTTCGAGGGGTCGAGCGGCCACCGGATCTCGCCCCCGACCTCGACGTCGGGATCGTGCTGCCGCGCCTCCTCGAGGGAGATCTCCATCTCCGGGTCTTCGACCTCCTCGACCACGTCGCGGACCTTCCAGCAGTGGACCTCGCCCGTCTCGGGGTCGATCTCCGTCTTGACGTTCTTCTCCTTGAACTGGCGCTTCGCCGCGGAGGAGATCGCCTCCTCGATGACGGCGATCAGCTTCTCCGGCTCGATCTCCCGTTCCGCGGCCATCTGGCCGACCAGCGTCTTGATGTCCAGCCTCATAGACGACACTTCCCCTCGCTCATGATCTCGTCCCAGTCCACCTGGAGCCTGGCCTCGAACACCTCGGCCAGGGGCAGCTCGATCACGCCGTCCTCGCCCAGCACCCGGACCACGCCGCCCTCGAGCCCGACGAGCTCACCGGTCACGACCCGGTGCTCCCGGAACGAGGGACGCATCCGGACCTTGATGGTCCGGCCCGCGAACCGGCGGTAGTCCGCCTCGGAGTACAGCTTGCGCTCGAGCCCCGGCGAGGTCACCTCCAGGGTGTACCGGCCCTCGAACGGATCCTCGACATCGAGCAGCGCCGAGGCCTCCCGGGAGACCGACGCGCAGTGGTCCACCGTCACCCCGCCGGGGGCGTCGATCACCAGGCGCAGCGTCAGGTGCCGGGCGTTGCCCGTGGTCTCCACCGCCAGGAGCTCCAGCCCCCGTTCGCGCACCAGCGCCTCGATCTGCCGTGCCAGTCCCTCGTCGAGCCTCATGGTCCTCCGGCCGCTTCAGTAAAAAAAGTGGGCCGCAGGCCCACTTTCTTCCGAAAGCAGCAGGAGGTTTATAGCACATCGGCCCGGCCACCGCAAGCCCGCACACCCCACCACTTCCTCCGTCCCGTCAACGGTTTGCGCTCGGAACGGCGGAACCCGGGCCCGCGCCTCCGGCGTCCTCAGAGCGGTGTGCCGGTGACGGCGCACCGGAACCGGTCGCCGGCCCGTTCGAACGGGGTCGCCGCCAGACGCCACGCCACGGGCGCCACCTCCACCCGGATCGACCCCAGCACGTCGGGCCGGCCGATCTCCTCGGACAGCACGAGATGCCGGGCGAACACCAGGGCGTCCTCCGTCGAGAGCACGCCACCGGTGACGGGTGCGTGGGGCACCTCGCCGGTCGCCTCCGCCACCGCCGTCAGCGCCGCCGCGAGCCGCGTGAAGGTGGCGAGGGGCAGATCGAACGCCGGGAGCACGAACCGCCGCCGCGTCCCACTCCCCTGGGTCGGTGTCCCGTCGGCGAGCAGCCGGGCGGCGACCGTCACGTCGGCCTCGAGGATCCAGGCTGGCCGCCACAGGTCGGCGCGCCGGCCCGGGACGGGCAACAGGGCCGTGGACTCGATGATCTCCAGACCGTCCTCGCCCAGGATCCCGCCGGAGCCGCAGTGGGGGCAGAGAAACAGCGTGTCCCACGGCTCACCGCGCATGGCCGACCCGCACGCGGGGCAGTCGAGCGGCACCAGTCGGAGCATCATCGGAACCCCCGCCTGGCCAGTGCGCGGCCGAGGACCTCGCCCAGGGGCGGTTCTGCGCCGTCCGGAAGCAGACCGGTCCCCTCCTCGACGATCCCGCCCAGCCGGAACTGCCGGTACCCCCACCGCACGATCAGGGCAAGAACGACACCCATCACCCCAAGCACCGTCAGTGCGTTGTTGCCATCGAGATGCCGTCCGAGGTGCTGGAGCACGGTGGTCCCCACGAAGGCAGCACCCGCCATGGTGGCGACGAGCACGCCGGCCCGGTACAGGTCATCCCCCGGCGCCTTGCCGTACGCCAGAGAGCCATCCTCGGCATCGATGAGCGCCTGGTAGGTCCGGCCACGAAAGGAGTACCGGAACACCCACAGCGGGTAGTGGACCACCGTCACCCGCCGCCGGACCGACCGGAGCCAGGAGAACGTCACCCGGTCGAGCGCAGCCGACCGCTTCACCGACTCCACGGCCTGTGCCGCAACGGTCCGCTCGACCTCGTCCGGCTCGAGCTGGAGCCGGAACACCATTCCTCTCCGGCGGAGCGCCTCCTCGTCGTACGGCACGAGCCGATCCCCCCGCAGGTCCACCCGCCGGACACCGAACTCGCTCATCTCCCCGGCCGCCGCGGTCCGGTCGACGGTCCGCTGGATCGCCAGCTCCTTCGGTTCTTCCACCGTCCTCCTGCGCCCGTTCCGCTCCACCGTCCGCCGCACGACGCCGAGCACCCACCCCACCACGTCGAAACGGACCCGGACGAACGGGAAGAACGCCAGGAACGCCTCCTCGATCCGGGCCTCCCGCGGCAGTCTTCGGGCCTTCCGGATCCCGCTGCGGAACCACCGGGTGAGCCTGGCCGCAGCGTCCTCCCGGCCGATCTCCGGCATCACGGCCAGCCGCGCCACCCCGCGCTCGCCGAGGACGAGGAGCGGCGTCTCACAGTACCGGCAGACGAGGTTCGTGCGTCCCTCCTCCACCTCGAGCGTTCCACCGCACGAGGCGCAGGTCAGGCCGGTGACCACCCCGGAACCCGGCCGGTCCGGAGAGCGGGGTGCGGCCGGGGGGGAGACCGGTGCTCCGTCGCTCGCCATCACACCCTCCGCACCGTCAGCCACGCCACCAGGAGGATCGGGGGCGCCGACACGAGGTAGAGGAGAGCCTTGGCCAGCAGGTTCGACACCACGAGGCCCTCGAGACCGAACACGAGAAGCGCGAGGGCCGCCACCAGCAGGTAGGGCGCCTCGGACTTGGCAGGGTAGTCCGCGTGGAACACACGGCCGGAGACGGCGTCCACCGCCGCGGCGTACCGGCGTCCGCGCCATTCGTAGGCGATCCGGTACAGCGGCAGGTGGTAGAGCACGCGGCGCTGCACCGAGACGTCGCCATACCGGTCATGGAGCCAGCCCTCCGCCGTCTCCACGGGGATCTCCGGCTCCACTACTGGCGCCCCCTTCGTCACGTCGGGCGACATGGTCCGGGTCTCCCCCGCGGGGAGCGCCAGGCCCTGCAACCCCTGGAGCGAGCTGGGGGCGGCGGGCATCAGGACCGTCCTCTCCCCCGTGCCGTCACGGATCGTGAACGCCCAGAACGGAAAGTACTCGAGGACGGGATCCCCGATCCGCGCCTGTCGATCCAGGTTCGCCACGGTCCGTGGGCCCGCCAGAAACCGCCTCAGGTGGGCCGTGGCCTCCCCTGCGCCGACGGTGGGACGCATGACCTCGTCGAACAGCGTTCCGGTCGCCGAGACGGCCAGCGCCGTCCCGCAGTAGGGGCACGCCAGCAGGCGGACGTCCGGGGCCACCTCGAGGGTGGCCCCGCACTGACTGCACCGTAGCTCCACGGATCAGGCCCCTTGCTTCGCTCCGCAGTTGGGGCAGAACTTCGAGCCCGGCGGAACGGGTTTGCCGCACTCGGAACAGACACCCTCCACCGCCAGCTTGTGGCCGCAGTGGGGGCAGAACTTCGCGCCGGCCGGCACGGGCTTGCCGCACGCAGGGCAGAACCCGCCGCCGCCGGCGACGGCGGCCCCGGCTCCGGCGGCCGCCCCCGCCGCGGGTGCGCCCCCCGCGGCCGGTGCGCCACCCTGCTGGGCCTGCTGCATCGCCTGGGAGATCATCCCTGGCATCATGGCGCCGAACCCGGCGCCGAGCCCGAGCCCCATTCCGGCACTCGCGGCACCTCCGCCCTCGCCACCACCCTGTGCGGCGTCCTGGATCGCCTGGGCTGCCTTGAAGCGCATGTACTGGTCCATGTCGCCGATGGCACCCATGGCCGCCCGCTCGTCGATCTTCTGCTGCACCTCGTCCGGCGGCGTGATGGAGTTGATGTAGAAGTCGGTCAGGTCCACACCGTACTTGGCGAAATCCTCGGCCATCCGAGACTTGGCGGCGGTCCCGAGCTCGTCGTAGAACCGCGGCAGGTCGAAGATGGTCTCGAGGGTCTCACCGAGGAGGTCGTTGAGGCGGGAGACGATGATGTCCCGGTAGAAGTCCTTCAACCGGTCGGTGTCGTAGACGCCCTGGGACCCGACGATGGTGTTGACGAACAGCTGGCTGTCGGCGATCCGGTAGGCGTAGTTGCCGAACGCCCTGAGGCGGACCATCCCGAGCTCGGAATCCCGGAACACCACCGGCTCCCTGGTCCCCCACTTCTGGTCGACGAACGTTCGCTTGTTGACGAAGACCACGGCGACCCGGAACGGGCTCTTGCCGCCGAACGGCATGGCCAGAAACTTGGTCAGGAGTGGGATGTTCTGGGTCGTCAGCGTGTGGCGCCCGGGGCCGAACACGTCCAGCGCCCGACCATCCCGGTACAGCACGGCCTCCTGGGCCTCGTGCACCACGAGCTGGGCGCCCATCTTGATCTCGGCCGTACCCTCCTGGGGGAACCGGTAGACGATCTCCTCACCCGTCGGATCGTAGTGTTCGATCACCTCAAGCGTCTGGGCCATCAGCGGCCTCCCTTCTGCGTCACGTCCTCGAAGATCGTCGCCCGCTCGTCGAACTGGCGGTCCGCCTCATGGATCGCCTCGAGCAGAGCCTCGAGCGCGGGCCCCGCCGCCGTCTCGGGTAGTGACTCGACCACGACCTGGAGCCGCTCCACGCGCTCGATGAACCCGAGATCGAACTCGTAGATCTTCTCGAGCTCTGCCTCGTAGACCTTCACGGCGTCGAAGAACCCCGTGTACCCGTAGTCCGCATGACGGACCCGGTTCCCGAGCCGGTCCAGCGCCTTCTCGGCACTGGAGGCGATGTCCAGGTTCGCCAGGTTCCCACGCCGGGACCATGTGCGGATCTTCTCCTGGAGCGCCTCCCGGATCCGGTCGAGCCTGCCGGCGATCCAGTCGCGTTCCATCTTGTCCACCTCGCGCCGCGACTCGCGGTCGAGGAACCCCTTGAGTCCGGGAATCTTCTCACCGAGCCTTTCCAAGAAGTTGCGGCGTTCCCGGGCGCGTTCGAATCCATCGTTCATGTCGTCCTCCCTCGTTCCGGATCTTCCCCAAACGGGTCATGGTGTCATCCTACCGTGTCATACGGACACGTGCGAGTCCGGGTTGCAGGGGTTGCATTTGGCACATGGATTGCTTATACTCGCAAGTGAAGATGAAAGTCAACGATCTGTATCCCGGGGAGCATCACCACGAGGGAGCATTCGTGGCGGAGCAGATCGTGCGCTTGCCTTCCATGACGGGGCGACTCCGTCGCCTCCCGCCTCACACAGCTCACCAACTGTTATCCTCATAGAATCCAACCGAACGAGGCCACCTTGCGAGACCCGGGAATCCGGGTGGCTGCCCGCCTGTGTCCGGATGGTGTTAGGATGGATGCAACGTTTCGAGATGTGCCCCACTCTCACTCCTGGAAAGAGGGGCCTGGAGCGCGGAACCCGTCGCGGCGGGAGGGGCGCGATGGAGGGTTCGATGCGCGCTCGTCTCACTATCCTGGCAATGGCAACGGTTCTCTGTGTCCCGCAACTGCATGCGGGCGACGGCATCTGGACCGAGGTTCCCGGGTTGGCCGACGCCTGGGAGATGGTCGTCTGTGACGGCACGGTCTGGGCCGCTACGGGGGCCGGCCTGTTCCGTTCCGAGGACCTTCCCGCGTCCTGGTGTCTCGTCCGGGAGGGGACGTTCATGACCGTGGCGTGCGACGGCGACACGGTGCTCGCGCTCGTCGTCCCTCCCCGGCTGAAGAGCATCGGGGATCAACTGATCCGCGCCGCCGCCTCCGTTCCCGCCAACCTCGCTGAGGGCGCCGGGAGAAACGGCCGGGATCGCCTCCACCACTGGCGGATCGCCTACGGCTCGGCGCAGGAGGCCGAGTCCCGCCTTCGCCTCCTGCTCGTCGCGAATGCGGTGGATCCGGCACGGACAACCGAGGCGCTCGAGCTCCTCGACCGCACATGCGCCCCGACCTGGCGGTTGATCCACCCGAGGCGGTGACGGGAGGCCGGCCTACTCATCCCATCTCGCGATGACATGGGGGAAGCGGGAGGGTCCGGGTCAGTGGCGGAAGTGCCTCCGGCCGGTGAAGACCATGGCCACGCCCAGGGCGTCGCAGGCGTCGATGACCTTCTCATCCCGGATCGAGCCTCCGGGCTGGATGATGGCGCGGACACCGGCCTCGGCCAGCGCCTCCACGCCGTCCGGGAACGGAAAGAAGGCGTCGGAGGCCGCCACGGCACCGGCCAGGTCGTGGCCCATCTCCCGCGCCTTCTCAACCGCGATCCGCGCCGCGTCCACACGGCTCATCTGGCCCGCACCGATCCCGAGGATCTGGCGGCTCCCGCCGACGACGATGGCGTTGGAGGACGTGTGCTTGACCACGCGCCAGGCCAGCTCGAGCGCCTCCATCTCCGCGGGCTCCGGCTCCCGCCTCGTGACGACCCGCCGCTCCTCGCCGTCCCATCCCTCATCGGCCTGCTGGAGCAGCCACCCGCCGTCGATGGCCTTGACCGCCGGTGCCCCCCCCTCCGGCGGCCCGGCCTCCAGGATGCGCAGGTTCTTCTTCTTCGCGAAGACCTCGAGGGCCTCGGGTGCATATCCCGGCGCGATGACGACCTCGGCGAACTGCTCTACCACGGCCTCGGCGAACGCCACGTCCACCGGCCGGCTTGCGGCCACGACGCCCCCGAACGCCGACATTGGATCGGCCGCCCGGGCCAGGCGGAACGTCTCGGCCATCACCTCGCCCAGCGCCACGCCGCACGGGTTGGCGTGCTTGATGACGGCCACGCCGGGGGCCGGCAGGTCCCAGACCAGGCGCCACGCGCCCGTGGCGTCCCCAAGATTGTTGTACGACAGTGCCTTGCCCTGGTGCTGCACGGCCCGCGCAAGCCCCGAACCGCCCCGCCGCCGCAGGAGCAACCCCCACTGGTGCGGGTTCTCCCCGTACCGGAGTGTGACGGATTCCGCGTCAAGAAGACCGGCCGCCACCTCGGCCGGCGGATCCGCCTCGGCCCCGAGCAGACCCGGAAGCCGCGAGGCGATCACCGCGTCGTACGCCGCCGTGTGGCGAAACGCCTTGATAGCCAGCTCGCGCCGCACCGTCTCCGGGACCTCACCAGCATCGAGGGCGTCGGCCACGGCTCCGTAGTCGGCAGGATCCACGACAACGGTGACCCGCGCATGGTTCTTGGCTGCCGCACGGATCAGGGAGGGCCCGCCGATATCGATCTGTTCCACCGCCTCCCCGGGTGTCACGTCTTCCCGCGCCACGGTCTCCCGGAACGGGTAGAGGTTGACCACGACCAGCTCGATTTCCGGGATGCCGTGATCCTCGAGCTGCCGCCGGTGGTCCGGCGACCCCGTCCCCAGGATGCCGGCGAAGATCTTCGGGTGGAGCGTCTTGACCCGCCCGTCCAGGATCTCGGGAAACCCGGTGAACGCCGCCACGTCCGTGACCGCAACTCCTGCCTCCCGAAGCGCCTTCGCCGTCCCCCCGGTCGAGAGAATCTCGAACCCGGCCGCACCGAGCCGCTTCCCGAGCTCCGCCAGACCACGCTTGTCCGAAACCGAGATCACCGCACGCCGCGCCATGCCGCACCTCCTGAGTCCCCTCCCGCGATGGGCGGATTCTACACGAACGGTCACCGGCACCCAACCAGGACCCCGTCCTCCAGACACGCACATCGACGCGCCGATTGCGTGCCGGTGTCCGTAGCCATGATGGTGTCGAAACAAACACCGTCCCCCCAGCCCAGGGACGAGCGGAGCGATGTCCCGGTCGCCGATCCAGAGAATCCAGGCCCTCCACGATCGGGACTGTCCCCAACCCGACCGCCCCCCTGACCGAAACGAGGCACTCCCAGCTGGTACCCCACTCACCCGCCCAGCCAGGGACGAGCGAAGCGATGTCCCGACTCGCGTTCCAGAGAACCCGAGCCCGTCACGATTGGGACTGTCCTTTCAACGAGTCCAACCCACCGATCGAAACGAAGAACCTCCCACGGGCTGCCCCACTCACCCGCCCGCCCAGGGACGAGCGGAGCAACGTCCCGGCTGGCGCCTCAGAGAACCAGGCCCTTCACGATCGAGTCTGTCCCCACAACGAAGCCCTCCGCCATCCAGCGATCGAGCGCCCCACGAGGAACGGGCCGGCGTGGGGGCGGGGGCGGTCCGGGGACGGAGGCGAGGGCAAGCCCCGGGACGGCCGCCGGGACGCCGAACGCAGGCGGCTTGGCCCGACGGGGCGGGCGGGTCGGGGGAAGGGTAAGTCGCTGAACGGTGCAGGGAGACCGGCGAACGGTCGTTGCCGAGGGGGTCGCAGGCCCGTCAGGGCCGGAGAGGGCGGGTGGACGGCTTACGACCGTCCGGTCTCCCAAACCGTCACCGACGCCGAAGGCGGCGAGTAATACGGCGTATCCGGCGAGCCGTCCCGGGGTGCAGCCCGAACTGCAGGAGCCGGGGCGCACCCGCCCCCACGGCCACGGGGAGCGCAGCGACCCGGGGTGCGCCGCGAACGCGGCGCCCGGCCGCGACCGCGCCCCAACGAAGCGAAGAGGGGCCGCGCAGGCTCGTCCTCCGGTGCCGCCGCGGCGAGGGGGCAAGGAGGAGCTGACCTCCTGGTCGCGACGACGCCGCCCCCGAAGCCGCGGTGGTGCCGGAGGGCGAGTATCGCGGCCCCGTTCATTCAAAGTCGATGACTCGAACACCCTCCAACGAAGCCCAGGCGGCCGGCAGCGACGCCGCAGGCGGCGCCAGCGCGTCGCACGGGCGAACCGGGGGGAGCTTGCTCCCACCGGAGCGCACGGGCGAAGCGCGTCGCCCGCGCGAAGCGCGGGGGCCGGCCGCCGGTTCGCTTCCCGCCATCCTGCCAATGTCCACGGAGGCCAGAGAACAACAGTGTTCCTATTTCTTGGGCTCTCGGAAGTGCGGCGGTCGAGGGGGTATACTCTCTCGCCGTGGCCACGGCCACGAAGGGAGGCTGTATGACCCGTCGAGTTCTCGTTGCACTTGCTCTCCTGGGACCGATCGCCCTCGCTGCGTCGCCCGCCCTCGCTGGGCCGCCGTCCGGCGGCGACACCGTGGCGACCTTCCGCGGCGGCGTCGTCACGGCCGACGACATGACCAGCGTGGCGGCGAAGGAACTGATGAAGGCCCGCCGTGACCTCTATCGCGCCGAGGAGCAGGCGGCCCGCAAGGCGGCGTACCGGAAGATCCTCGCCGAGAAGGCGAAGGCGGCCGGAATGACGCCCGAGGAGTGGGAGGAGAAGGAGATCGCGCCCTTCCTGACGCCTCCGGACCCGAAGCGCGTCGACGAGATCCTCGAGCGGTACCGCTCCAAGCTGCCCAAGGACGTGAAGGAGGCCCGGAAGATCGTCGAGGACGCACTGACGAAGGACCAGCGGAAGAGGGCCCGCAAGGCGCTCCAGGACAGGCTGCTCGAGGAGGCGGGGTTCCAGCTGCTGATCGAGCCGCCCCGCGCCGTGGTCCGGATCGACCCGGACGATCCGGTGGAAGGACCGCAGGACGCCCCCGTCACGATCGTCGAGTTCTCGGACTTCCAGTGCCCCTACTGCGCCAGGGCCGCCAACACCGTCGCCGAGCTGCTCGGCGAGTACGGCGACCTGATCCGCGTCGTCCACAAGCCGTTCCCCCTGGCCAGCCACCACTGGTCCCGCAAGGCCGTGGAGGCGGCGCTGTGCGCGAACGAGCAGGGACGGTACCGCGAGTACCACGACTGGCTGTTCGACCACAGGACGACACTGTCCGACGACGCATTCCTCAAGGCGGCGAAGGAGCTCGGGCTCGACACCGAGGCGTTCTCCGAGTGCTACCGGAACCAGCCGTACGAGCAGAAGATCCAGGACAGCATCACCCAGGGCCGGATCCTCGGCGTGACGGCGACGCCGAGCTTCTTCATCGACGGCCGGTTCCTCGAGGGCGCGGTGCCCATCGAGCGGTTCAGAACCCTCATCGACGAGGAGCTCCGGAGGAAGGGGATCGCGCCGCCGCCGCATCCGACGCCGACGCCCGTCCCGACCCCTGCGAAGCCGAAACGGGCCGTGAAGCCGGCGGCCGCGGCGAAGGCGACCCCGGCGGCGAAACCCGTCGCCGCCCGGCCCGGCACGGAGCCGAGGCCGGTACCCGGGACGAAGTGACCGGAAACCGCTGACGGAACGAAAGAAAGAAGACGGGCCGTCGCGGCCTCTCGCCGCGGCGGCCCGCTACCACCCCCTGCCGCCGGGCCCGCTCCTCAGAAGTACGGCCGGTAGCCGAGCTCCTCGACATCGAGCGGCCCCTTCTGGCGGAGCTCCTCGATCCCGACCACGGCCTCGTCGCGGCAGGCGAACGCCATCTCGTGGGTCCGGCTCATGATGATCGCCTCCTCCGGGCAGGCGTCCACGCAGAACCCGCAGAAGATGCACCGGAGCAGGTCGATCTCGTACACCTTCGGCCGCTTCTCGTGGTCCACGGGGGCGCCGGGGTTCTCCTCGGCCTCGATGTGGATGCACTGGGCGGGGCAGGCGGTCTCGCACATGAAGCACGCGACGCACCGCAGCGAGCCGTCCTCCCGGGTCGTCAGGATGTGCCGGCCGCGGACCCGCTCGGAGTAGGGACGCTTCTCCTCCGGCCACTGGATCGTGGCCACGTCCTTCTGCCCGATCAGGTTCCGCCGGAAGTGCCGGAACGTCACCTTCAGGCCGGTGACGATGGGGCCGAGGTAGATCTTCTCGGAGAGGGGGATCTTCCCCCGGTCCACGGAGACGGTGGGGACGGTGTCGATCATCGGTCGAGCTCCCCTGCGATGATGTTGAGGCTTCCCAGGATGGCGATGGCGTCGGGGATCATCAGACCCTCGAGCATGTGCGGGAACGCCTGGTAGATGGCGAAGCACGGCGGCCGGACCTTGATTCGGTACGGGTGGCCCGAGCCGTCGGCGACGATGTAGTAGCCGAGCTCGCCGTTGGCCGCTTCGGTGAAGCCGTAGGCGTCGCCGGCGGGAACCCTGATCCCGTCGAAGACGAGTTTGAAGTGCCGGATCAGCGACTCCATCTCGGTGTAGACCCGGTCTTTCGGCGGAAGGGCGACACGGTGGTCGTCCACGATGACCGGCCCGTCCGGGAGGTCGGCGATGGCCTGCTCGATGATCCGGAGGCTCTGGCGCATCTCCTCCATCCGGACGAGGTACCGGGCGTAGGTGTCGCCGGTGGAGGCCACGGGCACGTCGAACTCGTACCGCTCGTACCCCATGTACGGGTACGCCTTCCGCACGTCGTACGGCACGCCGGAGGCCCGGAGGCACGGCCCGGTCCAGCCCCACGCCACCGCCTCCTCGGCGCTGACGACGCCGACGTTCTCGGTCCGGGCGCGGAAGATGGCGTTCTTCGTCACCAGCGCGTCCACGTCGGCCAGGAACTTCGGGATCCGTTCCAGCAGCGTGTGGACCTGGTCCACGAAATCCACGGGTACGTCGTGGGCCAGCCCGCCGATGCGCGCGTAGGAGACCGTCAGCCTGCCGCCGGCGCACGATTCGAGGAGCGCGTAGATCTCCTCCCGGATCTGGAAGAAGTACCAGAAGTTGGTCAGCGCCCCGAGGTCCACGAGGTTGGCCCCGAGGCAGACGGCGTGGTCCATGATCCGCGAGAACTCCGAGAGGATCACGCGGATCGCCTGGGCCCGAGGGGGCGCCTCGACCCCCAGCATCCGCTCCACGGTCAGGGCGTACCCCACGCCGTTCATCATGCTGGAGCAGTAGTTGAGACGGTCGGTGTACGGGATCACCTGCTGCCAGCCGTGGGTCTCCGCCATCTTCTCGAAGCAGCGGTGGAGGT
>JAMOVQ010000168.1 GCA_027067575.1 Thermoanaerobaculia bacterium | reverse complement strand
TCGGCGGGCGGGTCGGTGGGTGGGGGGACAGTCCCGATCGTGACGGGCCTGGTTCTCTGAGGCGCCAGCCGGGACATCGCTTCGCTCGTCCCTGGGGGGGTGGGGGTGTGGGGCACCAGGCGGGGGTGTCTCGTTTCGGCCGGCGGGTCGGTCGGTCGGGTTGGGGGACAGTCCCGATCGTGAAGGGCCGGGTTCTCCGGAGCGCCAACTGGCACGCCGCTTTGCTGGTCCTTGGGGGGACGAGCAGCTGGGGGCACTCCCCTTTGATCGGGAAAAGAAGGGGACGCTGTTCATCTTCTCGGCCCCACGGGGCGTGTCTCGCCTTCGTCGGCGGAACCTCGCCGATCCAACGATCCGGTTCGCCCAGTGGGGGGCTGCACGGAAGCGTGATATCCGAGACGGCTCCTCTCCCGCCGGCCCACCGGACCCCGCCGGAACCCCACAGGAATCTTCCATGTGCCTCGGACCGACAACCACCACCGTTCGGCGGAGCGTGGTCCGGGGGCCTCGAAAGGGTAGAATCGCGCCATGTGGAAGGCTCGGATCCTCGGAACGATGCTCGGAGTGGTACTCCGCGTCTGGCGAATGACCCTCCGGTTCGAAGTCCGCGGGGCGGAGCATCTCGAGGCAGGAACGGTGGTGCCGCTCGCGGTGTGGCATGGCCGGATCCAGGGTTCCCTCTACGCCGTCACGGGCCGGCCGGTGGCGGCGATGTTCTCGAACTCCCCTGATGGAGAACTGGCGGCCAGGGCCCTGGCGGTGTTCGGAATCGGCTCGGTGCGCGGGTCCACCGGGAAGGGAGGGGGGCGGGCTCTGGTGACGATGATCCGCCGCGTGCGCGAGGACGGTCTCAGATATCCGGCCCTGACGGTGGACGGCCCCAAGGGCCCAGCCCGCCGGAGCAAGCCGGGAATCGTGCAGCTGGCCCGTAAGCTGAGGGCACCGGTGGTGCCGCTCTCGTTCTCGGCCTCCAGTGTCTGGGTGTTGCGCTCGTGGGACAGGACCGTTCTCGCCCGTCCGTTCAGCCGTGTCGTCGCGGAGTTCGGGGAGCCCGTCGCCATGGACCCGGACGAGCCGATGGAGGTGTCCCTCGCCCGTGTCGACGACGCGCTCGATGCGTTGACCGAGAAGCTGGACCGTGAGGTCCACGGCGGTCCGATCTGGTGAGCGAGCCGGTGATGCTGCAAGGTTCCAGGGCTCGGCGCGGGGGGGAGGTGGCCGGTCGCGCGATCAGAGCTGCTTGAAGATCCGCGCGAGGGGGTGTCCCGGCGCCCGCAGCTCGAGGTCGAGGAAGTACCCCCACGGCGTCTCCACCGTCTCGTACCCCGCACCGGTGAGCCGTTCCCTGGCGTGGGCGAGGAGCGCCCTCGCCGCATCGGGGCCGGCCTTTGCCTCGCCGAGGTGCGTGAACGAGTGGAGCAGGATCCGCTGGACATCCCACTTCCGGGCGAGCCACTTGGCGTTCTTGACGAGCTTGGTCTCCGCGGAGGAGCCGGGCTCGAGGTCGGCGGGCTCCACGTGGACGAAGGCGACCACGGCACGCTCCACGGCACCGGGGCCCGCCTCGGGCGCCGTCTCGATCGTCTTCATCGCCGGCGTCCAGGCGAAGCGTTCGCAGAAGAGGAACAGCACGCGCATGGTGACCCCCCGGTTCAGGATACTCCCGCCAGATCCGCTAGAGTACTGCCATGAAGGCGGAGGACGGCGGGAGCGACGGGGCCCGGCGGACGGTCGGACGGTATCGGCTCGGCGGATTGATCGGCCGGGGCGGGATGGGCGAGGTGTACCGTGCGTGGGATCCGGATCTGGAGCGCTGGGTGGCGGTGAAGCTCCTGACGAGCATGACCGAGCAGTCCAGGGCCCGGTTCGCCCGGGAGGCCCGCGCACAGATCGCACTGGAACACCCGATGGTGTGTCCGGTGTACGAGGTCGGGGAGCAGGAGGGGCGGCCGTACATCGTCATGCAGTTGATCGAGGGGGAGCCGCTCCTTGCCGCTGCCGAGGGGATGACGCTGGAGGAGATCGTCACCGTCTTCATCGACGTGGCCGAGACGCTCCACGCGGCCCACGTCAGGGGGTTCATCCACCGGGATGTCAAGCCGTCCAACATCCTCGTGGAGCGGATCGAGGGGCGATGGCACCCGTGGCTCGTGGATTTCGGGCTCGTGGCGGCACGGGGCCAGGAGGAGCTGACCCGGAGCGGGGAGACCGTCGGAACGCCGGTCTACATGGCGCCGGAGCAGATCCTGGGCTCTGCGGGCCGGATCGACCGGCGTGCGGACGTCTACGCGCTGGGGGCGACGCTCTACAGGACGCTGACGGGGACCTTGCCGTTCGGCGAGGGCCATCCGGTGGAGGTCATGGCCCGGGTCCTCGCCGGGGATCTCCAGCGGCCGCGCGACCTCGTTCCCTCGCTCCCCCCCGATCTGGAGGCCGTGATCCTCAAGGCGATGGAACCCGCCCGGGAGAGGCGATACGGCTCGGCCCGGGAGCTGGCGGACGACCTCCGGCGGTTTCTCGGCGGCGATCCGGTGGAGGCCCGGCGGTCGCCTTTCCTGTGGCGCGTCAGGCGGCTCGTCCGGCGTCATCCGGCCGCGGCGGCGGCGCTCACGGTCCTCCTGGCGGGCGGGATCGCCGGCGGGGCGCTGGCCCTTCGTGCGAACTGGAGGAGCCGGACCCTCGCGCGGCTGGCGACGATGTACGGCCGGGAGGCTGCGGCCATCGAGGCCGGCCTGAGGATGGCGGCACTGGAACCCCGGCACGATATCCGGAAGCAGCGGGAGACGGCCCGCCGGCGGCTCGACGCCATCGAACGGTCCATGCAGGAGGAGGGACTCCTGGCTCGTGGTCCCGGCGAGGTGGCCCTGGGCCGGGGCGAGCTGGCTCTGGGCCGGCCACGTGAGGCGCTGGCCCACCTCGAGCGGGCATGGAAGGACGGGATCCAGGACCCGGAGGTCGCCTGGCTCCTGGGACGGGCGCTGAGTGCCGTCTACCGCCTGGAGCTCCGGCGAGCGAGGGCCGTGGCAGGCCGGGAGGGGTTCGAGCGGTTGCGGCCGGGGATCGAGCAGCGGTATCGGGATCCTGCACTGCGGTACCTGCGGCTCGCCGAGGGGTGGGACCCGGACAGAACGCTCTACGTCGAGAGCCTGATCGCCTTCGATGAGGGGCGGTACGACGAGGCCCTCCGGCTGGCCCGGGCTGCCGCCGAGGCGGCGCCGGGGTTCTTCGAGGCCCGGGCCCTGGTGGGAGAGATCCTTCTGGAACGGGCGCAGGAAAGGTTCGACCGTGGGGAACCCGAGGCCGCAGCCCAGGCGGTCGAGGCAGCGATCGAGGAGCTCAAGCGGGCGCGCGTGGTGGCCCGGAGCGGCCCAGGGGTTCACGACGTCCTCTGCGAGGCCGGGAGCCTCCGCCTGCGGTTCGCGACCCGGCGCGGCACGGTGGACGGGCGGGTCCTGGAGGAGGCCCGGGATCTCTGCCGGGACGCCTTGGAGATCGATCCCGGCAGCACCCGGGCGCTCGGTGCGGTGGCGGGGCTCAACCGCAGCTGGGCGATGTGGCAGGTGGACCACGGTGAGGACCCCTCGGAGGCGTTCGCCGCCGCCGAGACCGCGGCCCGGGCCGCCGTGGCGGTGGCTCCGGACCGGGCGGACCATCACGCCATGCTCGGGAAGGTCCTGATGGAGAAGGCCACCGGGGGGCGGTTGCCGGACGAGAAGGCCGGTCCGCTCTGGGAGGAGGCGCTGGCTGAACTGACCCGGGCTCTCCAGCTCGAGCCGGGCATCTCGTCCCACTGGAACAACCGCGGCCTGGCACGGTGGCGCTACTCGGGATGGCTGAGGACGCACGGGGGCGACTGGGAGGCGGTCGAGGAGGGGGCCGTGGAGGATCTCCGCAGGGCGGCGGAGCTCGATCCCCGGTCGTTCCAGGTGTGGACGAACCTCGGCGGCCTCATGCTGACCCGGTCGTTCCGGAAGGAGGGCGACGCTGTCCTGGCCGATCTCGACGCGGCGACCGAGGCCCTGGAGCGTGCCCTGGCGCTGAACCCGAGGAGCTCAGTGGTGCTCAACATCCTCGGAGCGGCCAAGGTCTCGCTGGCCCAGGCCTGGCTCGAGCGGGGGCGCGATCCCGGAAAGCCGCTGGAGGAGGGGATCGGCTACCTCGAGCGTTCCTTCGAGGAGAACCCGTCCAACCACCGGATGTACAACAACCTGGCCACGGCGTATCTGCTCCTGGCGAGCTCGCGGATCGAGGGGCGTCAGGATCCCGGTGACGCCTTCGCAAAGGGGTTCGAACTGATCGACCGGGCCCTGGAGCTCAACGCCAACGACGTGACGGCGCTGATCAACCGTGCTGAGGGCCGCTGGTGGAGGGCCCGCGGTCTGCTGATGGCCGGACGGCCCGCCTCGAAGGAGCTGGCAGAGGCCCGGGCGAGTGTCCGGAGGGCCCGGCGCCTGCTCGGGACGGACGCTCCGCTGCGCAGCATCACGGGACGCCTCGCCCTGCTCGAGGGGCGGGTGGCCGCCGCGGAGGGGCGCGATCCTCTCCCGGCGCTCGCCCGGGCGGAGGAAATGGGACGGAAGCTCCTCGCCGACGACGAGACACGGAAGGCCGGTCTGCGTCTGATCGCCGGCGCCGTACTGGAACGGGCCCGGTGGCAACGTCGCCACGGTGGACCCTGGATGCGGACCGTCTCGGAGCTCCTGGGGGACGACTCGCTCGGGGCGGACATGAACGAAGATCCCCGGCTCGGGTTGCTGGTCTCCAGGCTGGAGCTTCTCGCCGCTCATGGCGAGGAGGATCCGGACCGCCGACGGGCGTTGCGGCGCTCGGCGCGGACCCGGCTCGAACGGATCGCCGCCGACGCTCCCCTCCTGGCCACCTCGTGCCGGGAGGTTCTCGCGGAGGAACGGACGGCCGGTGAGGAGGAGTAGGCTCTCCGGCGGAGGTCTGCCGGGAGTAGGGGACGGTGTTTGTTGGCGAACACATCAACTGTGGCGTGAACCGGCGGCCGGCCCCCGCGCTTCGCGCGGGCGGCGCGCCTCGCCCGTGCGTCCCGGTGGGAGCGAGCTCCCCCCGGGCCGCCCGTGCGACGCGCTGGCGCCGCCTTCGGCGTCGCTGCCGGCCGCCTGGGCTTCGTTGGAGGGCTTCGGGTCATCGACTTTGAATGAACGGGGCCGCGAGTCTCGCACCCCGGGACCGCCCCCGCCGCGGTCGCTTCGTCGTCACGACCGCCAGGTCAGTTCCTCCTCGCGCCCTTGCGGGAACGGCCCCG
>JAMOVQ010000167.1 GCA_027067575.1 Thermoanaerobaculia bacterium | reverse complement strand
GAACCGCGTCAGGATCTCCACGGCGTAGACGGGGAACCGGAGAGCGGGCGCCACGGTGACCTCCCCGAGCGCGAGGAGGAAGGCGAGGGATGCGCCGAGTCCGGCGGCGGGCGCGACGAGTGGCAGCGTGATCCGGCGAAGGACCGTCCGCCGCGGGGCCGTGATGAGACCGGCCTCCTCCAGCCGTCCCGGCAGGCCGGCGAGGGCCGCCGCCGTCAGCAGCATCACCAGGGGGGCGAACGCCGTGGCCAGGACCAGGACCGTGCCGGGAAGCCCCTGGAGCGCCTCTGCGAGCGCCGCGGCTGCGGGCCGGCCGACCAGGCGGGCGACGGGGCCCGAGGGAGAGCCCGCCGCGAGCCATCCGGCGGCCGTCAGGTACGGCGGGAGGAGCAGGGGAAGCGTCAGGACGGCCGCCAGCGCCCGGCGTCCCGGCAGGTCGGTGCGGGCCACGAGAAAGGCGGCCGGAACGCCGGCGATCATGGCCCCCGCCGAGGTCAGCGCGGCGAGAAGGAGGCTGTTCCCCAGGAGGGTCCACTCGCGCGGCGAGGCGGGAAGGCCGGGGAACGGGCCCGCGCCGGTGCCGGCCTGGAACGCGCGGGCGGCGAGGGCGGCGACCGGAAGACCACCGGCGAGAAGGAGGATCGCGACCCCGGTCCCCAGGACGAGACGGCGGACGTCCATGGACGCGGTCCCCTCAGCCGGGAGCGGCCGGACTCAGTACCCGGCCCATTCCTTCAGCCACGGCTGGATCGTCTCCATCTTCCGGGCGACCGCCGCCCACGGGACGTCCATCGTCCGGATCCCCTCCAGCGCCGGGAGGTCCGCGGGGACCGGTACCTCGGGGTGGAGCGGGATCTGGGCGCAGTCCGCCTCGGCGAGCTGTTTCTCCGTCTCCGGGGAGAGCAGGAAGTCGGCCAGCCTGCGCGCCGCCTCCGGGTGCGGTCCGCCGTGCACGAGGATGACGGCGTTGGGTACGACGAAGCAGCCGAGCCCCCCCTCCTCCTGGTCGGGGATCACCATCCGCACCGGGTCGCCCCGGCGGAGCCGGGCGATGGCGTCGTCGCTGTCCACGAGGGAGAACGCAGCCTCGCCGGAGGCCACGCGGTCGGCGCTGTCGCCGTTGGACGTGGTCAGCACGACCCCGTTGGCCCGGACACGGTCGAGGAACGCCTTCGCCTCCTCGTCCCCGAGGCTGACGAACAGCGCCGCGACATGGGAGGTCGTGGTTCCGAACAGCGGGTTGGCCAGCACCGCCCTGCCGCGCCATGCGGGGTCCGCCAGGTCGAGGACCGACCGGGGCGGCTCGGCGATGTCCGAGCCGACGATCAGCACCCGGAGCCGGGCGGAGAAGCCGGTCCAGTACCCTTCGGGGTCGCGGAACGCCGCGGGGATGTCCGCGGCGGCGGGAGACCGGTACGGCTCAGCCACCCCGCGCCGCTTCAGCACCTCGGCGCGGATCGGTTCGTTGGCCCAGTAGACGTCGGCGCGCGGGTTGCCCTTCTCGGCGATCAGCCGGTTCATCACGCCGGTGCTCTTGGCCTCCTCCGTGTCGTACACGGCACGGACCCGGATCCCCGTCTCCCGCTCGAACCGTTCGAGGACGGGCTGGGAGAACACCTGGTCCTCCGAGACGTAGACCACGACCTCCTTCGGCTCCGGGTTCGTCCGGGAGCACGCCGCGAGCGGCGCGATCCCCGCCAGCAGGAGAGCCGCCGCGCGCCTCACCGGGCCGGTCCTCCCTCCGGCCGGATGACGAGGTCGTCGAACGAGGTGGCGGCGTCCGCCTTGGTCCACAGGCCGATCCCGCCGGGCCCGGCGAAGGTCGAATCGTGCACGTCGATCCGCTTCTCGCCGTCCAGGAAGCACTGGATGTGGTCGCCCCGGTGGACGATCCGGATGGTGAACCACCGCCCCGCGCCGATGGGGATCCGCTCGGAGCTCGCGATCATCCGGCGGTGCCCGTCCTTGACTCGGTACAGGCGGAAGTTGTGCTCCAGCGGGTTGTACCGGGCCACGTAGTAGTCGTTCCGGCCGCGCATCCGCCAGGCCGGGCCGCCGCCCTGGTCCTCCGAGCCGGAATCGGCCCGCAGGCGAACCTCGATCGTGCCGTCCTCGAAGGCGACCTTCCGCGTCCAGCAGAGGTTGAACGTCCCGCCGGGGTTCCCCGCGGGCGGGAAGACCCGAAGGACGTTCGGCGGGCTCGGGGCCGCCTCGTCCCTCGCGGCCTTCCAGCGGGCGAGGCTCTTCCCAGGGTGGGTGGCGTCCACCGTCCATCCGGCGGGAAGCGCACCCGGCGCCACGCCGTCGAAATGGAAGGCCGTGACAGCCTCCGGTGCGGCGCCGGCGGCCGGAGTTCCCGCCGCGGCGGGCACGGCCGGTGCCAGTGCGCACCCGAGGACGGTGAGCGGAACGAACGTTCGAAAAATCCATCGCATGGCAAGGTCTCCGTTCCTGCGGCCCTGCACGGGCCGGTATCGCGTGTGTCCCGCCGAGTATAGCGCGGGGGGCGCGGGCCCCGGCCGGCGGGCGGGGTCACAGCCCGATGCCGAACCCCACGTAGGCGGCGGTCACCTCGCCGTGACGCAGCTCGAACCGGAACCCCAGTAGCGGGAGGGTGACGTGGACACCGGCGGTGATGTGGACCGAGCCCCGATCCGTATCGCCGTGGACCGGATCGTCCGGCGGACCCCATGTTGCATCGCCTTGCCACCACCGGTACCCGATCGTTCCGTACGGGACGAGGATGGTGAACCGCTTCGAGACACCCAGGTCCAGGCTCCAGACGTCCAGGTCCACCGGGCCGCTGGTCAACATCGAGTATGCCGCGCTCAGGCCGAGAGAGGGCTTGAAGCCGTTCTCCTCGAGCAGCGACTTCCGAAGCTCCGCGGACCAGAACGTCTCGTTGGCGATCAGGCCGATCTGGCCTCCGACGTCGATTCCCCACGGCAACCCGACCCGTCCCATCACCGAGGCGGTCCCGAGACCCCCGAACGTGTCCGAGAGGCCGGACATGGAGTGGTTCCACCACGACGCGCCGGAATCGGCGTCCGTCCAGGTGGCCAGAAGCTGAATCTCGAAACCGGCAGTTCCCAGCGGCTTCGAGGGCCCCGAGGGCATGAGGATCCCCTCGGCGAGGTGAAGGGTCAGCTCCTTGAATTCGCCGGGCGTGAGGGCGGGGGAGAGGTCGAGATCCCCGGCACTTGCCGTCGCTGCGGCGAGTAGGGCCATGACGCTGAAGGTCACGAGGGTGTTGCGCACGGTCACCTCCTTCTTCGGCATTCCGGATGATACCGGATCGGCGCCCGGGATGGTGTAGGGTTGGGCCGCGGGGCGCATCCCGCGGAGGAGTGCGATGCACGAGGGTTCGAAACGGGCTGTTGCAGCGGCCATCGCGGGCAACTCGGCCATCACGGTGGCCAAGTTCGTCGGGTTTCTGCTGTCGGGTTCGGCGGGGATGCTCTCCGAGACGCTGCACTCCGTCGCCGACACCATGAACCAGGTGCTCCTGATGATCGGAATCGTCCGCGGCTCGCGCAAGCCCGACCCCGCGTTCCCGTTCGGGTACGGCGCCGAGCGCCACGTCTGGGCGCTGCTGTCCGCGGTGGGAATCTTCTTCCTCGGCTGCGGCGTCACGGTCTATCACGGTATCCACACGCTGCTCCACCCGAAGCCGCTGGAAGAGATCGGCATCGCGCTGGCGATCCTTGCCGTGTCATTCCTGCTCGAGGGAGCCGTGCTCGTCCTGACCTACCGGACACTTCGTACGGCTGCTGCGGGCCGTCCGTTCTGGACGTTCGTCCGGGAGCAGGCGGATCCTACAGCGGTGGCGGTGCTGCTCGAAGACTCGGCCGCCTGCCTGGGGATCGTGCTGGCCGTCAGCGGTCTCCTGCTCTCCCGTGCGACGGGCGACCCCGCATGGGACGCGATCGCCTCGATCCTGATCGGTCTCCTGCTCGGTGCCATCGCTATTTGGCTGATCCGGCGGAACCACACGCTGCTCGTTGGCCCGGCGATCCCCGGCGAGGCCCGGGAACGGATCCGGCGGACCCTGGCGTCCCATCCGGCCGTGGAGCGCGTGGTCCGGCTCCGGACCCGGACGCTGGACACGGAGACGTGGGGCGTCACCGCGGAGCTCGACTTCTCCGGCGAGGCCATCGCCGCCCGGCTCGAGCCGATGCTGCGGGAGGAGTGGGAGCGGATCGGCGGCTGGGACGACTTCCGCGCCTTCGCCGCCCGGTACGCCGACGCCGTCCTCGACGAGCTCGGCGACGAGGTGGACGCCATCGAGCAGGAGATCCGGACCGCCTTCCCCCGCGCCCGCTACCTCGACCTCGAGGCTGACTGACGGGCCGTCACCGTCTCCGGTGGCCCCCCCGACAACGTCGTCCACGTCCGATCGCCGGCGCACGAACCGTGGGGTACAATCGACCCACGAAGTCTGGACATCGGGAGATCTGGCCGCGGCCATTTGCGGCCGTGGAAGGGAGGCAGCATGGTGTTCTGGAGGAAGCGTGAGGCGCGATCCGTGGCCGAGATCGTTGCACGGACCATCAATGAGGCCGAGTCCAGCGTTGCCGAGGCACCGAAAGCAGCGCTCCGCGTGCTGGAGCGGCTCGGCGGGGAGGCATACCCGCTGGTAACGTTCGGAGGACCGCTTCATGAGCGTTTCGCCGCGGTGGTCGCCAGGGCGATCGGCGGGGATCACCCGTTCCCAGGCTCGAAGCGGATTCAGTGGTCGGGCGAGGAGGGATGCATCACCGTCGCCGACGTCCTCGACCGGGCGCGCTCGCAGTCCGAACCGGTGCTGTACCTGTTCGAGCCGTTGACCGCGCGCGGAGGAGCGGTAGCCGAGTTGCGGGCCCTGGCAGAGCTCGCGGCTGACGACAGCGTGCTGATGGCAGTGGTGGGGGAGATGAACACCTTCCTCCGCAGGGATGCCCTGCTCTCCCTCGAGGGCAGCCTCGACACATCGAGCGAGGAGGTCATCCAGGAGATCGAGGACGCCGCCCGGCGCGCCCGGTTCCGCACAATCTCGTTGTAGAGCGCCATCCCCTCGACATCACAGCCACAGCCGCCTCCCTCACTAAGGGACACTGTTTTTCTCTTGACAACCTCCCCTCCCCGCCCTACCCTGTTCCCATCACAACCCGAAGGAGGCACACCATGCCCCGGATGCCGCGGCTCAAGTTCTCCCACGTGGACACCTGGTACCACCTGTACAGCCGGGTGCCCTCCCGCCGCGGCGAGCTGCCGCTGGCCTCGCCCCTGGCCCAGCGCCAGCTCATCG
>JAMOVQ010000166.1 GCA_027067575.1 Thermoanaerobaculia bacterium | reverse complement strand
CCCTCGGGGATGCTCAACGCCATCGGGCTCGAGAACATCGGTGTCGAGGCGTTCTGCCGGGAGAAGCTGCCCCGGCTCCGCGAGCGCGGCGTCACGGTGATCGTCAACGTCTTTGGCGAGACGCCGACCGACTACGTCACCGTCATCGAGCGGTGCGAGCGGGAGGCGGGGGTCCACGGCTACGAACTCAACGTCTCCTGCCCCAACGTCTCCTCCGGCGGGATCGAGTTCGGCCACGACCGGAAGGGGCTCAGGAAGCTGACGGCCCGGTGCCGCGAGACGACGTCGCGGCCGCTCTGGGTCAAGCTCTCCCCCAACGCGCCGGACCTCGTGGCCACGGCGGAGGGCGCGGTGGAGGGCGGGGCCGACGCCCTCTCGCTGATCAATACGATCCGGGGGATGATGATCGACCCTGTGACCCGCCGGCCGTTGCTGGCCCGGGTCTACGGGGGGCTCTCGGGGCCTGCGATCCTTCCCGTGGCGCTCCGGATGGTCCACGAGGTCCACCGCGCGCTCCCGGAGGTGCCGCTGGTCGGGCTCGGGGGGATCGAGAGCGGATCCGACGTTGTCCGGTTCCTGCTCGCGGGGGCCTCGGCCGTCCAGGTGGGGACGGCGACGTTCCGCCGCCCCGGGGCGATGCTCGCCATCGTGGGGGAGCTCGAGGCGTACATGAGGGCGCACGGCGTGGGCTCGGTCTCCGAGCTCGTGGGCGCACTGGAGGTCGGATGATGGTGGAGACCAGGGAGAGGCTGTGCGCGGCGCTGGACGGCAGCGACCGGGAGTGGATCCTGGAGACGGCCCGCGCGCTGGGGGGAGCGTCGGGGTGGCTGAAGGTCGGGCTCGAGGCGTTCACGGCGTTCGGGCCGGAGCTCGTCGGCGCGGTGGCGGCGACCGGAGCGCGGGTCTTCCTCGACCTCAAGCTCCACGACATCCCCAACACCGTGCGGGGGGCCGCTGCCAACTGTGCCCGCTCGGGGGCGGCGATGTTCAACGTCCACGCCTCGGGCGGCCGGGCCATGATGGAGGCGGCCGTGGAGGGCGCCGAACGGGGCACACCGCCCGGGGCGCCGCGGCCGCGGGTCATCGCCGTCACCGTGCTGACCTCCCTCGACCGGGCGGCGTTGGAGGCGCTGGGGATCCCGGCCGATCCGGAGACGCTCGTCGTGCGGTGGGCCCGGCTCGCGCAGGAGGCCGGCCTCGACGGCGTGGTGGCCTCGGCGCGGGAGGCCGCGGCGATCCGGTCCGCGTGCGGACCCGGGTTCCTCGTGGTGACCCCGGGGATCCGGCCGCGCTGGGCGGCCTCCGACGACCAGAAGCGGATCGTCACGCCCGCCGACGCCGTGGCCGCCGGCGCGGACATCCTCGTCGTGGGCCGTCCCATCACCAGGGCCGACGATCCCGCGGCGGCCGCCGGTCGGATCCTCGCCGAGATCGCCGGCTGACGGCGGCCTTTCGGCGACCGGCCAGTCCGTGAGAGGATGAACCGATGGACACGGACCTGGCGCTTCACGGCGAGCTGCTGGAAGCCGGCCTTGACCCCCGGGCCGGTCACGATCTCGCGCGGGCGGTGGCGCTCCTGGAGCAGCCGTCGTTCCTGATCACTCTGGCAAACCACGTGGGGGTGCCGATCGAGCGGCTGGCAGCCCGCCTCCCCGGGCGGGCCACCCATGTCCTCACCCGCGCGGTGGATGCTGCCCTCAAGCGGGCGGCCGATGTGGCCATCGGGAGCCTGGAGCTCGGGCCGCGGCGGTTCCGAGGCGAACGGTTCCACCGTCTTGCGACGATGGTCACCGGCGCCGTGGGTGGGGCGGGCGGGCTGGCCACCCTGGTGGTGGAGCTGCCGGTGACCACGACGCTGATGCTCCGCTCCATCGCGGAGATCGCCGCCGAGGAGGGGGAGGACCTCACCACGCTGGAGGCGCGCCTGGCCTGCCTCGAGGTGTTCGCGCTCGGCGGACGGAGCCGGGCGGACGATGCCGCGGAGAACGCCTACTTCGCCCTCAGGGCCGCCCTTGCCGAGGGCGTGCGGGCGGTGATCGACCGCTCGGCGGGCGGTGGGATGGGACGAGCCCTCGGAGAGCTGATCGTCCGGATCGGATCCCGGTTTCAGATCGTGGTGGGTGAAAAGGCGGTGGCCCAGGCGGCGCCGGTGTTCGGTGCCCTGGGTGGAGCGGGGATCAACGCGGCGTTCACGGCCCACTTCCAGCGCATGGCCAGGGGGCACTTCATCGTGCGGCGGCTCGAGCGCCGGTGGGGCCGGGAGGCGGTCCGGACCGCCTACGGACGGATCGCCAGGGAACGGCTCAAGCGACCAGGAGTGTGACGAGCCACAGGAGCCAGCACGCGGCAGCGGCCAGCGCCGCCCGGCGTGCCGTGTGTCCGGACCCCACGGACGCCGCCACGGCGAGAACGATCCAGGCGACGAGCGCTCCCGTCGAGGCCGCCGCCAGAACGGTGGAGGGAGGTGTGGCATCCACCGGGATCATGGCGGTGGGCGCCACGGACGGGTCGCTCACGATCTCGAGGCACCGGGCCTGCCACCGGGCGCGGTCCGCACCGTGGCCCGCGGTCACCAGCGACAGGGCGGCGTACCACGCTTCCGCCCCGGTCCCGGTGGCAAGGGCCTCCAGACGGCGGCGTGCGGCGGCTCGGATGGGGACGGCCCACGGCGGCGCCTCGAGCAGGGCCCTGTCGAGCGCCGTGGTCTCCGCCAGGACGTTCCCGGCGCGGTGGGCCGAGGCGGCCTCGCGGAGCGAGAGCGCCGACCGGAGGACGGGAACCGTCGCGATGCACACGAGGAGGACGGCGGCCGAACCAGCGATTCGCAACGGCGAGCCGGTGAGGGGGTTGACTTTCACAGGTGTATACTAGCAAGTGAAGGGAGGAGCGCCGTGGCGCACCACGTCCAGACGGTTCTCGTGGCGGACAGTTCGGACGAGAGGCGGCGTCGGCTCGGGCTTGCCCTGTACGAGGGAGGGTACGAGGTCATCAACGCCGTCAACGGAGAGGAGGCGCTCCGGTTCACCGCGGGACTCGACCCGGCGCTCGTGGTGGCCCACACGGGGTTGTCGGGGATCTCCCCCCTCGAGCTCCGGCAGCGGCTGGAGGCGACCGGACTGTCGATCCCGCCGTTCCTCGTGCTGTACGAGAACGAGGAGGAGCTCCCGGAGGACCGCCCGGAGGGCGCGATCTATTACCTCCGAAGCGCCGACATCGACCCCAGACGCCTGTTGCTCCAGGTCCGTCTCCTCCTGCTGGCGCAGGAGATCGGCGGTGAGCTCGGGGACCGGATCGACGCCCTCTACGGTGACCTGACCCGTGTGACGATCGGGGAGCTGCTCCGGGTCCTCTCCAAACACCTGATCACGGCGCACGTCAGCCTCGGTGCCGGGGTGGAGAACGTCGGCTTTTGGGTGCAGGACGGCGAGCCGATCGATGCGCACTGGGGAATCGCCCGCGGGATCAAGGCGTTCAACAGGATCGCGGCGCTCCGTTCCGGGGGGTTCGTCCTCGAGGTTCGCCTCCCCGACGTCGAACGGACCATCGACAAGCCGCTGGCGGCGCTGGTCAGTGACGCCGTGGACGAACGGCTGCAGTTCGAGGAGCTCCTCCGCAAGCTCCCACCCCTGGAGTCGAAAGTCTCCCTGGAGGTCGGCGACGCCTTCTTCAACACGGAGTTCTCGCCGATCGAGAAGGCGATCTTCTCCCACGTCCAGCACGCGAAGAACCTCGGAGAGCTGATCGACGGCGTCCCGGCGACCGACCTCGAGACCGTGCGAACGATCGTGGCCCTCGAGGAAGCGGGCCTGCTCGTCATCGCTCCTCCAGAACACAGGATTCACATCGTCACCGATTCCACCGCCGACCTCGCAGCGGAGGTCGTCCGGAAGTACGGGATCACCGTGGTGCCGCTCTCGGTGCTCTTCGGGCAGCAGGTGTTCAAGGACGGCGTGGACCTCCACCCCGACCAGTTCTACAGGCGCCTCCGGGAGTCGGCGAAGCTACCCACGACTAGTCCACCGTCCCATGGGGAGTTCCGGGAGGCGTACGCCAGGCTCGTAGGAACCGGCGATATCTTCTCCCTCCACATCTCGGAAAAGATGTCCGACACGGCGAAGCGGGCCCGGGACGCCATCGCCGAGGCGAAGGACGAGCTCGCAGCGATCCGGAAAGAGGCCGGGCTGCCCGGTGTGCCGGATATCCGGGTCGTGGACTCGTGGTTCACGACGGCGGGGCTGGGAACCATGACGATCATAGCCGCCCGGATGGTGCGCCGTGGTCTCGGTATGGACGAGCTGGTCGACCGGATCGAGGACATCCGCAGACGCAGCCACCTGCTCTTCGTCGTGGACACGCTGGACTACCTCCAGAAAGGCGGCCGGATCGGGAGGGCTGCGGCGTTCTTCGGCTCCCTGCTCGGCATCAAGCCGATCCTCTTCCTGGACAAGGGCGAGGTGGCGCCGCTGGACAAGGTTCGCGGCGGCCGGAAGGCGCAGCCGCGGCTGATCCAGCTTTTCAAGGAACGTGTGGATCCATCAAGGCCCGTCATCGTAACGGTGGCTCATGCCTCGGCGCCGAGGTGGGGCGCCAGGCTCCGGGAGCTCGTGGAGGCGGAGTTCAACGTCCTCGAGCTGATGGAAGGGGAGATCGGTCCGATCGTCGGGACCCACGTGGGTCCGGGGTGCGTCGGCGCGTACATGTTCCAGCCCACCGAGGAGGAGATCGAACTGCTCGGCCCGGGCGACTGATCCCTTTGTGGCGAAGCGGGACCAGAAGGGGACACTCCCCTCGAAGATGAACCGGCGGCCGGCCCCCGCGCTTCGTGCGGGCGACGAAGATCGGGCTGCCGGACCCTCCCCGATCGCGGAGTACGGAAACCTTTTCAGTGCGGCCTCAGACGGTCCGCCTCCGGTCTCGTGAACGATCCGGCCGCGGCCAGCCGCCTCCGGAGACACTCCCCTCGCGTCCGAGGACGGAGGATGGAACGCTCAGCGGGTCTGCTGCTGGCGGCGGGCGATCTTGGCCCAGGTGTCCTTGAGCGGGACGATCCGGTTGAGCACGGGGCGGCCGGGCGTGGTGTCGGGGTCGGCGACGAAGTAGCCGGTCCGTTCGAGCTGGAACCGGTCGCCCGCGGTGACGCCGGCCAGCGACGGTTCGAGCTTGCACCCGTGGAGCGCCTCGAGCGAGTCCGGGTTGATGTCGGCGAGGAAGTCCCGCCCCCCGGCGCCGGGCTCGGGCACGGAGAACAGCCGGTCGTACAGCCGGACCTCGGCGTCCACGGCGTGGCGGGCCGAGACCCAGTGGATCGTGCCCCGGACGCGCCGCCCGTCGGGGGCGTCGCCGCCCCGCGTGGCCGGGTCGTAGGTTGCGCGGATCTCCACGATCTCGCCGTCGGCGTCCCGGACCACGCCGGTGCAGGTGACCAGGTACGCCCAGCGCAGGCGGACCTCGCGCCCCGGGGCCATCCGCCAGAACTTCTTCGGCGGGTCCTCCATGAAGTCGGTCGCCTCGATCCACAGCTCCCGGCAGAACGGGACCTTCCGGTACCCCATCCGTGCGGGCTCGTCGGGGAAGTACGGGGCATCCATCTCCTCCACGAGCTCCTCCGGGTAGTTCTCGATGACGAGCCTGACCGGCCGGAGCACGCCCATAGTCCGCCGGACCGTCGTGTTGAGGTGGTCCCGGATCGCCCACTCGAGGAGGGCCACGTCCACCACCGAGTCACGCTTGGCCAGGCCGATCCGGTCGCAGAACGCGCGGATCGCCTCGGGGGTGTATCCGCGCCGCCGCAGCCCGGAGAGGGTGGGCATCCGCGGGTCGTCCCACCCGGAGACGTGACCCTCGGAGACGAGCTGGAGCAGCCGCCGCTTGGAGAGCACGGTGTAGGTCAGGTTGAGGCGCGCGAACTCGATCTGCCGCGGCCGGTGGGGCAGCTCCAGCGCCTCGAGGAACCAGTCGTACAGGGGGCGGTGCGCCTCGAACTCCAGGGTGCAGAGGGAGTGGGTGATCCCCTCGATGGCGTCGGACTGCCCGTGGGCCCAGTCGTAGGTCGGGTAGATGCACCAGGCGTCGCCGGTCCGGTGGTGGTGCGCCCGGAGGATCCGGTACATGACGGGGTCCCGCAGGTTGAGGTTGGGCGCGGCCATGTCGATCCTGGCGCGGAGCGTCCGGGAGCCGTCGGGGAACTCCCCGGCGCGCATCCGCCGGAGAAGGTCGAGGTTCTCCTCCACGGACCGGTCGCGGTACGGCGACGGGGTCCCGGGCTCGGTCAGGGTGCCGCGGGTGGCCCGGACCTCCTCCGGGGAGAGGTCGCAGACGTACGCCTTCCCCCTCCGGATCAGCTGCTCCGCCCACTCGTACAGCTGCTCGAAGTAGTCCGAGGCGTAGTACTCCCGGTCCTCCCAGTCGAACCCGAGCCAGCGGACGTCCTCCCGGATCGACTCGACGTACTCGACCTCCTCCTTGATCGGGTTGGTGTCGTCGAACCGGAGGTTGCAGAGCCCGCCGAACTCCTCGGCGATCCCGAAGTTCAGCACGATGGACTTGGCGTGGCCGATGTGGAGGTACCCGTTCGGTTCCGGGGGGAAGCGGGTGTGGACGCGTTCGACCTTCCCGGACGCCAGCTCCTCGGCGACGATCCTGCGGATGAAATCCCTCGGCTCCGTGCTCATCGGCCCTCCAGGCGCGGAAGTATACCCGGTCGGCGGCTCACGGCCGGGGAACGCGGACCACCAGCGCCCCGGCCTCCACCCACGCCTCCACGGGCAGGACGCCCACGGGGTCGCCGTCGAGCTGGTACGGGACCTCGCCGCCGGAGACCGGCTCGATCCGGACGCGCCGGGTCCGGCGGACCACCACGTCCGGCCGCTCCACGTGCCGCCCCTTCGGGATGGCGAGGAAGAACGGCACCGCCGCCGCCCGGCCAGTCCGGGTCTGGACCACGGTCACGAGTTCGTCGGAGAAGGGGGAGGCGCCCGGCGTGGCGGGAAACGGGCCGCCGTAGCACTCGCCGTTCCCGACGATGGCCCACCCGCCGCGGACCGGTGCGCCGCCATCGGGGAGCACCTCGATCTCCGGCAGGTCGCCCCGCGCGAACTCGACGACCGCCTGCGCGGCGATCCCCGCCTTGCCGCCGTACCGCTTGAGGCGCGGCGACAGCCGGTCGAGGACCACGGCGTCGGGACCGGTGGAAAGCATCAGCAGGAACAGGTCGCCGGCGTCGGTCCGGCCGACGCTCATGGGGCGGTCCTCCCCGCCCATGACGAGCTCGAACGCCCGGTCGACCTCCTGGGGGATGCCGAGCTCGTAGGCCAGCACCGAGGTCGTCCCTCCCGGCAGGATCCCCATGGCGGTCCCGGTCCCCACGAGCCCCCGGGCGACCTCGTTGTACGTGCCGTCACCGCCGAAGGCGAGGACGAGGGGCCGGCGCTCTGCGGCCGCCCGCCGGGCGAGCTCGGTGGCGTGGCCTGGCCGTTCGGTCCCCCACCACTCCAGGGCGATCCCGAGCCGTTCCGCCGCCGCCGCCAGGCGCGACCGCCCCTTGGCCGCCCGGCCGCGGCCGGAGGTCGGGTTCCAGATCACGGGGACGGGGCTGTTCACGATCCCTCCGCGAACAGAGGACCGGTGGGTGGCTCGAAGCCGAGGTGGGTGTACGCCGCCGGTGTGGCCACCCGGCCCCGGGGCGTCCGCCGGATGAACCCGATCTGGAGCAGGTACGGCTCGTGGATGTCCTCGAGGGTTCCGGCGTCCTCCCCGATGGAGGCCGCCAGCGCCCGGAGCCCCACGGGGCCGCCCCCGTACAGCTCGATGATGGTGCCGAGCATCCGCCGGTCCAGCTGGTCCAGACCGTACGAGTCCACCTCCATCCGTTCCAGCCCCCACCGGGCCGTCTCGAGGTCGATGGCGGGTACGCCGCGGAAGTGGGCGTAGTCCCGCATCCGGCGCAGGAGGCGGTTGGCGATCCGTGGCGTGCCCCGGGACCGCCGGGCGATCTCCACCGCCGCGTCGTCGTCGATGGCGACCTCGAGGATCCCGGCGGAACGGCGGACGATGGTGGAGAGGTCCGCCGGCGGGTAGAACTCGAGGCGGTGCACGATCCCGAACCGGTCCCGCAGCGGTGCGGTCAGCAGCCCGGCCCGTGTCGTGGCGCCGACCAGCGTGAACCGGGGCAGCCCGAGCCGGACGCTCCGCGCCGCAGGCCCCTGGCCGATGACCAGGTCGAGCTGGAAGTCCTCCATGGCGGGGTACAGAATCTCCTCGACGGCCGCGCTCAGCCGGTGGATCTCGTCGATGAACAGCACGTCGCCCTCGGCGAGGTTGGTCAGGATCGCCGCCAGGTCCCCCGGGCGTTCGAGCACGGGGCCGGAGCTGATGTGGAGCTCCGACCCCATCTCCGAGGCGATGATGTGGGCCAGCGTCGTCTTGCCGAGCCCCGGCGGACCGAACAGCAGGACGTGATCCAGCGCCTCGCCGCGGGAGCGGGCCGCGGCGATGTACACGCCGAGGTTCTCCCGGAGCCGCTCCTGGCCAACGAACTCCCCGAGCGTCCGCGGGCGCAGCGAGAGCTCGAACCCGAGCTCGTCGGGTCCGGCGGCGGGCCGCAGCACGTCGTTGCCGGCGTCGGTCATCGGTTGAGCGTCTTCAACGCCAGCCGGAGGATCTCCGGCAGCGGCGTTCCCTGCCCGGTCCCGGCCGCCTCCACCGCCTTCCGGGCGTCCCGTTCACTGTACCCCAGGTTGACCAGGGCGGACACGGCATCGGCGTGGGCGTCGTCGGGCGGCGCCAGGGCCGCCTCGAGGACCCCCTTGAGCTCCAGGACGATCCGGTCGGCCGTCTTCTTCCCGATCCCGGGGACCTTGCACAGGCGGCGCGTGTCGCCGCTCTCCACCGCGACGGCGAGCTCCTCGGGCGAGAGGGCGGAGAGGGCCGCGAGGGCGGTCCGGGGGCCGACCCCGGCGATGCCGATCAGCCGCTCGAACAGCTCGAGCTCGGCCGGCTCCTGGAAGCCGTAGAGGGCGATCTGGTCGGCGCGCACCGATGTGTGGATCCACAGAGCGCCTTCCGAGGCCCCCGCCAGCGCCTCGAACGTCCGGAGGCTGACGGCCACGCGGTACCCGGTCCCGCCGGCGTCGACGACGACCTCACCGGGCCGGAGGAGGAACAGCCGCCCCTCGAGGCGACCGATCACCGGCCCCTACCCCCCGGCCCCACGCGGCGCGAACCGCTGGATCAGCTGCTCGTCCACCGTGACTACCGTGTCGCGGCGCCGCTCGTTGAGGATGGCGTCGCGGAGCGCCGTGGCCCGCTGCGTCACGAGCCGTTTCCGGTAGGCCTCGAGCTCGGACTCGAGCTCCTCGGGCGAGAGCGTCTTCAGCCCCGTGATCTTGACCACGGCGGCGCCGCGGTCGGCGATCCGGACCGGCCCGACCACGTCCCCGATGGCGGCGGAGAAGACCGCATCGTCGAGCTCCTTCGACGGACCGATCCCCGGGATCGGCGTGCCCCTGCGGTGGTTGTTCGTCGTGGTGACGGAGGTGCCGTACCGTTTCGCCAGCTCGTGGGGATCGGCGCCGTTGCGCCACGCCTCGGCGAGCTTTCTGGCCCGCTCGACGGCAAGCTCCATCGCCTTCTCACGCCTGAGCTCGGACTCCACCCGGTCGCGGACCTCGTCGAGCGGCGGGACGCCGGCCGGGATCACCTTCGCCAGCTGCCAGACGATCCACCCGCGGGAAGTCGCCCTGGGGCCGCCCACGTCGCCGGGCTTCGCCTCGAAGATCTTCGTTGAGAGCTCCTCGTCCTGGCCGATGCCGGGGATGACCTCGTCCTTGCCGAACGGTGGCGTCACGTTGAGGGTGACGCTCTCGTCCTCGTCGGCGATCTTCTGCCACGCTTCGTCGGTGTCGGGGGGTTCCTTCCGGATCTTCTCGGCCAACGCCTTCGCCCTGGCCTCGGCCTCCTCTGCGGCCTTCCCCTCGAGCAGCCTGAACCGGACCTGCTCGCGCACCTCCTCGAGCGGCCGCACCGCGGCCGGCCGGAACCCCTCGACCTTGATGATGTGCCAGCCGAACTGGCTCTTGACGGGCCCCACGATCTCACCGGGCTTGTGGCCGAACACGGCGTCCTCGAACTCCTTGACCATCCGGCCCCGTCCGAACCAGCCGAGATCACCGCCCTGGTCGCGGCTTCCCTCGTCCTCGGAACGCATCCGGGCCAGCTCGGCGAAGTCAGCGCCGGAACGGGCGATCTTTGCGATCCCCTCGGCGCGGAGCTTGGCCTTCGCCTGTTCCTCGGGGGAGGCGTCCGGGGCGACCTTGATCAGGATGTGCCGTGCCCGGGCTTGCTCCCCGCGCCTGAACTCGTCCTTGTGCTCCTCGTAGTACTTCTCGATCGCCGCGTCGTCCACGGGGAGCAGCCGCCGCAGGCGGGCCGTCTCCACCTGGAGGTACCGGATCACCCGCTGCTCACCGCGCCGGAAGGCGTCCCTGTGCTCCTCGTAGTACTTCTGGATCTCCTCGTCGGTCACGGTGACCTCCCGGAGAAGGGCGTCGGCCCGGAGGAAGATCCCGTCGAACGACGCGGTCTCCCGCTCGCGGCGCAACGACTTCTCGGCCTCGGCGTCGGTCACGATGATCCCGTCCTCGAGCAGCTTCTGGAGCTTCTCGATCAGGATGTCGTTCCGGAGATCCTCCTCGAACTCTTCGGGTGTCAGCCCGTTGGCCCGGAGGATCCGGGCGTACAGCTCCATCCCGACGAAGCTCCCGTCCTCCCGCTTGAACATCGGGATAGAGAGGATCCTCTCCTGGAGCTCCTTCTTCGTGACCACCAGCCCGGCGCGCCGGGCCTCCTGGGCCAGCAGCTCGCGCTGGATGATCTGCGCGGCCGTCTGCTCGGCGATGTTGATCCGGCCGCTCAGCTGGTTCCACTGGTCCCCGTAGATCTGGCGGAACCGGTCCTCGGTCTGCCGGACCTTCTTGAGGAACTGGGCCTCGTCGATGGTCCGGTTGCCGACCCGGACGGCCGCGGCTGCGTCGCGGCCGCGGTTCCGCCCCGTTCCCCAGTCGACGAATACGAGCAGCAGGAACACGATCACCACGAACCACAGAACGAACTTCAGGTGACGGAACTGATCGCGCATGACCTTGAGCATCAAGAACCTCCGAAACAGGCGCTCCAGGGTTGCGAAGTGTATCCGAGCGGTCTCCTGCGTGCAAGACGGCAGAGGCGGATTCCGCACGGACCGCACGCGAGGCGCAGCCGAAGAACAGGGACCCGGGGGGATCGAAGCCCGCCCGGCACGCGGCCACGGGGGATGTCCGTGACGCCGGGAGAACGATCGGACGGTGTGGAGTAACCCACGGAGAGAGCGCGTCTTGCCGCTGGCCCGGCGGCGTGGTAGTGTCGGGCTGGAGGCGCGTGTGGTCAGGAAGTTCGAGTTCGACTGGGTCGTGGTGCGAGTGGATTTCGCACGCAGGATCGTGGCGATTGGCCTCGTTGCCCTCATCGCCGTCGGACTCCTGTTCCTCGGCCACCGTCTCCTCAACCAGCCGCCGAGGGTCGTCGCCCGGAAGGCGATCGAGCGGGCCGAGCAGGTCCGGGAACGGTGCAGGAACGAGGCGGTTCCCGCTGCATGGAAGAACGAGCTCGTTCAGGCCGATGCGCAGCTCAAGGAGGCCCGCGAGGCGTACGTCGCGGAGCAGTGGGAAGCGGCGCGGAAAGAGGCCGATCTGGCGCGCCAGCGGTACGAGCTGCTCCTCGGGGAGGGGGACCGCACGCTGGCCGGCGTCGGCCAGATCGTCAGTCTCGAAGGGGACGTGGCCGTCCAGCGGGCGGGCCGGTCGGAGTGGCAGCCGGCTCACGAGCGCCAGCCACTGTTCAACGGCGACTTCGTCCGGACGGGGAATAACGGCCTTGCCGAGATCCTCTTCTCCAACGGCACGCTGTACCGCCTCGATCCGAACTCCCTGCTCGAGGTCAGCAGGCCTCACAGGACAGCGTCGTCCGCGTCCGTTTCCATGGTCGTCGGCGAGATCGACGTCTCCACGGCGGACCAGCCTGCTCACGTCTCCACCGAAGCCGCAAGGGCGGTGATCGGCCGGGAGAGCCGTGTCCGGGTCGGCGTTCGCGCCGACGACAAGACCGCGGTGATCGCGGCGTTCGAGGGCGGGGCCAGAGTCCGCTCCGCCTCCGGACCCGGCGTCCACCTTGGCCCCCGGGAGGTCGTGGAGGCGTCTCCGGGGCAGGGGCTTTCCGGGAAGCAGCGGATCCCCGATCCGCCAGTACTCCTCGAGCCGCCGGTCAACGCGGCGTTCGAGCTGGGCAAGGACCGGGTGATCACGCTGCGGTGGCGGCTTCCGGAGGGTGCCGTGGCCTCCCACCTCCAGGTCTCCAGGTCGCGCCTGTTCCTGCCGAGCACCTTGGACGTCGACTCCCAGGGACGGAAGAAGAGCTCCGCACGACTGCGCCCGATGCACCGCGGGATCTACTTCTGGCGGGTCGCCGCCGTCAACCGGGAGGGGATGGAGTCCGAGTGGTCGGAGCCCTGGCGGTTCCGGGTCGTCGGGGCCAGCACACCGGCCGGCCTCATGGACGTGGTGCCCCCGAAGCTCGAGCTGAAGCCGCTCCAGCAGCTCGGGCACCTGTTCATCATCGAGGGAACGACCGAGCCCGGTGCGGAGGTCGAGGTCAACGGCGAGATGCTGGACGTCGAGGGAGACGGCCACTTCCGCAAGACGATCGAGGTGATCGAACCGGGGTGGAACACGCTCGTCATCGTGGCCAGGGATCCCGCCGGCAACGAGACGACCCGACAGGAACGAGTCTTCGTGGAGGTGTATTGATGGGCCTCGCTGGCCTCCTGAGCATCTTTTCGTCCGATCTTGCGATCGACCTTGGAACGGCGACGACGCTCGTCTACATCCGGGGGCGTGGGATCGTCGTGATGGAACCGTCGATCGTCGCCGTCAACACAGTGACGAACCGTGTCGAGGCCGTCGGCCAGAAGGCGAAGGAGATGCTCGGGAAGACCCCGAGCAACATCCGCGCCATCCGGCCGATGAAGGACGGCGTCATCGCCGACTTCGAGGTCACCGAGCGGATGCTGGACTACTTCATCAAGAAGGCGCACGGACGCTCCTTCCTCGTCCGGCCCCGCATCGTCATCTCGGTGCCGTCCGAGATCACGCAGGTGGAGAAGCGTGCGGTCAAGGATACGGCGCTCAAGGCCGGCGCCAGCGAGGTCTACCTGATCGAACAGGCCATGGCGGCGGCGATCGGGGCGGGGCTCCCCATCACCGAGCCGTCCGGGAACCTGATCGTGGACATCGGCGGCGGCACGACCGACGTGGCGGTGATCTCCCTCGCCGGCGTCGTCTACTCGCGGTCGGTGCGGGTCGCCGGAAACGAGATGGACGAGGCGATCATCCAGTACATCAAGAAGAAGTACAACCTCCTCGTGGGTGAGCGGACCGCCGAGACGATCAAGATGGAGGTGGGATCGGCCTACCCCCTGGACGAGCCGCTGAGCATCGACATCAAGGGACGGGACCTCGTGGAGGGGATCCCGAAGAACCTGACGATCACGGACGAGGAGATCCGGGAAGCGCTGGCGGAGCCGGTGGCCACCATCGTCGACGCCGTCCGGGGCGCGCTGGAGAAGACGCCGCCGGAGCTCTCGGCGGACATCATCGACAAGGGGATCATCCTGGCGGGTGGCGGGTCCCAGCTGAAGAACCTGGACAAGCGCCTGCGGGAGGAGACGGGACTCCCGGTCGCCCATGCGGAGGAGCCCGGCTCCGCCGTCGTGCGGGGGACGGGGATGATGCTGACGAACATCGATCTCCTCAGGAAGATCGCGATCGACTGACGTGCGACGGCTACCGCCCGGCCCGCTCCGCGCCGTGCTGGTCTGGGTGCTCCTGGAACTGGTTTCGGCGGCCCAGGTCCCGGCGGGGCACGGGTCGCTCCTCGGGTCCTGGTTGCGTGCGGCCGGCGCTCCCGTTCGCCTCGGGGTGGAAGGCGCGGTCCTGGCCGTGCGGGACCTCGCCGGCGGCGTGTCGGACTTCCGGCGGATCGTCGCAGAGCACCGGAGGATGCGGCTCGATCTGGAACGGTGCCGCGCGCGGGAGGCGGCCCTGCGCGCCGAGGTCGGCATGTTGCGTTCGGCGCTTCCCCTGGCGACGGCGACACGCGACGGGATGCGCCGGATCGTCGTGGTCTCCTGCCGGTACCGCGACCTCTCCCGCGGAATCCTGGAGGTCGCGGGAGGGCTGCGGGACGGGCTCCGTCCCGACCAGCCCGTCTTGACGGGCGACGGCGTCCTCGGGCGCCTCTGGAGGGTCGGGGCCTCGACGAGCTGGGTCGAGGTCCTGACGGGCCCTTCGGCGGCGGTGGCGGTCCAGACCGTCGACGGCTCCGTCCACGGTCTCGCCGAGGGTGACGGCTCGGGCCGGCTTCGCATCCGGTATGTGCCGAGGACGGCGCAGCTCCTCGTTGGCAGCCGGCTGGTGACGAGCGGTGCCGATGGGCTCTACCCGCGGGGGGCCGCCGTGGGCCGAGTGGCCTCCGTCAGGGAGCGGGGGGGCGCGTTCCTCGACGTGGAGGCCGTGCCCGCCGTCGACGTGGAACGCGTCGAGACGGCGGTGGTCCTCACCGGCTGGCGTGGGGGGGAGTCCGGATGACGGCGGCGCTCCTGGTCCTCGTGACGCTGACCGGTCAGCGGATCCTGGGCCTGCCAGGGCTTCCGGCTTGGGCGACCGACCTCTGGCTGCCGCTCGTCTGGCTCGTCTGGCCGCCGCTGCGGAACGACCGGGCATGGCCGTTCTGGGCCCTGGTTCTTCTCGGGCTGGGATGGGACGTGGTCACGGAACCGGTGATCGGTCCGGGAGGGATTGCGTGGAGCGGTGCGGGGCTCGCCCTCGGCTGGCTGGCGCGGCGGGTCGCGGACCGGTCCCCGGTGGCGTGGGCGGGGGCTGGTGCCGTCGCGGCGGCCGGGGTCCTCTTGCTCCGCCGCCTGACCCTCCTGCCGCTCGGTCTCGCTGGCCCCTGGATGTGGATTCCTGTTCTCAGGGTGCTTCTCCTGGGGTCCGCGTGGTGCGGGCTGGTGGGAGTCGTCCAGCGTCTCGACGTCGCCGGCGCCATCGGCCGGATGCGCCGCCGCAGGTTGCGCTGAGGTGATCGTGCGGGTCCGCGAGGATCTCGGACCGTTCCGCGCACGGGTCACCGCCCTCCTCGTCGCGCTGGGGGTCGTCGGGTTCCTGCTCGTCCTGAGACTCGGCGCGCTGCAGGTCGTGGAGGGCCCCAGGTGGCGCCGGATGGCGGAGAGTAACCGGATCCGCCAGGTACCCGTCCTTCCGGTCCGGGGGCGGATCTACGACCGGAACGGTCTGCTGCTGGCCGGCAACGAACCGGCGTTCCAGCTGCTCCTCTACCCCGTGGAGAGCCGGAGCATGGAGCGGACGCTGACCTTCCTGGCGCGTCTCGGGATCGCACCACTGACGGAGCTCCGGGAACGGATCCGGAGCCGGGGTGCGCCCGATGCTCCCCGGGTGGTTGCCGGGGAGCTGACGTGGAACCAGGTCTGCGCCATCAGGGCGCACCGGAGCGACCACCCGGAGCTCGCCGTGGTCCAAGGGTTCCGGAGGGTCTACCCCGAGGGCCCACTGGCCGCGCACACTCTGGGCTACGTCCGGCTGCCGACCCGCGAGGACCTCAGAGAGGATCCGAACCTCGCCCCGGGGATCCTCGTGGGCGCCTCCGGCGTGGAACGCCGGCAGCAGGCACGTCTCGCCGGGGTGCCCGGGCGCCGGCTCGTGGTGGTGGACGCGAGGGGCCGGGAGCTGGGGACGGTGGAGGAGGTTCCGGCGGAGGACGGCAGCGACCTGACACTGTCGCTCGACCTTCCGCTTCAGCGCGTCGCGGCCCGGGCGCTGGGTGATCGTGCAGGAGCGGTGGTGGCGCTGGATCCTGGAACGGGTGCCGTTCGCGTACTCTACTCCGCTCCGAGCTTCGATCCCAACGCCTTCGCCCGTGGGATGAGCCTGGCCGAATGGAACCGTCTCCGGAACGATCCTCTCCACCCGCTCCAGGACCGGTGCCTGCGGGGCGAGTACCCTCCGGGCTCGACGATCAAGCCGTTCATGGCGATCACGGGTCTCGTCTCGGGCGTGATCTCCCCGGTGACGACGGTCTGGTGCTCCGGAAGCGTCACCATCGGCGGCCACACGTTCCGGTGCTGGGCTCACTGGGGTCACGGACGCGTCGGTCTCGAGCGTTCGCTCGAGGTTTCGTGCGACGTTTTCTACTATACCCTGGGCCAGCGCCTCGGCATCGCCAGGATCGCCCCGGGGCTCCGCCTCTGGGGGTTCGGCGAGCGGACCGGCCTCGACCCCCGCGCGGAGCGCCCCGGGCTGGTTGGCGACCCGGAGTGGAGCCGGCGTGCGAGGGGGCGGCCGTGGTACCCCGGGACGACGATCTCCGTGGCGATCGGGCAGGGACCGCTCCTGGCGACGCCGATCCAGCTGGCCCGTGCGTTCGCGGCACTGGCCAGGGGGGGGCGGCTGCCGGTTCCCCACCTGGTGGCGGATGCCGCGCCCGCCGGTGTCCGGGACCTCGGGCTGGACGAGGCGTCCCTCGAGCCGGTGCTCGAGGGGCTCCGGCTGGTCGTGGCCGGGCCGGAGGGCACGGCGCGCCGGCTGGCGCCGCTGCCCATCGTTGGGAAGACGGGCACCGCGCAGGTCGTCCGGAAACGGGAAGGGGTGGACATGAACACCGTGGCACGGCGGTTCCGGCACCACGCCTGGTTCGTCGGCTGGGCGCCCGTAGACCATCCCCGGCTCGTGGTGGCGGTGCTCGTGGAGCACGGCGGCGAGGGGGCCGCGGCGGCGGCCCCGGTGGCGGGGGCGGTGCTGCGCGAGGCGCTCGGGGTGACGGGCGCTGGCCCCGCCGCCGGGAATCCGGGATAATCGGCCCGTGGGTTACCGCTTCGATCCCTGGCTGATCTTCGCCGTCCTCGTCATCCTCGGGGCGTCGATCCTCAACCTGGGGTACCTGGACACGGGGCTCGTGGGACGCCAGCTCCTCTGGATGGCCCTGGGGCTCGGCGTGATGCTCGTCGCCTCGTTCCTTGACGGCGTCGCCCTCTCCCGGCTGGCGTTCCCCGCATGGATCGCCGCGGTGGCCGCCCTCGCCGGGGTACTCGCGTTCGGGACGGTGCGGGGCGGGACGCGCGGCTGGTTCGCGCTGGGAGGGTTCACCATCCAGCCGAGCGAATTTGCACGGCTGACGGTGGTCCTGGCGCTGGCGGCCCTGGCCGCGCGGGTGCCCGGAACGCGGCTCGGCGTGAAGGACGTGGCCCTGCTGGGCGCTGCCGCGGGGATTCCGGTCCTCCTCGTCCTCGCGGAGCCGGACTTCGGGGTCGCCGCAACGTATCTGCCGATCCTCGGCGTCGTGCTCTGGATCGGGGGGCTTCCACGAGCCGCATGGGTGATTCTTCTGCTCTGCGGGCTCGTCGGGGCGGCCGTTGCCTGGCAGTGGGTTCTCGCCGATTACCAGAAGGAACGGGTCCTGACGGTGCTCGATCCCTCCCGGGATCCGTACGGGGCCGGGTACCAGGTCCGGCAGTCGAAGATCGCCGTGGGGTCGGGCGAGCTCGTGGGGATGGGGTTCGGGCGCGGGGGACAGTCCGGGCTGCGGTTCCTGCCGGCCCGGCACACCGACTTCGCCTTCGCCGTCTGGGCGGAGGCCACCGGGTTCGTCGGGAGCCTCGCCCTGCTCGGCGCCTACGCCGTCCTGCTCTGGCGGATCGCCCGGATCGCGCTGGGCGTGGCCGACCGGTTCGGACTCCTGTTGAGTGCCTCGGTGTTCGCGTGGATCGCCTTCGAGGTGGTGGTCAACGTCGGCATGGTCGTGGGCTGGCTGCCGACCACCGGGATCACCCTCCCCCTGTTCAGCTACGGCGGATCGTCCCTGGTCTCGACCCTTGCCGCCATCGGGATGGTCCAGGGAGTCTGGCGGCACAGGATGGTGAACCGATGACCCGTGCCACGCTCTTCCTGTCCGTCAACAGCTTCGAGACGCGCGTGGCGCTGCGCGAGAACGAGCGCCTCGTCCAGTACCGGATCGAGCGGCGCCGGGCGACATCCGTGGTGGGCAACCTGTACAAGGGGCTCGTGACCCGGGTCCTCCCCGGGATGCAGGCGGCGTTCCTCGACATCGGCCTGCCCAAGGACGGGTTCCTCTACGTCCGGGAGGCCGGGGGGATCCTCGAGGATTTCACAGACCTGTTCCCGGACCGTGACGGCGAGCCGATCGAGGTCTCAGGGGGGTCCTCCATCGACGACCTCCTCAGGGAGGGCCAGGAGGTCCTCGTCCAGGTCGTCAAGGAGGGGATCGGGAACAAGGGCGCCCGGCTGACGACCTACGTCACGCTGCCCGGGCGGTTCCTCGTCTACCTGCCCACGATCTCCCAGCGCGGCGTCTCCCGCCGGATCACCGACGAGGAGGAGCGGGCGCGCCTGCGGTCGATCCTGGAGGAGTTCCCCGGTCCCGGAGGCTGGATCGTCCGGACAGCCGGCGAGGGGCTCGAGCGGGAAGACCTCGAACGGGACCGGGAGATGCTGCTCCTGCTGTGGGATCAGATCCAGGCCGCCGCCGAGCGGACCCGCGCCCCCGGGCTCGTGCACAGGGAGCTGAGCCCGGTGCTCCGGACGGTCCGGGACCTGTTCACCGACGACGTGGCCGAGTGCTGGATCGACGACGTGGACAGCTACCGGGAGGTGCTGGAGTTCCTCGAGCGGACCGACCCCTCCCTGGTGACACGGGTCAAGCTGTTCCGCCGGTCGGCGGACATGATGGCGGCGTTCGGGGTGGAGGACGAGCTGGAGAAGGCGCTCCGGCCCAGAATCTGGCTGAAGTCCGGCGGGTACCTGATCGTCAGCCCAACCGAGGCGCTGGTGGCCATCGACGTCAACACGGGTAAGTTCGTCGGCTCGACCTCCCTCGAGGACACGGCGTTCCGGATCAACATGGAAGCGGTCCGGGAGATCGTGCGGCAGCTCCGGCTCCGGGACCTCGGCGGGATCGTGGTGATCGACTTCATCGACATGGAGGAACCGGAGCACCGGCGGCAGGTATACGAGGCGCTGGCCGAGGAGCTTCGAAACGACCCCGCCAGGTCGCAGCTCCTGCCCATGAGCGAGATCGGGCTGGTCCAGCTGACGCGCAAGCGGTCCAGGCCGAGCCTCGAGCGGACCCTGAGCCGGGAGTGCCCGTACTGCCACGGCCGGGGGCGGATCAAGTCGCTGGCCACCATCGTCCTGGAGATCCGGCGGGCGATCCTCGATCTGGTGGAACGCGAGCAGGCGGCGACGGTTTCGGTCGTGCTCCATCCCCAGATATCCCACTACCTCCAGGGTTCCATGCGCGACGTGCTGCGGGAGCTCGAGGAGGAGGGGATCCAGGTCGTCCTCAAGGAGAACCCGCTCTTCCACCAGGAGCAGTACGAGGTCCTCTCCTGATCCGGACCCGCGGTCACGGCAGTGCCTCGACCGCGCCGGACCGTTTCTCGTCTGGCTCTCGATCGCTGAACGGCCGAGGGCTCCGTTGCGGGGACAGTCCCGATCGCGATGGACCGGGATTCTCCGGATTGCCAACCGGAACATCGCTCTGCTCGTCCATGGGTGAGGGGCACCACGTGGGGACACTCCCCTTTCGAGCCGTGGAATCGTCCGGCCGGCAAGAGCGCTCCTCGATGATCGTGAAGGGCCGGGGGTTGACCGCGGGGGCTGGACGGGGGAGGCTCGACGGGTGGGACGGCGGGTTGCACTCCTCGTGCTGGCAGTGGCGGTGCCGGCGGGCGTGGCGGCCGACGGCGGCTCCGGCGGGCTGGCGGAGCTGGCCGCGGCGGGCCGCTGGGCGCGGATCCTGGAAACGGTCCGCTCCCTCGTCCGGCAGGCACCGCTCGACCCGGGTACGGCCCTCGTGGCGGCCGAGGCCGCGCGGCATACCGGTGCGCCGGAGGAGGAACGGATCGCCTACCTCGAGGCCGCGTCGGCGGACCGGGCGACCAGCCAGGTGGCCACGGTGGAGCTCGCGGAGGCGCTGGCGGCCTCCCGGCCACCGGAAGCGCTCCAGCTCGCCATGGCGGTGCTGCTCCGGCCGGAGACTCCGGCGATCCGGCGTGCGGCCGTGGACGTGGCGGTCCGGACGATCGGGGCGGGTGCGCGGCCGGAGGTGCGGGGGTTCCGCCGGCTACTCCGTTTGCAGCCCCGCTCCCTCCGGCGGCGGCTGAAGCTCGCCGTGGCGCTGGCGCCGCCGGTGGACCGGAAGGCGCTCCTGACGCTGCTCGAGGAGCGGAGCAACGATCTCGTGGCGTACCGGGCGGCCCGGGCGCTCCAGGAGGCGTTCCCGGACGGGCTCCCGCCGCAGGAGGTCTGGGCCGTGGCCCGGGCGCTGTACGGCCATGGTCTGTGGGGCGAGGCGGGACGGCTGCTGGAGACGGTGGATCGGGCGGGCGCCGGGCGGCCGCGGTGGCGTGTGGCGTTTCTCCGGGGCCGGTGCGCGTTCCGGCAGGAGCGGTGGGAGGAGGCTGTCCGGCTGTATCGGCGGGCGCTCCGGCAGGCCACTCGGCGGACGGACCGGGCGGATATCACCGTGCACATGGCGCGGACGCTGGAGCTCGGGGGACGGCCTCGGGAGGCGATGGCGGCGGCACACCGGGCGGTCCGGGAGCGGCGCAGCGACGACCGGCTCCTGCTGGTGGCGCGGCTCGCCCTGGCCACGGGGGATCCGGTGAGCGCCCGCCACGCCATCGGCCGCTGCCGCCGCCGTGCTGCCCGTGATCGCGGCTCGGTGCTGCTCGCGCTCGATGCGCTGCGCCGGGGCGCGGTGGACGAGGCGGTGACGTTGCTGGACGGCGTCCGGCGCCGTCCGTGGGCGGGGCCGGCGCACGTCCTCGGCGCCATCCTCGAGGCGGAACGCCGACGGGTCGCCGAGGCGGTCCGGCTCCTCGACGCCGCTGCGGTCACCGGGCTCGATCCGTTCTGGGAGGGCTCCGCCCGCCGCACCATGGCCGGTCTGCCTCCCGAGGCCGTGTCGGCCTGGCGCGAGAGGTCCGGACCCACGGCGGAGGGAGGCCTGGACCGGCTCGTGCGGTGGGCCGCCCTCGAGCCGGACGAGACGTTGCTCGACGCGACCAGGCGGACGCTGTCCAGCCCCCCGGACCACGCCCCCCCGCTCCACGGCCTGGCGGCGGCGTTGTGGGGGCTGGGCCTTCACGAGGCCGCGGCCCGCTGGGACCCCGCCGGGTTTCCCTCGGCCTCGTTCGCCGAGGCCGCCTGGAGCGCAGCGGCCCTGTCGGTGCTGGGGTTCCCGGGAGAGGGAATGGCGAAGGCCGACGAGGCCCGGCGGCGCCTCCACCCGCGGACGCCCCTCGCCCTGCTGCCGCGCCCGGTGGCGCGGGCACTGTTCCCGCTTCCCGAACCACTGGCGTGCCGCCGGGAGGCCGCGGCCGCCGGGGTTCCGTGGGCGCTCCTGGCCGCCATCGTCAGGGAGGAGTCCCGCTGGCGCCCCGACGCCCTCTCCGCCGTGGGCGCCCGCGGTCTCGTCCAGCTGATGCCCGAGACGGCGGCCCGGCTCGCCGAAGATCTCGGGGAGCCCGCTCCGGCACCCGACGAGCTGTTCGACCCAGACCGGGCGCTCCACCTCGGCGCCGCCGAGCTCGCACGGCTCTCCGCCGGACTCGGCGAGGACACGGCGACCGTGGCCGCCGCCTACAACGCCGGGGAGGCCCAGACCCGGCTGTGGCTCGCCGCCTGCCCCGGGCCGTGTACGCCGGAACGGTTCGTCCTGACCGTCACCTTCGGAGCCACCCGGCGGTACGCCGCCCGGGTCGCCGCGGGCGAGGAATGGTACCGCCGGCTCTACGGCGCTGCGGCGAGCCCGGGTTCGGCCCGCCACGGCCTGTAGCGGACCACCGGGAACCGGGTCTGCGCCTCGGCGAGCCACGCCTCCAGCCGGTCGTTGAGCTTCCGCTCGGCCACGAGCCTGCGAATGCGGTGCCCCACCGACTCGAGGGGTGGCGGCGTCTCCCCGCGCCGGCGGATCTCCGGGGCGATCTCGGAGCCGTACACCGAACGGATCTCCTCGTCGGAGACGTGGATCGAGCCCTCGAACCGGACGTGGATCGCCTCCTCCACCGCCACCACGCGCAGCGCCAGCTCCTCGACATCGGAAAGGCCCAGTCCGTACGGAGCGATCCGGGCGAGCACGGCGTCCCGGCCCCCGCCGGCCACGAGCAGCCGCTCGAGGGCGGGTCCGGCATCGAGGTGGCGTCGCGCGAGCCCCCCCGCTGTCAGGTCCTGGTACTCGAGCTCGAGCCGGATCCGGGCGTCGAGCAACGCCTCGCCCCAGCGGTCGAGATCCTCATCGAGCGGGGCCAGCCGGACCGCCTCGGCCAGGCGGAGGTCCGAGACGAGGATCGGCACGTCGCCCACCACCGCCACGACCCCCTCTTCGAGCCGCTCGCCGGCGGCGACCGGAACGGCCGTCAGGATCGCCAGGAGGACGGCTGCGGCGGAGGAGAGGTGCCGGCGCATGGCTGGTATAGTACCAGCCGTGAAGGTCACCATCGGCATGGCGCAGATCGCCACCCGCCCCGAGCGCGTTCCAGACAACCTCGAGCGCCACGTGGCGATGGTCGAGGCGGCGCGGGAAGCGGGCGTCGACATCCTGCTCTTCCCCGAGCTCTCGGTGTCCGGGTACCTGCTCGCCCACTCGGTGGGCCGCGTGGCCATGGCCCCGGACGACCGCCGGCTCGAGCCGCTGCGGGAGGCGTCCCGGGGGATGACCGTCGTCTTCGGGCTCCCGCTGCGGGAGCGGGACGGGGGGGTCAGCAACGCCGCCATGATGCTCGAGGACGGCGAGGTGGTGGCGGTCCACCGGAAGCTGTACCTGCCGACCTACGGCATGTTCGACGAGGGGCGGTTCTTCGTCCCGGGCGAGGGGCTGACCGTCGCCCGGAGCCGGTTCGGCCGGTTCGGGATCCTGATCTGCGAGGACGCCTGGCACCCGACCACGGCCGTGCTCCTGGCCCGCCGGCGGGTGGACGCGCTCCTCGTGCTCGCCGGCGGACCCGCGGTGCTCGGCGGCGAGGCGACGCCGGAGTCCGGCCGGCGCTGGGAGTGGATCGTCGGCGCCACGGCGGTGACCACGGTGACCCCCGTCTACTTCGTCAACCGGTGCGGGTGGGAGGAGGGGATCCTGTTCACCGGCGGCTCCCACGCCGTGGACGGCGCGGGGCGGCGGCTCTGCGAGCCCCGGTACCTGGAGCCGTGCCTCGGCACCGCGCCGTTCGACCCGGAGCAGGTCCAGCGCACCCGCGACCTGCTGCCCCTGGTGGCGATGGAACGGGAGGAGCTGTGGCGCCGGGAGGTG
>JAMOVQ010000165.1 GCA_027067575.1 Thermoanaerobaculia bacterium | reverse complement strand
CGGGACATCGGGAGCTCCTTTCGTTGATGGGATGAGGATAGGGGAATGGGGCGGGGAGGTCAAGAGATAAGGAGTGTCCCTTTATAGGAGAGGTGGGGGGGGAGGTGGGGGTGTTGGTGGGGGATCAGGAGGGGGTGGGGGTCATGCCGAGCATGGCGCGGAGGACGTGTTTTGCGACCGTCGGGTTCTCGCGGAGGCGGCGGACGGAGTACGGGTACCAGTCCTTCCCGTACGGGACGTACACCCGGAGCCTGTGGCCCTCGTCCAGGATGATCCGGCGCAGCTCGGGATCGACGCCGAGCAGCATTTGGAACTCGTACCGGTCCCGCCCGAGCCCGTGCCGGGCCACGGCAGTCATCCCGGCCCAGACCAGGTGCTCGTCGTGGGTCGCGATCCCCGTGTATGCGCCGCCCGCAAGGAGCTTTTCCAGGCAATGCACGTAGTTGGCCCGGACGGTCTCGTACGGCTTCCACGCGATCGCCCGGGGCTCCCGGTAGATCCCCTTGCACAGGCGGATGTTCGGTCCGAGGGGCAGGAGCGCGTCGATGTCGGCGGGCGTCCGGTGGAGGTACGCCTGGAGCACGGTTCCCACGTTTCCGAACCGTTCGAGGAGCTCCCGGTGGATCCGGAGCGTCATGTCCGTGGTGGTGTGGTCCTCCATGTCGATCCGGACGAAGTTGCCAAGCTCCCGGGCACGTTCCACGACGCGGGCGATGTTGTCCCGGCAGTACGCCTCGTCGATCCGGAGCCCCACGAGGGTCGGCTTCAGCGAGATGTTGCTGTCGAGACCGGAGGCGGCGATCTCCTCGAGGAGCGCCATGTACTCCTCGACGGCCGCCTCGGCCCGCTCGCGCTCGGTGACCTCCTCGCCGAGCACGTCTACGGTGCACATGGCGCCCTCGGCGTTGAGCGCCCGGATCGTCTCCAGCGCGGCGGCCCGCGTCTCGCCGGCGACATACCGCCGGGCGACACGGCCGACGATGAACTTCGGCACGAGCGGCATTCCGTGGACGACCAGCCTGTCGAACAGTGTCACGGCAACCTCCTCGGCTCCGGGGCGGCGGCCAGGACCGCGCACCGGATCGCGCGCGCCCCTGCCGCCCGCGCCGCTGTGGCGGCGCGACGCAGGGTCGTCCCCGTCGTCATCACGTCGTCGATCAGCAGGATCCGCCGTCCCCGGAGGCGTGCCGATCCCGTGAACGCGCGGCCCGGCAGTCTTCGACGGACGGCGCGGGTCCGGCCCGCCTGCCGGCGGAGTCCCTGCCGGCGCAGCCCCTGGACGAACGGCCGGCCAAGGCCGCAGGCCACCTCCCTGGCCAGCCCCTCGGCCACGACCCACCCACGCCGTAGCCGGTGGAACGGATGGCTTGGCACGGGCACGACCGCATCGATCGGCTGTGTCCACGGCTGTCCCGCGACCAGTGCGGCGAGGCGGCGGCCCATCGGGCGGACGAGTTCGTCGTGCCCACCGTGCTTGGCCAGCAGGATCGCCCTCCGGAGTACGCCGTCGTACTCGCCCCAGACTGCGGTCGCCTCCTGGGGCGGCGGCGCCTCGGCGCAGGCCGGACAGACCGTCGCCGGTCCGTCCGCCCAGGGCGCGCCGCACCGCGGACACCGGGGGGATGCGTCGGGCACGACACCGGCCCAGCAACTCGGACAGAGACCCCGGGCTCCGGCGGGGAGCGGCGCCTCGCAGAGGGCACACGACGCCGGCAGGAACGTCTCGATGACCGCCGCGGCGATGGACTGTCCGCGCACCGGCGTATCCTAGCAGAGCGCCGTGCCGGTATACTCCCCGGAGGGAGGATCCGGATGCCGCACGTCGTCCTCGAGAGGGTTCCGTCGATGGATGCGCTGGCCGCGGCCGTGCTCACCGACCCCGTCCGGTGGGGGCGGGCGGTCCTCAGGACCACGGGCCTCTGGCGGCGGGACGCCCCCCCGGGAGCACTCGTGGAAGGGGTGGTGGTGGAGCTCTCCCGGCCGCTGCACCCGGTGGCTATCGTGGCGCCGCGGAAGGAGAACCTGATGGTCCGCCTCTGGCCGCTCGTTCCCGTGGAGCGGACCCAGGCGGTTCAGCGGTGGCTCGCGCTGCTGGCGGCGGCGTGCTCCGCGGCGGGGGCCGGGGCCGTCGTCTCGACGAACATCCCTGAGGCGATCCGGGAGGGCGTGCTGCCGGACTGACCGGGAGCGCCCGGGCGCGTCAGGGGGGCTCGGCCGTGCCGGCCCGTCCGGAGAGATCTCTCACTGGCCGAGCGCCTCGTTCAGCTCCTGGAGGTGTTCCCGTTCGGACTGCTGGAGGTTCTGGAGGCGGTCCCGGACGCCCTGGACGCTCCCGCCGCCGCGCGCGCTCTCCCCTCCCGCGAGGGCGTCACGGGCCCGCATCAGCTGGCGCCGTGCGGCGGCCCTGTGCGCCTCGCCGCCCGACAGCGCGAACTGCCGGAGCTCGTCGGCCGCGGTCCGGATGGCGACGGCTGCCGTCAGCTCGGCACTCGGCGTCGGCGCGCCCTCGGCCCACCGGGCGGCCCTCGCCGCGATGGCGGCCAGCTCGTCCGCCGCGGCCTCCCGCTCGCCCCGTGCCACGGCGGCGAGGGTCGTGACGGCGTGCGAGGCGGCCTCCCGGTCGAACGCCTCGGCGTCGATGCCCTCCTCGCGGAGCTGGTCCGAGACCCGGACCACGGCCTCCTCGCTCCGGACGACCTCGTGGCTCCGCAGCAGGAGCACGACGGCCAGAGCGAGGAGGATGACGATCAGCAGGACTCCGGTCGCGCGCATGAACGCCTCCCTCTCCAGTGTAGCCTGGCACAGAAACGTGGTGCGGCTTGGCGGTGGTGGCTGGTGGGCCTCACTCCCGTCTCCCGTGGAGGACACCCGTCCGGAGGAGGACGTGATCCGCGCCACCGCGGTGTGGCACGGTGGTTGCTACGCTCCGTTGCGAGCCTCGAAGGGAGGATCGCCATGGACATCAGCAGGAAGCTTCGTTCGTTCGTCGTACTCGCCGGGATCCTGGGTCTCGCCCTGCCGGCCAGCGCCCAGTTCGCCACGGCGTGGGTCGTTCCCGCAGCGGCCCACACGCCGGGCGTCGGCTCGACCTACTGGATGACGGATCTCTCCATCCACAACCCGCAGTTCGATCCATTGCCGGTGCGGATCTTCTTCCTTCCCACCGGTCAGGACAACTCCACGGCACCGGAGATGGACCTCGAGATCGAGCCGTGGGAGACGTACAACCTCTGGGACGTGCTGGGGGAGTACGGGTTCGATGCCGAGGGGACGGGGGCGTTCCTGATCGTCACGGACAGCTCCCGGATCCACTGCGACTCCGAGGACGACTGCTCGTTCTTCGTCACGTCCCGGACCTACACGCCCGATCCTGGTTCGGCGGCGGGGGAGTACGGCCAGGGTATCCCAGGGTTCACCGCAGCGGAGGGGCTCGACGTGGCGAGTTACGCCTTCGCCCTCGGCATCCTCAACGACGGCGACACGTTCCGGACCAACGTCGGCGCCGCCTCCTGGACGCCCGCATGGACGACGGTCGGGTACGACGTCCAGGACGCCCAGGGCAACGTCGTGGACTCGGTGGAGTTCGACGTCCCGCCGTTCGGCCACGTCCAGCACCGCCTCGCCGAACCGGTCATGGGCGGTACGGTGGTGTTCTACATCGTGGACGGTCCCGACAACGCGCTGGTGTTCCCGTACGCCTCGGTCGTCAGCCAGGAGACCGGGGATCCGACGTTCATGCAGGCCCGCGCCGTGCCCCTCTGGTTCGGCAAATCGGCGGCGGGGGTGGGACGCCCGGCGGAGGACCCCACCGCGCGGCCACTGCCCCGGTGCTCGCACACCGTGCTTCCACCGGCCCGGGCTGCGGAGGCCGGCCGTCCCCTCCCCGGGACGCCCGTGGACTGACGCCGCGCGCCCTCCCACACCTGGCGGAGATTCCAGGATAGAATGATCCAGGAATCGGTCCGGAGAACGGAGGAGACGCCCGTACGGTTTGGGAGCTCTCCGGCCGGGAAAGGTCGGTACCGTCATGGTCCAGTTCGACAACGAGTACCGTCAGATCAAGATCAAGATCGTGTACTACGGTCCCGCCCTCGGCGGCAAGACCACGTGCCTTCAGCAGATCCACCGGATGGTGGATCCCCAGCGCAGGACCCGGCTCTACTCCCTCAACACGGCGAACGACCGGACGCTCTTCTTCGACCTCCTGGCGCTCGACCTCGGGAGGATCCGGGGCTACCGTCTGACGCTCCAGCTGTACACGGTCCCGGGCCAGGTGCAGTACAACGCCACGCGCCGGGCCGTCCTCGCGGGCGCGGACGGCATCGTTTTCGTTGCGGATTCGCAGGTGGACAAGCGGGAGGAGAACCGGAAATCGCTCGAGAACCTCTGGGAGAACCTCAGGGCGAACGGGCTCGAACGCCGGACCATGCCACTCGTTTTTCAGTACAACAAACGCGATCTCGATCCGGTGCTCCCCGTGGAGGAGCTCGAGGCGGACCTCAACTCCTCGGGCCTGCCGGCGTTTCCGTCGGTGGCGATCCGGGGGGAGGGGGTCATGGAGGCGTTCGCGGCCATCACCGACGCCACCCTGATGTCCGTCGCGGACAAGCTGGGGGTGGGACGCCAGCCCCAGGCGGTGGAGCGGCTGAGGCAGCAGGCACGGTCCGCCCTGGAGCCGCTCCTTGGCAGGGGGACGCCGGTGGAGGCGCCGGCGTCGCCTGCCGCGGACCGTGTGACGACCACCGCGCCAGCGGTGGAGGCTGGCGAGGCGCTCAAGGAGGACGACCTCGTTCAGGAGGCGGTCCGAGCGAACGTCGCCATGACCGATCTCAACACGAGGCTCGACGCCCTGCGGCTGGAGCTCCAGCGGAAGGTCCGTGCGTTGGAAGAGGTGTCGGGGTTCGCCCGGACCGTGGCAAACCTCCACGACCCGCCCAAGGTCGTGGACGCCCTGGCCTCATCGGCCGGTGTCGCTCTCCGGGCCGAAGCGGTCTCGGTGTTGCTTGCAGAGGGCGGTCCGCTCCGGGAGGAGCGTCTGCTCGGTCTGGATCGCGATCCGCTGCTGGCGGGGGTTGACGAGACCGGTCAGCCCCTGGCGCTCACTCTGCTCGAGCAACGCCGGCCCCTCGTGCTCCTGCCGGACTCCGATGCCCCGGAAGGCGCCGGACCCATCGCGTTCGAGGCGATCCGGAGCGCAGGGTTCGGCTCCGCTCTGACCGTGCCGCTCGAGGTTCGGAAGGAGCTCCTGGGACTTCTGGTGCTCTACCGGCGTCCGGCCACGGTGCCGTTCGAGGAGGAGGATCTGCGAACGGCGGAGATCCTGGCATCGAGCGGGGCCGTGGCGTACGACGCGGCCCGGTCGTGGCGGCGCCTCGAGGATGTCAACCGCGACCTCGAGGCCCAGGTCGCCGCGCGGACGGCCGAGCTCCAGGAGAGCCTGGGCGAGGTCAGGCGGCTGGCAGCCGAGCTCCGCGCACGCAACACCGAGCTCGAGGAGGCGTACCGCCAGCTCGTGGAGCTCGACCGGCTCAAGGCCGAGCTGATCGACCGTATCTCCCACGAGCTGAAGACGCCGGTGACCTCCCTCGTGACGGCGGGGCGGATCCTCAAGCGGTACGAGGACGCACCGCCGGAGAAGAGCCGCCGGTTCCTCCAGGTGATGCTCGCCGAGGCCGAGAAGCTCGAGGAAATGATCCAGAGCGTCCTCCAAGCCTCGGCGCTGACCGCGGAGAGCGAGCTCGAGAAAGTACCGGTCCCCGCCGAGACGCTGCTCAAGGAGGCGATCGCCCCACTCCGCGACCTGGCGCAGGAACGGAAGGTTCGCCTGGTGGTCCGCGTGGCGGCGGGGCTGGATCCGGTACCCGTCGATCAGGAGGCGATGCGGGCGGCGCTTGGGGCCGTGGTCAAGAACGCGATCGAGTTCAGCAGCGACGGCGGAGAGGTCGTCGTGGAGGTTCGCCGAGACCGCGATCGGGCCGGTAACGTGGCGTTCGTCGTCCGGGACGAGGGCGTCGGGATGCCGGAGAACGAGGTGCCCCACGCCTTCGAGCCGTTCTGGCAGGGCGGCAACGTGCTGACGGGCAAGCCCAAGGGGCTGGGGCTCGGCCTCTCCATCGCGCGCCGGGTGGCGGAGCGCCACGGCGGGACGATCGCCCTCGAGAGCCGGATGGGAGAGGGAACCAGCGTGGTCCTGTCGGTGCCAGCCACCCCGTGAACGGCTCCCCGTGGGGCGGACGCCCTTGCGAGACGGCCCCTCAGGTTGCGCTCTCGGCCAGCCGGTAAGAGGAGAGCCGGATCGTTCCCAGCTCCCGGGCGAGCTCGAGCTCGGCGGCGCGGCTCGCGGCGAACGCCGTGAGCGTCCCGTCCCACCGCTTCCGGAACGCCGTCACGAGCCGGCGGATCCACCGCCGGGCGGGGGTGGGCCGGAACAGCAGCTCCTCCTGGGCCGCCCGGCAGTCGAGCAGGATGTCGTGGCTGTGGGTGTACGGCGAGAACGCGGTCCCGAGCCCGATGGAGTCGAGCCACTCCCGCGGCACCGAGACGATCCGCGGGGTCGCCTGGAGCGCCTCGGCGGCCAGGAGGACGAACTGGCGGAGTGAGAGCGCCTCCCGCTGGGCCAGGTTGTACGCCCGTCCGAACACGGTGGTGTTGGCAAGGTTCGTCGCCACGGCCTCGGAGATGTCGTCGACCCAGAGGAACCCCCAGGTATTGAGTCCTCCGTCTGGCAGGATCAGCGGCCCACCGGAGGCTAGCCGCTGGAGGTACGCCTCGGCACGGAGGGTGTAGTCGTGGGGGCCCACGACCATGGGGATGCGGAGCGTGGTGAACGGGAACCGGTCCGCCGACCATGCCCGGAAGAGGGCATCCTCGGACCGCCGCTTGTGGTACGCGTACAGCCACGCCGAGTCCCCGGTGGCACTCCGGGGCGACAGCCGTCCGTGAAAGTCGCTCTCCCGAAACGGGGGGAGAAGCCCGTCGCGGATCAGGTACACCGAGGCCGTCGAGATGTGAACGAGATGCCCGGTCCGGCCGGCCAGGGTCCGGATCAGCAGCTCCGTATCCCGCTCGTGGTACGCCGTGACGTCCACCACGGCGTCGTAGTCCCTCCGCGTGATGGCGCGCTCGATGGTGGCCGGGTCCCTCCGGTCCCCGACGATCCGGCGGACGGCGGTTCCGAACGGGTCTGGAGTGATGCCGCGGTTGAGCAGGGTCACGGCGTGTCCCTCGCGCAGCAGGCGCTCGACGATCGCCCGCCCGATGAACCGCGACCCGCCGAGAACGAGAACCTGCATGATCTCTATCCTACCTCACGTGCCGCGTCCCTCGCGGCCCGCACCGCTGCGGCGGCCGCATCGGGACCGGCCAGGGCGAACACGGCCTCCGGATCCCGTGCGATCTGTGGGAGGAGGGCTCCCTGGGGGACGGACTCGCGAGCCACGTGGACCGCGGCGGCGATCGGGTTGAGTTCGCCGGCACCGAACAGGGGCGCCATGGACCGCGGAAACCCGGCGCGGGCCGCCAGACCGTGCCCGAGACGGCGCGGAAGCTGCTCGAGCAGCGTCCGGCGTATGGGTTCCACGGGCACGGGGACAGTGGCCAGGACGTAGAGGAAGAGATCGGAGGGCACGGTGAGGAGGTGGGCGGCCAGGGCGGTACGGTCCGCCTCGGCGCCGAGCGGCGCAGCGGCCGCCCGGGAAGCGCGGGCCAGCACCGCGGACAGGGAGGTGATCGCCTGGTCGATCCGTGGTTTGGAGGGCCGCTTGAGCCGGTCAGCCGAGGCGATCTCGAACCAGAGATCGTGTCCGGTGGCGAACGCCGCCAGTCCGTCGAGTGTGACCGTGTCGTCGCCGCCGTCGGAAGGCAGGGCGCTGGCCAGAGCGAGGATGTTCCAGGCCAGGTGTGGCCTCCCCGTCAGGTCGGGGATGCGATCCTCGGAGAGGGCCGTGTGGATCGTCTCGAGCTGCTCCAGCGGCACGGGAACGAGCCCCGGCGATCGGGAAAGCCACTGGGCCAGGGTGCCCGTGACGTCGCGGACGAGGCGGTGCAGGCGGGCGAGCGCGGGGCCGTCCAGCTCAACGGGGGCCGGGAACGCCTGCTCCAGGATCTGCCAGAAGAGCCCCTCGAACGCCTCGCCGGTGAACGGGAGAGGTTCGCCCGCCGGAGGCTCGATCCATCCGGGACTCTCGTCGGTTCGCCGCGCCGCCTCGAGGAGAAGGGTCTGGGGCCCGAGGTCGAGCGTCAGCGCCGGGGGGCCCGGTACCGGGTAGTCCGGGTCGAAGTGAAACTCGGCCGGTCCCCCGAAGAGGATCCGCGCCGCCACGTGGAGGGCGAGCGACTCGAGCGCCGCCTCCAGCGTCTTCCGGGCATCCGGCCCCCGGTCGACCAGCAGGTCCGTCAGCCGGCCGCGGCCCAGGATCGACCGGGCCAGTGAGGCCCGGATCTCGCGCAGCGGGAACCGGTCGCTCCGAGCCAGCCATGCTGCAGGCCGTTCGGCGGGGTGTGTCGACGAGACATACACCACCCGGCCGTCGAGCAAGTCGATGTGCCGGTCCCAGCCCCCCTGGCGGACAGTCAGCCGCCCAGAGGCGCTCGCCATCTCGAGCCACTGGAGGAGGTCCCCCATGTGCAGCCGGTCCAGGGTCCCTCGGATCACGACGGGAGTATACATCGGGCGCCCCCCCGGCCCCTGACGGCGGGGGACGGGTTCCGGACGTTCCGATCGTCGTCCGGCATCTTCCTCCGGTTCGGGTTCCGGGGATCCCGAGATCGTTCGACGTTTCCCCTCTTGATCCCGGTCAAGGCCTGGGTGACAGTGGTGTGACAGAATCCTCGGAGATGATCCGAGAGATTTCGTCCGGCCGGACCGGCCGGCGGTCCATGGCCGCCGCGGGTGCCGGCCCACACGGGGCATCTGGAAAAAGGAGGAGTCGGATGAGAGTGTCACACGCGGTGGTTGCGGGACTGGTTGTCGTGGGCCTGGCCGTGGGCGCCTGGGGCGCCACTGGCGAGACGACGGTCGCGGGCCGGTGCATGACCTGCCACAAGGAAAAGTCTCCCGGGTTGTACCAGCAGTGGCTGGGTTCGGCCCACGCGGCCAACAGCGTGACATGTCTCGATTGCCACAAGGCCGATCGCAGGGAGTCCGATGCCTACGAGCATTACGGCGCCTTCATCGCCACCCTGGTCACACCGAAGGATTGCGGACGGTGCCACAAGCGGGAGGCCGAGGAGGTGGGGAACTCCTACCATGCGACGGCCGGTGAAATCCTGGACTCCAAGGACGCCTACCTGGCCCACGTTGCAGGCGGCGAACCGGTGGCGATCCAGGGCTGTGAGCAGTGCCACGGTGGCAAGGTCATTGTCGACCCCCAGGCGCCCAACAAGCTCTCCAAGAAGTCCTGGCCCAATACGGGTGTGGGCCGTCTCAACCCCGACGGGTCCAAGGGTTCCTGCACCGTGTGCCATACCCGTCATGCGTTCTCCAAGGCCCAGGCCCGGCAACCTGAAGCGTGCGGGAAGTGTCATTTGGGTCCGGACCATCCCCAGGAGGAGATCTACCGGGAGTCCAAACACGGCAATATCTTCTACACCCACAGGAACGAGATGAACCTCGACGCCGCCGTGTGGGTGCCTGGCGTCAGTTACAGCGCCGCTCCGACCTGCGCCACCTGCCACATGTCGGCCACCTCGACCCAGAAGGTCACCCACGACGTCGGGGAGCGCATCGCCTGGACGCTGCGGCCGCCGGTCTCGAAGCACAAGCCCGACTGGCAGCGCAAGCGGAAGAACATGAAGGAAGTCTGCACCGCATGCCATGAAAACCAGCTCGTGGACGGGCATTTCTACCAGTTCGACGCCACCGTCCGGCTCTACAACGAGAAGTTCGCAAAGCCGGCGACCGAGATCATGAAGCTCGTCCGGAAGAAGGGGCTGATGAAGCACAGGGCCGCCTTCTCCAACAAGATCGAGTGGACCTACTGGGAGCTCTGGCACCACGAGGGTCGGAGGGCCCGGCACGGTGCGGCCATGATGGGGCCTGACTACACCTGGTGGCACGGCATCTACGACGTCGCGAAGAACTTCTACTTCGAGTTCCTGCCCGAGGCCGAGGAGTACGGCGATTCCGAGGTCAACGCCGCCATCGAGAAGCTGCTCGAGGACAACCCGATGCACAACTGGATGGACCGTCCCACACCGGAGCTGAAGAAGGAGATCCGTTCCGGCACGATGCAGGAGACCTACGAGAACCTGTACGGGTCGCACTGAGGGCGGCCATGTTCCGGCGATACCTCAGGTTCGTTCGGGCGCTCTCCATCGACCTCGTTGGCCGGGCCGGAGTGGTGCTCGTCACCTCCTCGGCGGTCGTGTTCCTCCTGTTCCTGCTTGGGAACCTGACCGGCGTGGTCACCAACGCCTACGTGGGCCTCCTCAGCTTCATGGTGTTGCCGGCCCTGTTCGTCCTCGGCCTGATCCTGATCCCCATCGGGTGGTACCGGACGAAGGCCAGGACGGGGCTGTCCCTCCGGGAGCTCGTGGACCGGCGTTTCGGTCCGGAGGAGCTCGAGGGCGGGCCTCTGGGCGCACCGCTCGTTCGGATGCTCGCTCTGATGACCGGACTCAACGTCCTGATCCTGGCCATCGCCAGCCTGGCGGGGCTGCACTTCATGGATCAGCCCCAGTTCTGCGGTACGGCCTGTCACAAGGTCATGAACCCGGAGTGGACGGTCTACCAGCAATCTCCCCACTCCCGGGTCGCCTGCGTCGAGTGCCACGTCGGCGAGGGGGTGAAGGCCCACTTCGATGCCAAGCTCAACGGCCTGCGCCAGATCTGGCTGGCCACTTTCAACCTGTACCGGCGGCCCATTCCCACCCCCGTCCACACCCTCAGACCCGCGCGGGAGACGTGCGAGAAGTGTCACTGGCCCGAGAAGTTCTACGGGAACCGGCTCAAGACCATCGTCCACTACGGGGACGACAGGGCCTCCACACCGCGCTACACCACGTTGAGCCTGAAGGTCAACACGAGCCTCGAGGAGGGGGGCATCCACTGGCACGTGGCCCGGGGAATCACCGTCCGGTATGCGTCCCTCGACGACGAGCGGCAGGAGATGATCTGGGTGGACGTCGCCCGCCCCGACGGTTCCCACACCCGTTACGTCAACCGCCGTCTGGACGAGGAGCCCCGCTCCGAGGACGTCCGGACCATGGACTGTGTGGACTGCCACAACCGGGCAACCCACATCTACGAGACCCCCGTGGGCGCCGTGGAGGCGCGGATGCGGCGGGGCGAGATCGACCGGTCCCTGCCCTGGGTCAAGAAGGTGGCGGTGGCCGCCCTCTCCGGGAGCTACCCCTCCGCCGAGGCGGCCCGTCGCGGGATCGCCTCGAACGTCGCCGCCTTCTACCGGCGTCACGACCCGGCCGTCCTCGCCGGGAAGGCGGCCGCGATCGACCGCACCGTTGCGGCCCTTCAGGCGGCGTGGGAGCGCAACGTACACCCGTACATGAACCTGGAATGGGGGACGTATCCGAGCTTCCTGGGCCACCGGGAGAGCAAGGGCTGCTTCCGGTGCCACAACCGTGATCTCCAGGACGAGACGGGGAGATGGATTCCGGACGACTGCACGCTCTGTCATTCCATCCTGGCCGAAGATGCATCCGGGCCGTTCCAGAACCTCGAGACTCCGGGGGAGAAGGATCCTCTCCGTTTCAAGAAGGAGTACCTGAGGCAGGAGTTCCTGCATTCCCTGGCGCGCTGATGGGTGTCCTCACCGACCCCGGATCGAAGGACGATTGAAGAAACAGGAGGGACATCGAATCATGAAGACCAGCAAGACCATTCGGACGGTTGCCGCGGCAGTCGTCGCGGCGATCCTCGTGGTGTGCAGCGTGCCGTGGGCTGCGGCGGGTGACGACGGCGCGGCATCGGGGGGCGAGGCCGTGACCGGCGGGAGCCCCTCGATCAACCTTCGTTACCGCTTCGAAGACGTGGACGACGACAACTTCGCCGACCATGGGCAGGCCTCCACACTCCGTGTGGGACTTGGCTACTCCACCAGGGAGTACAAGGGGTTCTCGGTCACGGCCGAGATCCAGAGCGTGCTCGATCTCGGTTACGAGAACAAGCACAACGACAAGGGCGCCGGCGGTGACTGGAACGGTGTGAGCGACCGCCCGGTGATCGCCGATCCTTCCATCACGAACTGGTACCAGGGGTTCGTGCGGTACAGGTCGGGATCATCCTTCGACCTCAAGGTCGGCCGGCAGGCGATCCTGCTGGACAACGTTCGTTTCGTGGGCAACGTCGGCTGGCGGCAGCTCCACCAGTCTTTCGACGCAATGCGGATGGACATCGACGTCCTCCAGGACGTGGAGCTGACCTACGTCTACATCTGGAACCAGAACCGGATCTTCGGCGACAGCCGGAAGATGGGAACACACCTGCTCAACCTCGGCGGAAAGCTCTCGGAACACAACACGCTCAAGGGGTACGCCTACCTGGTGGACTACGACAGGCTGGCCGATTCGGGGGCCTCCACCCTGACCATCGGTCTCCATGATGACGGGGCCGTGCCGTTCGAGTCCTGGAAGCTCCTCTACGACGGCGAGATCGCCAAGCAAAGCGACGCCGGCGACAACCCCAACGACGTGGACGCCTGGTACTACCGGGGCGTCGTCGGAGCCAAGACCGGCGCCTTCGTGGCCAAGGTCGGCTACGAGGTTCTCGAGGGGAAACCGGGTGACGGGGCCTTCAGCACGCCGCTGGCCACGCTGCACGCGTGGAACGGCTGGGCCGACATGTTCCTCAAGACGCCCCCCAACGGGCTCGAGGACCTTTCCCTGAGCCTGGCCTGGTCTTCCGGGCCCTGGAAGGTTCTCGCCATCTACCACGACTTCAGCGCCAACACGGGAGGCGCGAGCTACGGGAACGAGCTCGATCTGATGGCCTCCTGGAAGTCCAGCTGGAAACAGACATTCGCGCTCAAGGCTGCTCTGTACGACGCCGATGCCTATGCCCGTGACGTGACCAAGATCTGGGCGTTCACGAGCTGGACGTTCTGACGTTCCGGAGAATCTCTCCACGGTACGCCCCTCTCCGGAGGGGCGTCTTCGTCTCGGCTGCTGGCCCGCCGCCCGACGCGCCGGCCTGTAGAATGGGACGATGCGGGGGATCATCCTGACGGCGCGGCCCGATCTCGAGGTCAACCGGCGGCTTGTGGAGGCGGGGCGGTCCCTGGGAGTGGAGCTCGAGATCGTGGACGGGACCCGCGCGGTAGCGCGGGCCGGGGGCAGCGGTGCGTCGGTGGAGGGCGCCGGGGAACCGGGGGTGGTCGTTCCACGGATCGGGAACTGGAGACCCGCGAGCCTGCTCGCCGTGCTCGAGGCGCTGGAGTCGTCGGGATGGTGGAGTCCGAACCCCGCGGCGGCCGTCCGGGTGGGGCGGGACCACTGGCGGACGGTTCTCCACCTCGCGCGGGCCGGGCTGCCCGTTCCCGAGAGCGTGGCGGGCGCGGAGCCGGAGACGCTGGCGGCCGCCGGCGCGCGGCTCGGGTTTCCGGTCGTTGTCAAGCAGCGCCGGTCCCGGATGGGCGTCGGCGTGGTCCGCTGTGACGACCGGGCGCACCTGGAGGCGGTGCTCGACTCGCTGTGGCGCCTCGGGGACGAGGTCGTCGTGCAGGCGTGGGTCCCCTCGGGCGGTCGCTCCCACCGGCTGCTCATCGCCGGTGGGAAGGTGGTGGCCGCCGCGGCGTTCGAGGCCGGGCCCGGCGAGTGGCGTTCCAACGCCGCCCGTGGCGGCCGTGCGGCGCCGCTGGAGCCCTCCGCGGAGGAGCGGTTCCTCGCTCAGTCGGCGGCGGATGCGCTGGGGCTCGGAATCTGCGGGGTGGACATCCTCCCGGGACCGGACGGCCCGGTGGTCGTCGAGGTCAACCCGAGCCCTGGCTTCCGGCACCTGGAGGCGGCCACGGAGACCGACGTGGCCGCAGCGCTCGTGGAGGCGCTGGTCTCCATGGCGCCGCCCGGCCGGCGATGAGAAGGGCCGCCCCGGAGGGCGGCCCCGTGTGATCGGTTCGGGTGGCCGGGCCTACTCGGCAGCCGGCGCGCCCCGGCCGGCGAGCTCCCGGTCGAGCATGAACAGGCCGTGCGACGTGTCGGCCAGCATCCGGACCTTCCGGACGATGTCCGAGGCCGTGGCCTCCTCTTCGACCTGTTCGTTGACGTACCAGTCCAGCAGAAGGCGGCTGGCGTGGTCGTGGTTGGACAGCGCCAGGTCGGCCAGCTCGTGGATCCGTCCGGTGATGTACCGCTCGTGCTCGAGCACGGCCTCCACGGCGGCGAGTACCGAGTCCCAGCTGGAGGGCGGCTCGGGGATGGCCGCGAGCCGCGGCGTGACGCCGCGCTCATGGAGGTGGTGGTACAGCTTCATGGCGTGTTCGTACTCCTCCGCCGCCTGGGCTTCCATCCAGCTTCCGAAACCGTCGAGGTCCTGGTCCCGGAACCAGTTGCCGATGGCGAGGTAGAGGTAGCTCGAGTAGAACTCGGCGTTCATCTGGTCGATCAGGCCGTTCTTCATCTCGTCGGTCATGTCCAGCCTCCTTGCCGGGGTTCGCGGGTCAGCCCGCGTGCTTCGCCAGGTATTCTGCCACGCCCTCGGCGGTGGGCTTCATCGCCTCCTCGCCCTCGTGCCAGTCGGCGGGGCAGACCTCGCCGTACTCCTCGAGGTGCTGGAGCGCCTCGAGCACCCGGAGCGCCTCGGCGACGGACCGGCCGAGCCCCAGGTCGTTGACCACCTCGTGCCGGACGACGCCCTCGCGGTCGATCAGGAACAGGCCGCGCAGCGCCACGGCATCGTCGAACAGGACGCCGTAGTCCCGGGAGATCGTCTTCTTGATGTCGGCCACCAGCGGGTACTGGATGTCGCCGATCCCACCGCGGTCGCGCGGGGTGTTCTTCCACGCCCAGTGGGAGTACTCGGAGTCGACGGAAACACCGATCACCTGGCAGTTGCGCTTTTCGAACTCGGCGAGCTTCTCATCGAAGGCGATGATCTCCGTCGGGCAGACGAAGGTGAAATCCAGCGGATAGAAGAACAGGATGACGTACTTCCCACGGTAGTCGGACAGCGAGATCTCCTGGAAGCTGTTGTCGGGCATGACGGCCTTGGCCGTGAAGTCCGGTGCGTTCTTGGTGACGAGCGACATGATGATTCCTCCCCTTTTCGTGGTTTCGTGCTGGTGCACGGGCTCCTTGTCAGGAACGATTCTCAGTATATCGAACATTCCCCCGCTGTCAACCCTCTGGCGGCGCTCCGGTGCGGATTTTTCAGGCCGCGGACGCCGTGCTCTTCCGGGCCAAACCGGCCCGGGGCGTCGTCCGCAGACCCGAGTGATCCGGCATCCGGGGTGCCCACAGCGCTGTGGCCGGCCCGAGGGACCGGTCAGTGCTCTGGAAGGGTGCCGGCTGCGGCGACGACGAGACGCTCGGGGTGGAGGTGCCGGCGGATGGCGGCCAGGACCTCCTCGCGAGTCACCGAGCGCAGCCGCTCGGGGTAGGTGTCGACCCAGTCGAGCGGCAGGCCGGCGGTCATGACGGTGACGAGCTCCCGGGCCGTCCCAGCGTTGGTGGCGAGCCCCACGGTGTAGGTGCCGGCGAGGGCCAGACGTTCGTCCTCGAGCTCGTCCTCCCCCGGCCCCTCCTCGGCGTACCGCTCGAACACGGTCCGGGACAGGGCGATGGCCCGCTCCAGGTTCTCTCGGGCGACACCCACGGCGATCGCCCAGGGGCCCGGCACGTGGATGGTGCCGAAGAACCGGGAGTAGATGCCGTAGGTCAGGCCGGCCCGGTCCCGGACCTCGCGCCCAAGACGGGAGGTCAGGGTGGAGTGGCCGAGGCAGGCGTTGGCGAGGACCGCCGCGGGTTGATCGGGATCCCCCCACCGGAGCCGTCCCGCGTGGCCCAGAAGCACGTCCAGGTTGGGACGATCCGGGATATCGATCCAAACGTCGCCACCGAAGCGCTCTGCGGGCTTTGGGGCGGCCGGAGGGACCCGCTCGCCGCCCTCCCATCCCGCCAGCGCCTCGCCAAGGATCTCCCGGACCGACTCCGGATCCACGTCGCCTACCACGGCGAGCCGGAGCGACGCCGGCCCCCACACCCGCCGGTGGAACGCCTCCAGCGCGTCGCGTCCGATCCCTCGGAGTACCGCCTCCCGCACCTCGATGGGCGGCCGGTGATGGGGGTGCTCCGGGGGAAAGATTGCACGGGTGAAGGCGCCGAACGCCTGGGGGAACGTCTCCTCCCGCTCCTGGGCCAGGCGGCCCAGCCGTTGCTCCCGGACCTTCTCCAGCTCCTCACCGGGGAACGAGGGCGTCCGGAGCACCTCCACGAGCAGGCCGGCCAGCCGCGGCAGCTCCCGTGCCAGCCCCTGGGCCGTCAGGCTGACGAGCGAGGGGGCGGATGCTGGGCTCTCCACGGCGATCTCGAGCCCGTGATCCTCCAGCTCCCGGGCGAGCCCGATCCGCGAGTGGCGGGCGGTGCCCCGCTCCACCATCTCGGCGGTCAGCGCCGGAACGAGGCGGCCGGGGTCGTCTGCCATGGCGCGGCCAGCGAGCATCGACCCGGCGATGGTGACCGTCGGGGCGTGGGGGTTCGTCACCACGGCGAGCTCGGCGCCGCCTGGAAGGTCGAACCGGACCGTTCGCTCCTCGAGACCCCCGGTCAGGCGGCACGGCCGGGGAGTGGGCTGGCCGCCCCGGCCGCTGGCCGCCGGGAATCCGGTCTCGGGAACGAACCAGCCGACGGTCAGGTTCGTCTCCTGGAGGTACGAGGCGACAACCCGGCGGACGTCGTCCGGGCCCACGGCGGCCACACGCTCCAGCTCCCGGACAAACCGCCGCCAGTCGCCCAGCGCCACCGACTCCGTCAGCGCGGAGGCGATCTGGGCGGGGGACTCGCGGTGGAACGCCAGAGAAGTCTCCACCTGGATCCGCGCCCGCGCCGCCTCTTCGCCGGTCGGTCCCCCGGCGCCGAGCCGGGCGACCTCCTCCCGGATCGCGGCCTCCACCTCCTCGTGGGGTGTGCCCGGCGCCAAGGTGGCGAAAACCTGGAACAGGCCGGGGTCGTGGAGCTCCCACGCGAAGGCGTGGACGCCGAGGCAGCGGCCAGTCTCCACGAGCCGCTGGTGGAGGCGGGAGGTGACCCCCTCGGCGAGCACCTGCGCCGCCACGTCGAGGGCAGGCAGGTCGGGGTGCAGCCCCCCGGGGACGTGCCAGGAGAGGGCGACCCACCCGACCTCCCCGGCGCGGTGGAGCTCGAACCGCCGTTTCCCCCGCTGCTCGCTCTCGCGGGTGTGGACCGCGGATCGCGGGACGGTTCCGGCGGGGATGCGGCCGAACCACCGCTCCACGGAGGCCAGGACCGACGGCTCGTCGATCGCCCCGGCCACGATGGCCACCGCGTTGTCTGGATGGTAGAACGTGTCATAGAACGTTCTCAGCACGTCCGCCGTCACGGCCTCCACGTCCGAGCGCCACCCGATGGTCGGGTGGTGGTACGGGTGTTCCAGGTACGCCGCGGCGAAGGTGTGCTTGAGCAGGGTGTCGAACGGGTCGTTCTCCCCGCGCTCCAGCTCGTTGAGCACGACGGTCCGCTCCGATGCCAGGTCCTCCTCCCGGATCCGGGCGTTCCGCATCCGGTCGGCCTCGATCTCCATCACGCGTTCCAGCGCCTCCACCGGGACCGTGGCGTAGTAGTTCGTCCGGTCGAGCCACGTCGTGGCGTTGAACGAGGCGCCGACCCGCTGGAGCATCCGGGCGATCTCGGTGCCCCGGTCCCGGTTGAACCGTTCTGTGCCCTTGAACATCAGGTGCTCGAGCAGGTGGGTCGCACCGGTCTGGCCGGTGACCTCGTTCCTGGACCCGACCTTGTAGACGACGCAGAAGGTGGCGACCGGCGCCACCGGCGTCGGGACCGTCAGCACCGTCAGCCCGTTGGCGGGGAGCCGCCACTCCCGGACGCCGCCCTCCTCGCCGATCCGCTCGAAACCGTGACCCATCGTGCCTCCCTCTGGACGGCGGATTGTACCGCGGCGGCCCCCTACTCTCCGGAGGGCGGGCCGAGCCAGGCAAGCGCCCGGTCCTCCTCGCCGTCCATCACCACGTGGAGGAGACGGCCCTCGGCGGCCTCCGGCACGTGGATCACGCGGACGACCTGGGCGAGGTCGGCCTCCTCCGGGAGCACGCGGCCGAGGACCGAGGGCGAGCCGCGCAGGAACGCCTCGTTCCAGATCACGTCGGGGTCGTCCGGGTACAGCGGAAGGTAGGCGATCCCGGCTTCCACGAGGTCCTGGAAGAAGTGGGTCCCGAAGGAGACGTCGGGGACGTACGACCCCTTCCGCCGGGCGATCTCCACGAGGACCGCCGTGTGGCAGATGTCGGAGTAGGTCACGGGGACGCCGAGCCGGATGTCGCCCCGGCTGCCCCACCGGCCCGGCCCCATCAGGATGAACCGCCGCCTGGGGAGCGCCTTGTTGAGGGCGCCGACCACCGTGGCGACCCGCCGCATGGCGGCCTCGGTGGGCAGCCGTTCGTAGTCCCGCGGGTCCACGAGGACCACGTACTCGAGGTCGTGGGCTTGAGCCGTGTTGACGTACCGGTTCGCCGTGAACACCACGTCCTTCGGCGGGATCCCGCTGGGGATCGGTTCCCGCCGGCCGGAGGAGGCCAGGCTGAGGGCCCGGCACTGGAGCAGGTGGAGCATCTCGCCGTCGTGAGCCAGCTCGATGTCCACGGGCTCCCCGAGCCCCTCCTCGAGAATGTCGAGGATCCGCTTGAGCCGGCGCGGGAACGGCGAGCGCAGGAGGCCGTCGAACGTCACCACGAGCTCCCGCGGATCGAGCTGGGTCATGACCCCCACCAGCGGGACGATCTGCCGGTCGCGGTAGATCGAGAAGATCTGAGGCAGCATTGGGAACCGGCGCCCCACCCGCTCCAGCAGCTCGCTCAAGGGGAGCGTCTCGAACTGATGGTTCTCCAGGTCGATCAGGTCCACGTGAGCCTGGGAGTACCGGTACACCTCGTCCGGCTGCTGGGAGGCCCGGAGCTGGGGTTGCTCCAGCGCCACGAGCACGGGGTAGTCGTCCACCGTCCGGTCCACCGCGCGCGTCCCCAGCCCCACCACGAGCCGGGCCATCCCGTCGGTCCGGCGGATCCGGGGCGACCACCGCATCTCGCACCGGGAGAACGCCACCCCGCCGAACGCCGGAAGGAACAAGCCGTTCATCTCCCGGCCCACCACCCGCTGGATCATGATCCCCATCTGCTCCTGGAAGTCGAGCAGGCCGCGGTCGCGCCGGTACTCGATCGGATCGGGCCCGAAGATCGAGGCGTACACCTCGGCGATGGCGTTCTCCAGCTCCTCGAGCCGCTCGCCCAGGGTGCCCGTGTTGGCCAGGAACAGGCTCTTGTACTTGCCGGAGAAGGCGTGGCCGATCCGATCCTCCAGGAGGCTCGACGAGCGGACCACCAGCGGTCCCTCCCCGATCCGGTCCAGGACGCCCTGGAGCCCCTGATGGAGCACCGGCGGGAACTCGCCGCTCTTGAACAGCCGCTGCACCAGCGGGTACTCCTGGCGCACCTCGTCGATCGGCATGTACTTGATGTTGATCAGCTCCTCGAGGCCGTTGTGCTCGATGAACTCGAGGATCCCGTTGGACGGGATGTAGTACGTCTCCGGCGTCGCCACGGCGCCATCAAGCCGGGCCTCGGTGATCGCCCGTTCGAGGATGCAGCGGGCCAGGATCAGTCCCGCGGCCTTGCCGCCCAGCCGCCCCTGGTTGCCCGTGGTCGGAACGATGTGTTCGAGCACCCGGGCGATGTCCCCCACCCGGATGAAGTGCTTGGCCACCGAGATGAAGTCGAGCTGGTCGGTCAGAATCCGCCGGATCAGCGAGGCCCGTGTCCCGATGACGTCCTCTCGTGGGACGATCGCCTCGCCCGGGGCCACGGCGAGGAACTCCTGGATCTTTGCCTTGAGTGCCTCCAGCGGTGTGTCCTGGTCCTCGGCGAGCCGGGAGACCTCGTAGGCGAGCTGGCGCTTCTCCGTCAGGAGGAGGGAGGCCAGGATCTCCTCGGGGGCCATGTGCCGCTCGGCGTAGCTGAGCGCCAGGTCGTGCAACGCCCGGCGGGAGCCGGAGGGCATCCTGGGTGCCGGGCGGTTCGGGTCGAACCGCAGCCGCCGGCCGCCGACCTTGAGCGCCGCGGCGACCTCCTCGTCCAGCGCCTCCACGTCGAGCACACCTCTGACCTGAAGGTCCTTGATCAGCTTGCGGCAGACCCTGTCCGCGAGATCCGGCCGCCGCCGTTTGAGGTCCTCGAACCGCTCCCGCCACTCGCGATGCTCCACAGGGGCCTCCACGGCCGATTGTACCCCGTCGGGCGGGATCACCGGGTGGGCCGCACGCCGCGGAAGAGGAGCAAGAGGAACACCGGGCCGCCGACGAGGGCGGTGACCAGGCCCACCGGGAGTTCGGCCCCGCCGCCGGGAAGCCGGAGCGATCGGGCCAGGGCGTCCGCTGCGGCCAGCGCCGCGCCGCCCGCCAGCGCGGAGGCCGGAAGCACGCGGCGGTGCGACGCGCCGGCGAGGGTGCGGACCGCGTGGGGCACCACGAGGCCGACGAACGCGATGGGCCCGGTCTGGGCCACGGCGGCCGCCGTCAGCCACGCCCCCGCCCCCAGCACCGCCGCCCGCCACCGGGTCACGGCCACCCCGCGCCCGTGGGCCACGGCGCCGCCCAGCGCGAGCTGGTCCAGCGCCCCGGCGCCGCCGAGCAGCACCACCACCGCGGGGAGGCCGAGGAGGCCGGCGGTGGCGACGGGACGCCACCCCACCACGTCCAGCCCGCCCATCAGCCACCGGTCCATCGCCTGGAGGGTGAACGGCTCGGCCAGCAGCCGGACGAAGAGGGTCGCCCCGGCGAACAGGAAGTTGAGGGTGACGCCGGCCAGGACCAGCGCCGTCCGGCCCCACCGGGCGCGCCGCGCCAGCGCCGCAAGCAGCGCCAGCTCGCCCACGGCGAACGCCAGCGCCATCGCCGGGACGGAGCCCGCCGGCCCGAGGAGGCGCCAGGTCCCGAGCGCCATGGCCAGGAACGCGCCGAAGGAGCCTGCGGCCGCCACGCCGACGGTGTACGGTGTCGCCAGCGGGTTGCCCAGGAGCGTCTGGAACGCGGCGCCGGACAGCGCCAGGAACGCCCCGACGAGCAGTCCCAGGGCGACCCGGGGCAGCCTGAGCGCGAGGATCCGGACCGCACCGGGGTCGGCGGCCGCCGGGTCGAGGAGCGCGCGGCCCAGCTCCACCGCAGGAACGTGCACGGGGCCGGCCAGGGGTGCCAGCGCCGCCACGAGCAGCGCCGCCGCCACGAGGGGCACCCAGACCGCCGCGGCGCGCCGCCTCACGGTCTCCCTCCCCGGCGTGGGAGGACCGAGGGCCGGCCGGCCTCCGGGTGGGAACCCACGAGCACCTCCGGACCGTAGGCGCGCTCGAGGAGCGGTGCGGTCAGCACGTCCCCGGGCTCGCCCAGCGCCTCGAGCCGGCCTGCGCACATCAGGCCGACCCGCGTGGCGAACAGCGCCGCCAGGTTGAGGTCGTGGGTGACCGCCAGCACGCCCCGGCCCTCCGCAGCGGCCGCCTCGAGGAGGTGGAAGATCGCCACGGCGTGGTGGAGGTCGAGCGCCGCCGTGGGCTCATCGAGCAGCAGCCACCGCGTCTCCTGCGCCAGCACCGAGGCCAGGAGCGCACGCTGCCGCTCCCCGCCGGACAGCGTCCCGAACGGCCGCTCCGCCAGACGGGCGAGCCCGGTCGCCGCGAGCGCCCGCCCCACCACGGGATCGTCCACCGGCGGCCCTGGGACGGTGCCCCCCCACGGGTACCGGCCCGTCGCCACGAGCTCCGCCACCGTCAGGTCGTACAGCGGTGCCACCCGTTGCGGCAGGTAGGCGAGCCTCCGGGCCCGCTCCCGCGGCCGGACCCGGCCGAGCGCGACCCCGTCGAGTGCGACCCCACCGGCGTCGGGCCCGAGCCAGCCCGACAGCAGCGCGAGCAGCGTGGACTTCCCGCTGCCATTGGGGCCGACGAGCACCAGCAGCTCGCCGGGCTCGAGCCCGAGGGAGACGCCGTTCACGGCGTCGGGCCCGCCGCGCTCCCAGGCGAACCGGAGGTCGCGGGCGGCGAGCGTCACGGCGCCCCCTCCCGGGCCAGGATCGCGGCCAGGCGGCGGGCGGCCTCGGCGACCCGCGGTCCCGGAACCACGAATACCGGGTCGGCCAGCACGACGATCCGCGGAGCTTCCCGCCCCAGCAGCGCGCGCCACGCCCGCTCGAGCTCGCTGCGCTCGGCCTCCGGGTCGGGGACTCCGGCCTCGAGGGCGAAGACGAGGTCCGGGGGGGAGGCCGCGAGCCGCTCCAGGGAGGGGACGGGGTAGCGCCTCCGCGCGCCGTCGAACAGGTTCCGTCCGCCGGCCAGCGTGACCAGCTCGCCGAGGAACGTCCGCCCCCCGGCGACGACGATGCCCGCGAGCCCCGGTCCCGCGGGCCGGCCCACCTGGATCACCACCCGGGGACCGGGTCGCGACGCCGTCCGGCGGACGGCCTCGAGCTCCCGGACGATCCTCGCGGCCAGCGCCTTTCCCCGCTCCGGACAGCCGAGGCGGCTCGCCACCTCCAGGACTCCCCGCCGGATGCCCGCGACGTCCTCCATCGGCACCACCGCGACGGGGATTCCCTGGCGGTGCGCCAGCGCCTCGAGGCGGGGGATGGGGGAGGCGAGCAGGATGAGGTCCGGCCCGAGCGCCGTGATCCGTTCGAGGTTCGGGTTCACCACGCCGCCCACGCGGGGCAGGTCCCGGACCGCGGGGGGGAAGGCCGCGTAGTCGTCCACCCCGACGAGGCGCCCGCCGCACCCGAGCGCGAACGCCGTCTCCACGAGGCTCGGGCCGAGGCAGACGACACGCCGGGGCTCGCCGCCCCGGGCGGTCGGAACCGCCACGGCCAGCACGAGGGCCGCCACGGCGGCCCGGACGATGGAACGGACCATGCCACCTCCAGCCCCGTGCGCGGGGGCCCCCGCCGCCGAGCGGCGGGCCCGGTCCGGTCGGTCTTCTGGCTCGGGTTCCTCCTCGGAGGCGCCTTCCCGGGTACCGCCCGGTGGCCCCTGCCCCCTCGTCCCCCTCACAGCGGCGCGCCCGCCCCGGACTTCCACCGGGTTCCCGCACCGGACCGTCCCCCCGAGCATAGCAGGAGCGTGCCCGGCGAGGCCGTCGGGCGCCGCCTCGCCGGGGGGAGAACCGGCGGCCGGCCCCCGCGCTTCGCGCGGGCGGCGCGCCTCGCCCGTGCGTCCGGTGGGAGCGAGCTCCCCCCGGGCCGCCCGTGCGACGCGCTGGCGCCGCCTGCGGCGTCGCTGCCGGCCGCCTGGGCTTCGTTGGAGGGCTTCGGGTCATCGACTTTGAATGAACGGGGCCGCGAGTCTCGCACCCCGGGACCGCCCCCGCCGCGGTCGCTTCGTCGTCACGACCGCCA
>JAMOVQ010000164.1 GCA_027067575.1 Thermoanaerobaculia bacterium | reverse complement strand
CCAAGACGGCTGCGCTCGCCGCCCGGGCACGCCTCCACGGGGCTTGCCCTCGCCTCCGTCCCCGGACCGCCCCCGCCCCCACGCCGGCCCGTTCCTCGTGGGGCGCTCGATCGCTGGATGGCGGAGGGCTTCGTTGTGGGGGGACAGACTCGATCGTGAAGGGCCTGGTTCTCCGAGGCGCCAACCGGAACCTCGCTTCGCTCGTCCCTGGCTGGGCGGGTGAGTGGGGCACTGGGTGGAGGAGCCTCGTTTCGGCCGGCGGGTCGGTCGGTTGGGGGACAGTCCCGATCGTGAAAGCCAGGGTTCTCTGGAGCGCCAGCCGGGACGTCGCTGCGCTGGTCCCTGGGGTCGTGGGGAAGTGGCGTACCTCTTGAGCGGCCCTCGTCTTGGCCGGTTACGCAGGGGAGTGTCCCCTTTGCGTCCTCTGTGCCGCGGCGCGAGTTCCGTGCCGAGGGGGCGGGCTCCGGCCAGCAGTGGCTCGCCCCAGGGAGAGGGGGACCGGCTTACTCTCGGGGGGCGGCCTCCAGGGCCTGGCGGCCGGCCTCCCGGAAGGCGCGGGAGACGCCCCCGACGCCGAGCTTGACCCCGCCGTAGATTCGCGCCACGGCCAGGCCGCCCTCGAGCTCCTCGTGCCGGAGGAGCTCCAGCAGCACCCGCCCCGGGTGGCCCACCTCGCCGTCGTCCCGGCTGCGCTCGACGATCGACCCGTCGGGCCCCGGGAACCGGCAGGCCCAGCAGAGGTGCCGGGCCTTGCGGTGCCGCGCCCGGAGCGCCTTGACGGCCCGCTGGACGTCCTCCTCCGTCGCCGCGGGGAACGCCACGGCGAAGAACCGGGAGCGGTCCACCGTCACCTTCGCCTCGCCCGGTGCGGTGATCCTCACCCCGTCAGTCTCCCGGACCGCTGCAGGATCTCCCGGTACTCGCTGGAATCGGTGTCGCTCTTGCCGCCGAGCACCTCGCCGCAGACGGCGCACCGGTACTCGGAGCGGTTGCCCGTCGGCAGGACGAGCAGGAGACGCCGGTGGACCGGCCGCGCCGTCCGGCACCGAGGGCAGTACAGCTCGGTGGCGTCGAACGCCTCGTACTGCTTCATGCCTCCCTCCGTCACCACGCGCCGAAACGCGGGTCGTTCCCGATGTTCGCGAGGAACGCCGCCACGGCCCGCTCGAGCTGGGTGTCGTGGTCCGCCGCCAGGTCGTCGGTCGGGGGCTGGTCGATGACGAGGTCCGGCTCGGCGCCGTGGCGCTCCATGTTGATCCCGGACCCGGCGACGTACCAGCCGCGCATGGGCAGCCGCACCAGCGCCCCGTCCAGCAGCATCCGCCCGTCGGTGGAGATGACGGCACCGAACGTCTGCGTTCCCGCCAGCGTCCCGCGGCCGAGGGTCCTGAACGCCCAGGAAAAGATCTCGGCGTTGGAGTACGACTCCTCGTTGCACAGGGTGATGGCGGGCCGGGTCCATGCCGCCAGCGGCAGGCGCCCCTGGGGGTACGCCCTGACCTTCGGGTCGCCGTCCCGCGGGATCGTGTAGGCGTGGCGCTTGACCTCGAGCACGGCCATCAGGTAGTCCGTCGTCCACCCGCCGCCGTTGGAGCGGACGTCGATCACGAGCCCCTCCTTGCCGTGGGCCGCGGCGTACAGCTGCCGCTCGAACTCCTCGAACGAGGGGATGTCCATCCCCTGGATGTGGATGTAGCCCAGGCGGCCGCCCGAGAGCCGTTCCACCATCCGCTCCCGCTCCCACACCCACTGGCCGTACCGGAGCTGGCGCTCCTCCCGTCCGGAGACCGGGATGACGACGGCGGTCCGTTCGGCGCCGTCCTTCCCGCGGATCCGGAGCGGAACCCGCTGGCCCGCCGTGTCGGCGAGGAGGGCGTAGACGTTGGTGTCCGGCCCCACCGGCGTGCCCGCCACGGCGAGGATCCGCTCGCCGGGCTCGAGCGCCACGTCGACGCGCGCCGCGGGCGAGTGCCGCAGCACCTCCCGCACGAGGACCCCAGGGCCGCCCGCGGCCGGGTCGAACAGCGCGCCGATCCAGCCGGTCCGCTCGCCGCGCGGGCCATGACTCCCACCCCCGCGGTGCGGGTAGTACCCCATGTGCGAGGCGTCGAGCTCGCCCAGCATCAGGTTGACCAGGTCGGCGAAGTCCTCGTCGCCGATCCCGGGGTACGCCCACGGCCGGTACTTCGGGAGCTGCGCCTTCCAGTCCACGCCGTGGAACTGCGGGTCGTAGAACCACTCGTTCAGGGCGCGCCATGCCTCGGTGAACACCTGGTTCCGCTCGGCGGTGCGGTCGATCTCGTACCGCGCCGTGAACGGCACCGGATCGCCGGCCTTTCCCGACAGCGACACCCGCTTCACCCGGCCGTCGCCGTCCAGGTAGAACAGCTCCTTGCCGTCCGGCCCGAAGGAGACCGCCGAGGGATCCTGGCCGCCTTCGGTGAGCCGCTTCAGGTCCTTGCCGTCGTACCGGACCGAGTACAGGTCGCGCTCCCCGTTCCGTTCGGCGGTGAAGACGACCCGCTTGCCGTCGGGCGAGACGCGGGGCGAGTCCTCGTCGCCCTTGAGGTCGGTCAGGGGCCGGACGCGCTCCCACAGCCCCTCGAAGTCGATCCGCACCTCGGGCAGCGCCTTCGCCCCGCCCTCGGCGGAGCCCTCCCCCTCGTCCTGTTCCTTCCCCGCATCCTCCGGCTTCTTCCCGGTCTTCTTCTTCCCGCTCTTCTTCGAGGCGGCGAACAGCTTGAGCCACCCTTCGGGGGTCCGCTCGTCGTCCTCCCGCGTCAGCCAGACGCCCCAGACATCGAAGGTGTCGGCGTGGCGCCGCGAGATCCAGACGAGCCGGCGGCCGTCCGGGGAGAACCGCGGCTGGAGGTCGTCGTCGGGGTGCCGGCTGACGTTGTACGGCGGAGCGGACCCGTCCACGGGCACCAGCCACACCTCGTTGTTGTACTCCATGTCCGGGATGGCGTAGGCGATCCACCGCCCGTCCGGCGACCAGTCGAACTCGGGCGGCGCCCAGTGCTCGACCAGCGTCACGGGGTCGGAGCCGTCCGCGTCCACGATCACGAGATCGCCCTTGCCCCGCAGGTACGCGATCCGCTTCCCGTCGGGGGCAAACCGCCCGGCGTGCTCCTCGGCCTCCGAGGAGGTCAGCCTCGTCGCAGGGAAGTCGAACGACTCGAGCCAGCCCGCCTCGGGGTCGGCGGGCCGCGCCAGGTACAGGTCGTCGTTGCCCGAGCGGTCCGACGTGAACAGCAGCGCTTTCCCGTCGGGTGACCAGGCGATGTCCTTCTCCCGGGCCGCCGTGCGCGTGATCCGCACGGTGGGGGGTGGCGCGATCTCCTGCTCGTCCTTCGGGCGGACCGCCGTGACGAACACCTCGCCGTGCACCACGAACGCGGCGAGCGCGCCGTCCGGGGAGACGGCCAGCTCGTCGGCGCCGGAGCGGTCCACCCGCCGCTCCACCGGCGTGAACGCCTCGTCGGCCGGCGCCTCGATCCGCAGGCGGACCGGTTCCGATCCCGGCCGCACCGTCCACAGGCCCGTCTCGAACTCGTACGCCACGAGGGAGCCGTCCGCCGAAGCCCTGGAGAACCGCACGTCGGAGCCGTCGTGCCGGGTCAGCTGCGTCACCTCGTCCGTCACGAGGTTCTTCATGAAGACGTTCTTGCGCCCGGAGCGGGCGGAGAGGAAGACGATGTCGTGGTCGTCGAGCCAGCTCGGGCAGTCGTCGTCGCCGTCGAACGCCGTGACCCGGACGACCTCCCCGTCACCGGTCCTGAGCCAGATCTCGCGGTTGGCCGCCCCGCGGTACCCCCGCCGCCACCACTTGGTCGACCCCCGGACGAACGCCAGGGCGTCGCCGGACGGCGAGTACGCCGCCCACCGGCCCAGCACGTCCTCCGCGAGCCGCGGCGTTCCCCCGGCAATCGGCACCGTGTACATCGCCGGCATCCACCGGATCGACTCGTCGCGGCGGGAGACGAACAGCACCGCCTGCCCGTCCGGCACGAAGTCCACCGGCACGTCGTCCACCGAGGCGAAGGTCAGCCGCCTGGGCGCCTCCGAACCGTCCGCCGGCACGACGTAGACATCGAGGTTCCCGTGGCGCGCGCTGGCGAACGCGATCCACCGGCCGTCCCGGGACCACACCGGGAACCGGTCCGCCGCCGGGTGGGCCGTCAGCCTCCGGGCCTCGCCCCCGGCCGACGGGACCGTCCACAGGTCCCCGCGCCAGGAGAACGCGATCACCGACCCGTCCGGCGACGGCGCCGGATGCCGGGCGAAGGTGACCTCCACCGCCCGAGCGGTGCCCGCAAACGCCAGGATCGTCATCACCGTCACGGCCGTCGCCAGGATCGCTCGTCGTCGCATCGTTCCCTCCCTCTCCAGCTCCGCACGATCATACCCGTGCACGCGCCGGGACCCAACCGGCAACCCGTCAAGAAACTCTCCCTTACAGCATCTCCTCCCCGCCACATCTCTTCCCAGTTTCCCTCACCGGCTGCCACCGACATGACCTGCTGCCACGCTGCCTCGCGTCATGCCTGGTGCACATGAAAAGACGCCCCGCCGGTGCGGGGCGTCTCGCACTCCCGATCTCGTCCCAGTCTCAGATCCGACGGCGGATCACGAGGATGGCCCCCCCAGCGAACAACGCGAGAAGGGTCGCGATCCCGGCACTGGAGAGTGCGGGGATGCCCACACGGCTCTCCCCGACGGCCACGTCATCGACCTGCACGTACCAGTCCCAGTCGTTGGTGTTCGGATCATAGTAGTGGAACCGGACCATGACCTGAGACTGCCCGTCCACGAGGCTCGAGATGTTGAGCGTCACCGGCTCTCCGGGCAGGTCGCCAAACCCTCCGTGGTCCTCGTTCCACGTCAGAACGTTGGTCCACGTCGCGCCGTTGTCCGCGCTGACATCTACCTCGAAATAGTCATAGTTGGCAAAGTTCTGGTAGTTTGCGCTGAACTTCAGGACCACGTTGTTGTGATCCGTGCAGTCGATGGCCGGAGACCTCAGCTCGACGTCGAAGTCTCCATTGTCGCAGTCGCTGCACACCATGGCGCAGTTCCCTGCGCCGCCGGTGTAGTTTCCGTTGTAATCCGAGAACGTCGTATTGAGGTCCCAGGTTGTTGCGCTGCCGTTGGCCTCGTTGTCCACCACGGTCCAACCGGTCGGGGGGAAGGAGCCCCCGTCGAAGTCCTCGGTGAAGAACGGCGCCGCCAGGGGGCCAACCGCCGCAGGGTACTGGGTCTCGTTCACCCGGTTCGGTGCATGGCTCGGCTCCCTGGATGCGTCGGACGCCGCGGCGGGCAACGTGACGGCAACCGCCAGGACTGAGATTACGATGGCTCGAGTTCCTTTCATCTTCTCCTCCTCTTTTCCCTCACAAAAAGGTTATCTCTGACGGATTGTTCCCACCACCCCGCCACACGAATCAACGAGCGGATTCTAGACCAGTCTCGCCCTCCTGACAATAGAGCGGCCCCAAACCACTCCCTGGCTCGACTGCGGCTCGGCACGGGAAGAAGCAGGGAGGCCGTGCGCCGGGGAGTGAGGCGCGGAATTGCATCCGCCAGGCGAGCATTCATTGGACTGGAGCCACGAAGAGCGGTACCGGTCATGGTTCATGGTGATATCAAGGTTTCTTCAACGTGGCCGCGGCAATGGACGATCCGATGTGCTTGGGCGAAGGGAAGTATCCCGACACGGAGAGTCGGTCGTGTCCCACACGTTTCCGGACCTTTGGCTGAGGATAGTCAGCCCTCGGGAGGATGACAGAGGGCGGCGGTCCGGCGGGGGGCGCGTTGCGTCGTGGCGGGAGGGGTCCTATGATCTTCATGGGAGGGCCGATGGGACGGAAGATCCGCCATCACAGGAGCCGGAGGCGGCCAAAGCGGTTTCTTGGCCGGTACACAGTCACGGAGCTCGCCATGGCGGTGCTCGGCGGGGCGATCCTCGTCCTCGTGGCTGTCCTGGTCGCCTCGGCGCTTCTCGACTGACCCCGTGGCCATTCATGCGATGAGATGGAGGAACCGATGACAAACTGGATCAAGACCGTGCTGCTGCTGGGCTTCATGACCGGTCTTCTGCTTTGGGCCGGCGAGGTGTTCGGCGGCAGGGGCGGTATGACCATCGCGCTCGGCATCGCGGCGTTGCTCAATCTGGGAAGCTGGTATTTCTCGGACACCCTTGCGCTGAAGATGCACCGTGCCCAGCCCGTCAGCGAGGCCGAGGCTCCGGAGCTGTATTCCGTGGTGGCCGAGCTGGCCCAGAATGCAGGCCTCCCGATGCCGCGAATCTACATCATTCCCGAGAGGCAGCCCAACGCTTTCGCCACGGGGCGCAATCCACGCCACGCCGCGGTGGCGGTCACCCAGGGGCTCTTGGAGACCATGAACCGCGAGGAGCTCAAGGGGGTCTTGGCCCACGAGCTCGGGCACGTCAAGCACCGGGACATCCTAATCTCCTCGGTCGCTGCAACGCTGGCCGGCGCCATCACCTACATCGCACGGATGGCCGGCTGGGCCCTGATGTTCGGTGGCTCGGGCGGCCGGGAGGAGCGGGGCGGTGGAGCGCTGGGGGGGCTTCTGTTTGCCATGCTGGCGCCCATCGCGGCTCTGTTGATCCAGCTTGCCGTCTCGCGCTCGCGGGAGTTCGCTGCCGACGCCGAGGGCGCCCGTATCGCCGGGACGCCGCTCGGACTCGCTTCGGCGCTCCGTAAGCTCGGTGCGTACACCGCGCGGGTCCCCATGCGGACGGCCCAGCCCACAACGGCCCACATGATGATTGCCAACCCGTTCGGTGGCCGCGGCATGATGGCGCTCTTCGCGACCCATCCGCCCATCGAGGAGCGGATCCGGCGTCTGGAGGCGATGGCCGGCGGCCCCCGCTGACGGGTTGTCGAACGGCCTCCTGTGTGTGGCGGGGTTCCCGATGGAGGGTTGCGGGGCTCCGCCTCACCCGTTCAAGAGGGCGCCCGGGGAGCCAGTCCGCTGGACCGTCCCGGGTGGTCACGGTACGATTGACCCAAGCTGGGAGGACCACAGCGATGGACGGTGGAGAGGAACGGCAGGTCGTGCTGCGATTCCGTGACGGCAGGGTGGTCCACGGGGTGCTGCACGGGGAGTTCGCCCCTGCGACGGAGAACGCCGTTGCGGTCCGGACCGCCGGGGGTGATCTCGTGGAGGCCGACCTCGATACGCTGAAGGCGGTTTTCTTTCTCAAGGATCCGCGCGCGCGGGCCCTGGCCATGGCGCTCGGTGGTGAGTCCTCCCCGGCGGGAGGGGTGGCACGCGTGGAGTTCTTCGACGGTGAGATCCTCAGAGGAACGGTCCGGCGATACGCAGTGGGCGAGCGGGGGTTCTTCCTCGAGCCGCTGGACCCGGCAAGTAACAACGAGCGCGTCTTCGTGGTCGCGCGGGCGGTTCAGAGTGTCGAGATCGGCGGCTGAACGGCTTCTCGTGGTGCTGGCCTGCCTTGTCGCGCCGGTCCATGCGGCAGGCGGCGGGCCGGTGGTCATTCTCGAGCGGATCTCGGAGGCGGTGCGGTCCCGGCCAGCCTGGAAGGTGTCCTACGTGCAGGAGTATGTGCCCGCGGGGATGACGGCGGGGGAGACCGTCTCCGGAACGCTGGTCCTCGCCTGGCCGGACCGCGCGCTGTTCACCGAGGGTGAGCCCCCGGTACGATCGATGGGCCTGGAAGGCCGGAAGGTCCGGCTCGTCGACCTCGAGGCCAGGAGCTGCGACGACCACGTCCTGACCGACCGTGAGTGGACGCGGATCCCCCTCGTCGCCATGCTCGATCCCGCGAAGGCGCTCGACCGGTTCTCCCTGGCCGTCTCGGAGGACGCGCTCGTCCTCGTGCCTCGGGAGCCAGGAAGCATCGCCCGGACGACGGTTCGTCCGGGACCGGACGGGCTCCCGTCAGAGGTCACGGTGGAGGATGTCTCGGGCGCCATCAACCGGTTCCGGTTCAGCGGATGGAGGCCCGCCTCCGGGCTGCCGGAAGGGTGGCTGCCGGAACCGCCCGAGGGCGTGACGTGTGTGAGCGATGATGGCTGAACCAGGTCCGGACACGGACGGTGTGGTGCCCGCTGTTTGTACCGGCGGCCTGGTACCGCTAGACTGCGGCTCGTGAGCGGCCCGGTACGATCCCTGAAGCAGGCCCGGCAGATCCGGGAGGTCTTCGGCTCGGTGCAGCCGGAGCTCCTCGAGGTCGAGGCGTTCCTCGAACACGAGCTGGAGGGGGCGCTTCCCATGGTGCAGAACGTGGCCGGCTGGGTGCTCGGTGGCGGGGGCAAGCGGATCCGCCCGGCACTTCTGCTGCTGATCAGCCACATGCTGGGGTACCGGGGACACCGATCGATCCGGTACGGTGCGGTGGTGGAGCTGATCCACACTGCCACGCTGATCCACGACGACATCATCGACGAGTCGGAGATGCGGAGGGGCAGGGAGACGGCGAACAGGAGGTGGGGCAGCCAGGCCGCCGTTCTCGTGGGCGACTGGCTGTACACGCGGACGATGGATCTTTGCCTCGAGCTCGGCGACGTGGACGTCATGCGGGTGCTGACCACGGCGACCCTTCGGATGACCGAGGGAGAGCTCCTCGCGGACGAGGTGCGCGGCCGGATCGACATCGGCGAGGTCACCTATATGGACATCACGCGCCGCAAGACGGCCGAGCTGTTCGCCGCGGCCTGCTCCCTGCCGGCGCTCTTCCAGCCCTCCACGCTGCATCTGACGGGTTCGCTTGCACGGTTCGGTATCAACCTCGGGCTATGCTTCCAGCTGATCGACGACCTTCTCGACTACACCGGGTCGGCGGACGAGCTCGGGAAGCCGGCGATGGCAGATCTCCTCGAGGGCCGGGTGACCCTCCCGTTGCTGCTGCTGCTCCCGCGCCTCTCTTCGGAACAGCGCGGACGGATCGAGCGGGTCGCGAGGGAGGGGACGTTCGAAGCCATAGGAGCTTCCGAGGTGATGGAGCTCCTCCGGACATCGGGCGTTCTCGAGGAGGTCCGCGAACGGGCGATGCGGTTCGCCCGGGACGCCGTGACGGAGCTCGAACCGTTCGGCGACAGGCCCGAGGCGGTGGCCCTGCGAAAGGCCGCCGATCTCCTCCTCGACCGGACGCGGTGACCGATGACGCGGCCTGTGGGAGCGTCCGATCCCGGTGAGGAGGGGCGGGCACTCCGCCGGCGGTACCGGCTCGGTCTGCTGGCGGCCGTTGGAGCCGTCGTGTTGCTGGCGCTCCTGCTGCGCGGACAGTACCGCAGAGAGCTGTACCATCTGACCGGTGCCGCGTCCTGGATGTGGGTTGGTGACGATGTGTCCGAGCCGCGGCCGACGGCGGGGTTGTTCGTCCGGTCGTTCACGCTCTCCGAACGTCCGAGGCGGGCCGTTGCCAAGGTATGCGGTGATCGCCAGTACGTGCTCTGGATCAACTCGTACCTCGTCTCGGCGGGCCACAATCGGCCCGGCTTCGTCCTGGACGTCATCCCGGTGACCGATCTGCTCCGGGCGGGCCGGAACGTCGTGGCCATCGAGGCGTCGAGCCCGACCTCCATTGGGGCCGTCCTGTTCTCCATGGACATCGATCCGGGGCCGCTGGGACGGGCCGAGGGGGACCCGAGGGGCCGGAACACGGTGGTCTCCGGACGCCACTGGGAGGTCGTGGGGGAATGGGCCCCCCGGCTTCTCGAGGGCGGTTGCGGAACGGGCCGAAGGCCGTGGATCTGGGGTGCGCCTCCAGATCACCCGTGGTCGTATCCGGAGCCCCGCCTGCACGCCCGGCCGCTCGTCCAGTCGATGGCGGGCGAGCCTGGGCTTGTGCCGGGCGCCTCGGCTGTGGCGGCCGGGGAACGCTCGTGGCGCTACGAGCTTGGGAAGCGGTTCCGGGGCCTGGTGTGGGTGGTGCGCCCGGAGCGTGGCTCCCCGCCGTGGCGGGTACGTGCCGCCGTCTGCGAGGGTCGGATGCCGGAGGCCGGCTTCGCCGTGGTCCCCCTGGCGGGAGCCCCGCGCTGGCTCGTTCCCGGTGTGGTCACGGGCGGCACGGTGGTAATCGACGGCCCGGCCGAGCCGCCCGACCTCGAGGTCGTCCGCGTGCTCGAGCCGGCCGGGTGTTCCTGACCGGCGGCGTGTGAGAGATCCCCGGGTTGCGGGGCGGCGGGACGGCCGATCACACTCAGCCGATCGTCTCCAGGGTCCCGGGGTCGAGGTCCTCGATCCGGAGCACGGGGATCCCGAGCCGGTGCGCCCGCCGGTGCTCGCGCGGCCCGTTGTACCCCCAGCCCGCCAGCGCGCGGCGAACACCCGTTCCTGCGACCCCTTCGAGGTGGTTGACCTTGTCGTCGACGAACAGGATGTCCCCGGCGTTCCCGCCGGTCCGTTCGAGGATGCGTTCGATGTGGGTCTGCTTCGATCGGCCGATCTCCTTGTCGAACAGCCACTCTTCCGGGAAGAGGCTGTCGAGGCCGTACGCCTCGAGAAACCGGCGGATCGACCCGCGGTCTCGAGCCGTGGCCAGGGAGAGCTGTACGGCCGGGGCCAGGCGCCGGATCCGTTCCGGAACTCCGGGGTACGGCCGGACGAGGGTCAGCCAGCCTCCAGGATCGGCCTCGAGAAGGCCGCGGCGGACCGCGTAGAACCGCCGGTGGAACGCATCGAGCCAGGTGTCCTCCAGCGTGTTCCTGAAACGGTCGTACGCGGCCTGGTCCGGGAGCGGCACCCCCTCGGCGATCGCCCGGAGCACCACCGCGAAGTCCTCCGCCCGGTTGCCCAGCGGCATCGCCTCGAGGAACCGTGCGTACACGGGGTCCTCCGGGTCCGGATGCTCGAGCCGGCCCGGTTCCGCCCGGGGGAGGCGCTGGACCAGCGGGAAGCCGGGCTCCATGGCCGCGAGGGTGGCGGCCGCCACCAGGTACGTCTCCGCCGCGGAGGCGGCGATCACCCCGTCGAAGTCCAGCGCAAGCACCCCGGCCCTCATGGTGGCGATTCTAGCCGGTGTTTGTGTCGCGTTTCGAGGTCGTTGTCGGTCCGTGGCGTGGTGATCGGGGATTGGGAAGGGATAGAGATCGGATGCAAACCGAGTCACGGGTTCATGGGTGAGGGTGCTGGAGTGCACCCTGGGGGAGGAGAGAGTGAACCACGGCACAAATCCCCCGGGACACGACGGCATGGATATGCCTTCCATGCCAGACGGAGCGTCATCACGAGACCGCTGGGCACGGCACGCGTCCGGGCCGTGGGAAAGCGGCAGGGCGCAGGGCGAACCGGCGGCCGGCCGCCGGTTCGCCCTCCGGCAAGGTGGACCCTGCCACGTCCGACAAGGCGGCGGCCTCGATCCGGTTCGCCGTGCTACCCTCCGGCCATGCGCCGGATCGTCTCCTGGGCCGCCATCCTCGCCGTGCTGGCCGCGGGGGAGGCGTTCCTTCCGGGGAAGGACGCGGCGGCGGGGACGTGGTTCAGCCTGCTGCCGCCGGTGCTGGCCATCACGCTGGCGCTGCTGCTCAAGGAGGTGCTGGCGTCGCTGTTCCTCGGCGTGTGGCTCGGCGCCTCCATGGTGACGGGGAGCGTCGCCGGCGGGTTCCTCGCCACGGTGGCCACCTACGCCCGGGGGGCGTTGGCCGACCCGGATCACGTCTCCATCGTCGTTTTTTCCATGCTCCTCGGGGGGATGGTGGGCGTCATGTCCCGCGCCGGCGGGACGGAGGGGGTGGTCCGGGCGCTGGAGCCGCTGGCCACCACGCCGCGCCGCAGCCAGCTGATCACCTGGCTGATGGGCGTGCTGATCTTCTTCGACGACTACTCCAACACCCTGATCGTGGGCAACTCCATGCGTCCGGTCACCGACCGGCACGGGGTCAGCCGGGAGAAGCTGGCGTACCTCGTGGACTCCACCGCGGCGCCGGTGGCGTGCGTGGCGCTGGTCTCCACCTGGGTCGGGTACCAGGTCTCGCTGCTCGGCGACGCGCTGAAGGCCGGCGGATCGGACCTCAACCCGTTCTCGATCTTCATCGCCTCGATCCCCCACGCCTTCTACCCGTTCTTCGCCCTGGCCATCGGGCTGGCGGCGGCGCTGACCGGCCGGGACTGGGGCCCGATGCTCAACGCCGAGCGGCGGGCCCGCGCCGGGGAGCTCCTGGCGCCGGGCGCCCGGCCGCTGGCCGACTACGAGAGCACGGCGCTCGCCCCCGAGCCCGGGGCGCCGCGGCGCTGGTACAACGCGGCGATCCCGGTGATGGTCGTCGTCGGGGTGACGCTGGCGGGGCTCTGGTGGACCGGCCGCCGGGCGCTGGCCGGAGCCGCGGAGCCCGCCGACGACCTGCGGCGGATCATTGGCGCTTCCGACCCGTTCACGGTGCTGCTCTGGGCGAGCCTGCTCGGGCTCGTGGCGGCGGTGGGGCTGGCGGTGGGACAGCGGATCCTCCCGGCCCGGGACGCGCTGGAGGCCGCCGTGCAGGGGTTCAAGAGCATGCTGCTCGCCGTGGTGGTCCTGACCCTGGCGTGGTCGCTCGGCCAGGTCTGCTCGGACCTGGAGACGGCCCGGTTCCTCGTGGGTGCCGTGGGGCCCCGGCTCGACCCCTCGCTGATCCCGGCGGTGGTGTTCGGCGTGGCGGCGCTGGTCAGCTTCGCCACCGGGACGTCGTGGGGCACCATGGCGATCCTGACGCCGCTGGCCGTTCCGCTGGTCCTCGCCGGGGCGCACCAGGACGCGCACCACGCGCTGCTGGCCACCACCGTCTCGGCGATCCTCGGCGGGGCGGTGTTCGGCGACCACTGCTCGCCGATCTCCGACACCACGATCATGTCCTCCATGGCCTCCGGGTGCGACCACGTGGACCACGTCCGGACCCAGCTGCCGTACGCCGTGCTCGGCGCCGTGCTGGCCATGGGGATCGGCTACCTGCCGGTGGCGCTGGGCGAGCTGTCGCCCTGGCCGCTGCTGGTGGCCGGCACCGTGGCCGTGGCCCTCTGGTTCCGCCTCGTCGCCCGCCCCGTGGAGCCGCCCCGGGTCCGCTGACGGCCGAGGCGCCCCCCGGCGTACCGTCATCGCTCCGTCAGGCTTCTCCCGGCTCACCCCGCGATGAGGATGGGGTGGCTGGTGAGCCGGGCCACATCAGAACCGTGACCCCAGACGGCATCAGCCGCCACGGTCTCCGTGGCCCGGTCACCATCTCCTCCGGTGGAGGAAGACGGCCGGAGGTCAGTAGATCCCGCCGGTCAGGTAGCGGATCTCCGTGGAGAGGTCCGGCGCGTGGACCGTCCCATCGCCGTCCACGTCGGAGACCGGCCAGCCCGGGTTCTCGCACTCGGAGGCGCCGAAGATCACCCCGACGATGTGCAGGAGGTCCGAGACCGTCACGTTTGCCGAGCCTCCGGCGCACGCCTGGTCGGTCTCACCGCTGGCCCGTCCGGTGGTCGTGGCCTGGACCGTTACGGTGTTGTCGTCGGTGTTCCCGGCGCCGTCCCGGGCCCGGACGCCGAACGTGTAGGTCGCGCTGGCGGCGAGACCGGTCACGCGGAACGACGTGCCGGTGATCCCGGTCCGGTACGGTGTGTCGTTCCAGTCCACGGTGTCGCCCGGGCCCCAGACCCACAGCTCGTACGTCATCGACCCGGTGTTGCAGTCGTCGGAGGCGGCGGACCAGGCGACGTCTACCGCGGCGAAGTGGACGTTCGCCGCCTGCTGGGCCGACGTGGCCCCGGCGAAGGAGGGCATGCATCCCCCGCCGACCTGGATGTAGTCCGTGCGGGTCTTCGTGTCCGTGGCGCCGCCTGCCCAGCTCGTCGTCAGGGTGACGGTGTAGGCGCCCGCCGCCGAGTAGGCATGGGACGGGTTGCGTTCGGTCGACGTGGACCCGTCGCCGAAGTTCCACGCCCACGACTGGACCGGCCCGGACGAGAGGTCGTGGAACTGGACGGCCTGACCGGGCGCCACCGAGGTGGGCTCGGCGTCGAAGTCGGCCTGGTACGTGGCCGCGACCACGGCGATGTCGTCCACGTACCAGCCGAGGTCCTGCACCGAACCGTCGGAGGCGAAGTGCCAGCGAAGCCTGACGTTCTGGCCTGCGTACGCGGACAGGCCGAACCGCGCCTGGATCCATCCTCCGGAGTTCCCGTTGTATCCCGGACCGGAGAGGGCGTTCACGTTGGAGGCAGGGTAGCCGCCATCGGGGGTCAGGACGGTCCACGTCGATCCGCTGTCCGTCGAGATCCGGACCTGTCCGCCGTCGTACCCCGATTCCATGGCGTACCAATGCCAGAACGTCAGCGCCGGGTTGCCAGCCGGTACGGCGACGTTCAGATCGAGGTTCCAGTCGGCCGAGCTCGAGTAGTCACCGGAGAGGACTGTGGCCCAGACGTTCGAGCCCGAATGGGCGCCGGGGTTGCCCGACCCCGATGGGGCTCCCCACGCCCAGCCACCGCCGCCGGACAGACCGCCGTCGTCGGGCTCGAGGTCGGTCTCGAACGGCGTCGTCAACGGCGCCAGCGAAAAGTCCTGCTGCGCGCTCGCCGCCACGTCGCGGCTCTGCTCCAGCGTCTCGTACCCGCTGGCCGAGACGCGGAACGTGTAGGTGCCTTCGTAGACGTTCGGAATGGAGTACGTTCCGTCGGTGCCGGTCGTGGCCTGGTCGCCCGTCTCGACGATCTCGACGGTGGCCCCGGAGATCCCCGAGGCCCGTGTGGTGTCTGGCGTTACGACACGGCCGGAAACCGTCACCTGCTGAGCCTCCCCGAGTTGCACGTCGAGCCGGACGGTTCCTCCCGCTGTCACGGTGACCGAGTGGTCCTGCGGGATGTACCCCGTGGCGCTGAACCGCAGCGTCCACGTTCCGGGAGCGATCATCCGGTGGTAGTCGCCCACGGCCGGGTCGGTGACGACCTCGGAGTTGTCGGCGTCGTGGTTGAGCACCGTGATGGTCGCATCGAGCGGATCGCCGGTCACCGCATCGGTGACGATCCCGCGGACGCCTTCCAGCGCGTTCTTCAGATAGTCGAGCAGTGCCTGGCGGTTCGCCGTGTAGTACGTCCCGAGGTTCTCCGTCCCGAGGAGCTTGGTGTCGGACAGCTCGATGGTCAGCTCGCGGCAGTGGTTCCAGTAGTTCATGTAATCCTGGCGGCCGCCGTCCACCTCGTACCAGTCGTACCCGTTGGTGATGCCGTTGTCCAGCTCGTCCATGTACCCGGAGGGGCCGTCGGCCTGGGCCTGGTCGGCGTAGTCCCGCGAGATGGACTGCCACCACGTGTCGTCGGGATGGCGGCGGGACCAGGTGTCCCACGGGTAGTTGACCACCTCGGCGCCGCCGTGGAAGTTGGCGGAGATCACGAAGTGGTGGGCGTGGGCGAAGTTCATCATGGCCACCGTCTCCTGGGCCCGGCCGCTCGGCGTGTCGTTGGGGTCGCTCTCGGGGTCCGGGAAATCGCGGTTGGGATCGCGGCCGTCCGCGAGCGACCGGCGGGCGCTGGAGACGCTGGTGTCGCCGCCGTAGTAGGTGCCATCAGGGTTGGCCAGCGGGTTGATCCAGATCTCCATGGAATCGACCATGTCCGTCAGCTCGGTGTCCGTTCCGTACCCGCTCAGTAGCTCGTCGATCAGGCGGAGCATGAAGACGTACCCCGCCGTCTCGTCGCCGTGCATGGTGGAGGTGTAGAACACCTCGGGCTCGTCCTCGGCCGTGTCCGGGTTGTCGGTGATCTTCAGGGCCAGCAGCTTGTGGTTGTTCTGGGAGGTTCCGATCTCGACCTCCCGGCAGATCGACGGAAAGTCCGTCGCCCATTTCTGCATGATCGCCTCGTACTGGGCGTAGGTCGGGTAGCAGTCCCACGTGGGGTTGTTCTCCCAGCCGGAGGAACACATGGTCAGCGCCTTCGTGTCCTTGGGCTCCGGCGCGATCTGCCAGTCGATCCCCATCTTCGTCAGCGTCAGCAGCGCCTTCGCGCTCGCGTACGCGACGATCTCCCCTTCGCCGAACCGGGACGCCTCGCGATCCACGTCGACGATCTTTCCGAGCTCCCGGGCCTGCTTCATCGAGTCCACGTGGATGACGACCCGCTGCGGGAGCTCACCGGCTCCTGCAACGGTGACGGCCCCCAGGACCAGACCGGCAGCCAGACACAGCACCACGACAGACAACCGAACGTTCGAACGCATCTTGAAGCCCTCCATCCTTACCGGTCTTGCAACCTCCAGCCGCTCACCCAGTGCAAGGCCGATGGCGTGAACGGAGTCTACTCCTCCAACGGCACGCGGATCAACCGCGCCGGCCCGGCGCCCTCATCAACCCATGGCCCCGTCCAGCGTCCGGCGGATGGCGGAGACGGTCTCGAGCGCTCCCGCCGGGAGCGAGATGGTACCCGGAGGACCGTGCGGCTCGCGCGGGTTGATCCGGATCAGCGTCCCCCCCGAGCGGACGGCGATCTGCTCGGAGGTCATCCGGACGGTGGGGACGGCCGTTCCGGCACCGAGCTCCACGATGACGAGACCGGGGCCGGCGGCCGACTCCAGCCACCGCTCGAACCGCGCCTCCTGGGCCGCCGTCCGGTGCGGGATCCACTGCCAGTCGCCGAACATCAGGACGTTGGGGCGGGCAAGGCCCCCGCAGCGCGGACAGGCCGGAAGGGGCGGCCGCGCCCGGAACGTCGCCTCGTCGACCTCCACGGTGATGCCCTCCGCGGGCCAGATCGCGGCGCCGCACCCTCCGGCGCACTGGAGGTGGTGGATCGAGCCGTGGCACTCGACGATCCGCTCCTCCGGGAACCCCGCCCTCTGGAACTGGCCGTCGACGTTGGAGGTGAAGACGAACAGACCCTCGGGGCACGCCCGTCCCCATTCGAGGAGGGTCCGAAACCCCTCGTGGGGGACCGTCGCACGGTACAGGCCGAGGCGGTGGCCGTAGAACCCCCAGGCGAGCTCCGGGTCCCTCCGGAACCAGGAGGGGTTCGCCATCTCGACGAACGAGATCCCGAGCCGCCGCATCGGGGGGTAAGCGTTCCAGAACCCCTCGTCCCCCCGGAAGTCCGGGAGGCCGGAATCGACGCCCATCCCGGCGCCCGCGGTGACGAGCAACGCCGTCGCCGACCGGATCGCCTCCGCCGCACGTTCGATGCGCTCCCGGTCCACCGGTTCCTCCCGGCCGAGTATAGCGGTAGACTCCCGGGGATGCCGGTGGCGATCCGCTCCGCACGAGCCTCGGACCGGGCCGAGGTGCCCCAGCACTGGGAGGCGTGCCGCCTCCGGACCGGGTGGTGGCTCCTCGGTCTCGGTGGGGGACTCGTCGCGGCACTGGCGGGGATCGCCGGGATGGTGCTCGGGGAGGGGAGCTGGATGGAGGCTCTTGGCGCGGCGCTGGCCGCCGTCGGCGGTCTGGTGGCCGTGGCGGCGTTCCGGTGCCGGCGGTGGACGGTCTCGGTGGGACGGGAGTGGGTCCGGTCGGAGCTCGGACCGTTCGTGCGGACCCTCCCCCGCCGTGGGATCGCCTCCGTCTCCGTACGGCCCGCAAGCGGCTTCAGGCGGCTCTACGCCCAGCGGGAGGTTGCGATCACCCTCGCCGCGGGGAGCCACCGTTTCCGGGTGCCCTCGGCGGACCCGGAGACCCTTGCCGCCGTGTTCGACCGTCCGGAGCCCCCTGTTTCCTGACGCTCCGCCCTCCGGCCGTGGTACCCTGCCGTGCGGCCCCCGACGACGGGGGCCGGCGCGACTGGAGCGAGCATGGCCGAGAACGAGCAGCCTTCCCCCTTCACGCCGCAGGAGTTCCGTGAACGGTTTCTCCATTACCTGCGGTACACCCGCGGCCTGACTCTGGCCGAGGCCGGACCGGAAGACCAGCTGGCAGCGCTGGAGCTGACCGTCCGCGAGGCACTGATCGACCGGGCGTTCCGGACGCAGGCGACGTACATGGACGCCCACCCGAAGACGGTCTGCTACCTCTCGATGGAGTTCCTGATGGGGCGGCTCCTGATGAACAACCTGATCGCCACCGACCTCCTCGTGACGGCCCGCCAGGCGATGCAGGAGCTCGGGCTGAATCTGGAGACGCTGACGGAGGAGGAACAGGACCCCGGGCTGGGTAACGGCGGCCTCGGACGGCTGGCCGCCTGCTTCCTCGACTCGCTGGCCACCCTGGACTATCCGGCCGTCGGGTACGGCCTGCGGTACGAGTACGGGCTGTTCCGGCAGGAGATCGTGGACGGGTGGCAGGTGGAGACGCCGGACACCTGGCTCAAGAGCGGCTACGCCTGGGAGATCCCGCGCCCCGATCTGACCGTGCCCGTGCCGATCGGCGGTGAGATCGAATGGCGGACCGGCGGAGACGGGCAGCACCGCCCGGTGTGGACCGGCCACCGCACCCTCTACGGGGTCCCCCACGACGTGCTGGTTGCCGGCTACGGCACGGGAACCGTGGCGATCCTCCGGCTGTGGAAGGCCGAGGCGCCGAAGGAGTTCGACTTCCGGATCTTCTCCCAGGGCGACTTCGTCAAGGCGGTGGCCGAGCGGGAACGGATCGAGGCGATCACGCGGGTGCTCTACCCGTCGGACGACGTGGAGGCCGGCCGCCGGCTGCGGCTGCGGCAGGAGTACTTCCTGGTCGCCTGCTCCGTGCGGGACGCCCTCAACCGGTTCCGGCGGCACCACGGTGAGGCATGGCCGATGCTGCCCTCCAAGGTCGCGTTCCAGCTCAACGACACCCACCCGGCCCTGACCGTGGCCGAGCTGATGCGGGCGCTGGTGGACGATGCGGGGCTCCGGTGGGAACGGGCCTGGGAGCTGACCCGGGCGTGCTGCGCCTACACGAACCACACCCTGCTGCCCGAGGCGCTGGAGACCTGGCCGGTCTCGATGCTCGAGGAGCTCCTGCCGCGGCACATCCAGATCATCCGGGAGATCGACCGCCGGTTCCTGCAGGAGGCCCGCGACCGGCTCGGCGGCGACACCCAGAGGCTTGCTCGGGTCTCGATCCTGACGTCGGAGGGCGAGCCCCACGTGCGGATGGCGAACCTCTCCATCATCGGCAGCCACAGGGTCAACGGCGTGGCCCGGCTCCATACCCGCCTCCTCGTGGAACGGGTGGTGCCGGAGCTCGCCGAGCTGTGTCCGGACCGGTTCATCCCCATCACCAACGGCGTGACCCCCCGCCGGTGGTTGCGGGCGTGCAACCCGCGGCTGGCCGCCCTCGTCACCGAGGCGATCGGGCCGGGGTGGGAGCGGGACCTCGATCGGCTCGAGGCGCTCCGGGAGCATGCGGACGATCCAGCGTTCCAGGACCGGTTTCTGGCGGTCAAGCGGGCCAACAAGGTGGATCTCGCCGTGACGATCGAGGCCGAGACCGGAATCCGCGTCGATCCCGACTCGCTGTTCGACGTCCAGGTGAAGCGGCTCCACGAATACAAGCGGCAGCTCCTCAACATCCTGCACGTCATCGCGCTGTACCGGCGGATCAAGACGGCCCCCGGCTCCGCCGGCGTCCCCCGAACGGTGATCTTCGCGGCCAAGGCGGCTCCCGCCTACCACCGGGCCAAGCTGATCATCCGCCTGATCACCGCGGTGGCCGAGACGGTCAACGCGGACCCGGCCGCCGAAGGACGGCTCAAGGTCGTCTTCCTCCCCGACTACCGTGTCACCCTTGCGGAGCGGATCATCCCGGCGGCCGACCTCTCGGAACAGATCTCCACGGCCGGCAAGGAAGCCTCGGGCACGGGCAACATGAAGCTCGCGCTCAACGGCGCCCTGACCATCGGCACCCTCGACGGCGCCAACATCGAGATCCGCGACGCCGTGGGCGAGGAGAACCTCTTCATCTTCGGTCTGACGGCCGAGGAGGTCGCCAGGCTCCAGGCGGCCCGCTCGTACGATCCGTGGCGGTACTACCACGAGGACGAGGAACTCGCCGCCGTGCTCGACACCCTCCGGGACGGCGTCTTCGGCGCCTCCGACGCCACGCGGCTCCGCGAGCTGTGGTCGGCGCTCCTCGAGGAGGGCGACCCGTACTTCCACCTGGCCGACTTCCGCCCGTTCTGCGAAGCCCAGCAGCGGGTGGCGGGCCTGTACGCCGACCGGCGCGCCTGGGCGGAGAAGGCGATCCGGAACGTTGCCGGAATGGGGTATTTCTCCTCCGACCGCGCCATCCGGGAGTACGCCGGGAAAGTCTGGGAGATCCACCCAGTCCCGGTGGGCTGACCGGTACGGTCTCGGGTCCTTCTGGCACCCGCGGGCATGCGGAGCCGGCTGCTCATGAGCTCTCGTCTGGGAGTGGGTGGTGATCCAGTACACTGTGGGCATGGGACGGATCGCTGGGATCGTCGTGGCAGCGGTGCTGATCGCGCTGCCCGTCTCCGCGGCGACGCGGTTGCTGACGGGGGCGGTGGTCCACGGGCCGTCGGGTCCGGAGCGCGCGGCGGTCCTGATCCGGGACGGCCGGATCGCAGCGGTTGTGGATCCCATGGCCGCCGACCGGCTCATCGGTGAGGTGGACGGGCTCGAGGCGCTACCCGGCTGCCACATCGTGCCGGGCCTGATCGACGCCCATCTGCACCTCGCGGGGTACGGGGCTGCGCTGGAGCAGGTGGATTGCGCCGGGCTGACGTCGTGGGAGGCGTGCGTCGGGAGGGCGGCGGCCAGGGCCCGCGAGCTCCCTGCCGGTGCGTGGGTCCTGGGCCGGGGATGGGACCAGAACCTCTGGCACGGGAAGGCGTTCCCCGGCCGGGAGGAGCTCGACCGGAGGATCCCGGACCGGCCGGTGCTCCTGCGGCGCGTGGACGGACACGCCGCCGTGGCCAACGCCGCGGCGCTGGAGGCCGCCGGGATCGGGCCAGACACCCCGGATCCGCCCGGGGGGCGCCTCGGAAGGCGGAAGGACGGGACGCTCTCGGGGCTGCTGGTGGACGGGGCGGTGGAGCTGGTGCGGAGGGCGGTGCCGCCGCCGGACGCCGCGGTGATCGAGCGGTGGATCCTCCGGTCGGCGCGGGCGCTGGCGGCCCGCGGCCTGACCCAGATCGGGGACGCCGGGACCACGGCGGCGGAGCTCGAGGTGCTGCTCCGGCTCGAACGGGAGGGGCGCCTGCCGATCCGGATCTGGGTGATGCTCGACGGGACCGACGATGCGCTGCTGGCGCGGTGGTTCGCGCGGGGTCCGCTGAAGACGCCGGGCCGGATGGTCCGGGTCGGGTCGGTCAAGCTGTACGCCGACGGGGCACTGGGCAGCCGGGGAGCGCTGCTCGGGGCGGACTACACCGACGACCCTGGCAACCGCGGCCTGGCCGTGACGCCGCTCGGGCGGTTGCGGAAGGTCACGATGGAGGCGTCGGCCGCCGGGTTCCAGGTGGCGGTGCACGCCATCGGGGACGAGGCGGTCCACCGAGTCCTGGACGTCTTCGAGGCGGTGGGGCCCGCCCGGTGCAGGCGGCTGCGTCACCGGATCGAGCACGCCCAGACCGTGCGGCCGGAGGACGTGGCCCGGTTCGCCCGGCTCGGGGTGACCGCGTCGGTCCAGCCGCTGCACTGCATCGACGACATGCCGTGGGCGCCGGACCGGCTGGGCCCGGAGCGGATCCTCTGGGCGTACCGGTGGCGGAGCCTGCTGGACGCCGGGGTGGCGCTGGCAGGAGGCTCCGATGCGCCGGTGGCGTCGCCCGACCCGCTGGCGGGGATGCTCGCCGCCGTGACCCGGCAGCGGCCGGACGGCACGCCCGCCGGAGGCTGGAACCCGGCCGAGCGACTGACCGCGGGAGAGGCACTCCATCTCTTCACCGACTGGGCCGCGCGGGCCTCGTTTTCCGAGGGGTGGTGCGGCGCGGTGGCGCCGGGGATGGCGGCGGACCTGACGGTGCTCGACGGCGACCCGCTGGCGAACGGCGGGCGTGGCGCGGGACGGGTCCGTGTGGAGCGGACGGTGGTGGATGGGATCGACCGCTTCGTTGCGGGGGAGCCGCGGTGAAGGCGCGGACTGCCCGGGCTGCGTCCCTTCTTCTGGTCACGGGAGGGCTCATGACGATCCTCGGTTCGGGCGGGTGCGGCTCGCGAGGCGGCGACGGTCGGCCCGACTGGGCGGCGCTTCGGGAGCGGATGGTCGAAACCCAGATCAAGAGCCGCGGCGTGCGGGATCCGCGGGTGCTCGAGGCGATGCGAACGGTGCCGCGCCACGAGTTCGTTCCCGAGGCGTGGCGCGCTGAGGCGTACCGGGACTCTCCTGTGCCGATCGGCGATGGGCAGACCATCTCCCAGCCGTACATCGTCGCCCTGATGACGGAGCTCCTGGAGGTCGGTCCCGGAGACCGGGTGCTCGAAATCGGGACGGGTTCGGGGTACCAGGCTGCGGTGCTCGACGCCATGGGGGTCGAGGTGTACAGCATCGAGATCCGCCCCAGCCTCTGCCGGAAGGCGGCGGAGACCCTGAAACGGCTCGGGTACGACCGGGTCCACGTCCGGTGCGGCGACGGGTACGGCGGCTGGCCCGAGCACGCGCCGTTCGACGGGATCGTGGTCACGGCCGCCCCCGAACGGGTTCCCGACCCGCTGCTCGAGCAGCTGGCCGTCGGCGGACACATGGTGATCCCAGTGGGGACGTTCTATCAGGAGTTGAAGGTCATCACCCGGACGGAGACGGGGTTCGAGGAGCGCTCCGTCATCCCGGTGCGGTTCGTGCCGATGACGGGGGAGATCGAACGGTCGCCCGGCGGCTGACCGGGGCCGGCCGTGCGGATCGCCGAGACGTTCACGAGCGTGCAGGGGGAGGGGATCCTCGCGGGGGTGCCGTCCTTCTTCATCCGCACGGCGGGGTGCAACCTCCGGTGCCGCTGGTGCGACACGCCCCACGCCCTGCGGGCTCCCGGGGTCCGGTGGCGTGTGGAGGACCTCGTGGCGGCCGCGGTCTCGAGCGGGGCCCGGTACGTGGTGGTGACGGGGGGCGAGCCGCTCCTCCAGCGGGAGGTCGGTGCCCTGACCCGGGCCCTGCGGGGGGCGGACCTCCACGTGACGGTGGAGACCGCCGGGACCGTCGCCCCGGAGTTCGCGTGCGACCTGCTCTCCCTCTCCCCGAAGACGTCGAACTCCGATCCCGACGATCCGGGGTGGAAGGTCCGCCACCGGCGGCTCCGGTCGGACCTCGGCGCCGCCGGGGAGCTGCTCCGCCGGTTCCCGGAGCACCAGCTGAAGTTCGTCGTGGCCGGCCCGGAGGACATGCCCGAAGTCCTTTCCCTGATCGAGGCGCTGCCCGAGGTCCGGAGGGACCGGGTCCTCCTGATGGCCCGGGCCGCGACCAGGGAGGAGCTTGCCCGGCGGGGGCCCGTGGTGGCGGCGCTCTGTGTCGAGCACGGGTTCCGGTACTCTCCGCGGCTCCATGTCGAGCTGTGGAACGGCCGCCGCGGCCGGTGAGCGGGAGCAGCCTCCGTCGTCCCGAATGGACCACCGCCGCCGGGTCTCGGCGGCGGTGGCGGAGGAAGGAGGAGGTTGGTTCGTCTCGTCTTCTCACCCTGTATTACGGAGCGGGCCGCGGGCGCGTTTGAACCGGGCGGGGAAAGGGCGTGGCCGGGGGCCGCGGTCTCGACACCGAGAGTGAACCGGCGGCCGGCCCCCGCGCTTCGCGCGGGCGACGCGCCTCGCCCGTGCGTCCCGGTGGGAGCGAGCTCCCCCCGGGCCGCCCGTGCGACGCGCTGGCGCCG
>JAMOVQ010000163.1 GCA_027067575.1 Thermoanaerobaculia bacterium | reverse complement strand
CGACCGCGGCGGGGGCGGTCCCGGGGTGCGAGACTCGCGGCCCCGTTCATTCAAAGTCGATGACTCGAACGCCCTCCAACGAAGCCCAGGCGGCCGGCAGCGACGCCGCAGGCGGCGCCAGCGCGTCGCACGGGCGGCCCGGGGGGAGCTCGCTCCCACCGGGACGCACGGGCGAGGCGCGCCGCCCGCGCGAAGCGCGGGGGCCGGCCGCCGGTTCGCCACCGCCAGAATGCGGGCCGTTCCGGGAGGCGTTCCGGGAGGGATTTCTGACCTCTCCGGACCCTCGATCACCTCGCCATGTGTCGGCAGCGCAGCGGCCCCGGCCGGCGAGCGCTATAATCCCAAGCATGGCGTCGGAAGCCGTGTCCACCGCCGTGGCGAACGCCACCGTCCAGCGTCTCCTGTCGCGGGAGCCCGCCGTGGCGCCCTCACCCGAGGACGAGACGTTCCAGTCCCGGTGCCTCCAGGGCGTGTCTCGGACGTTCGCCCTGACGATCCCACAGCTTCCGCGAGCCCTCGCCCGCGCCGTCGCCAACGCCTACCTGCTCTGCCGTGTCGCGGACACCATCGAGGACGATCCCGGGATCCTCCCGGACGAGAAGGTGACCTATCTGGAAGCGTTCCTCGCCGAGCTCGAGCGCGGCGGCGACGGCGCGCTGCTCGCCTCGGCACTGGCGCCCCGCCTCTCCGGAGCGTCGCTGCCCGCGGAACGGGAGCTGATCCACGGCCTTCCGCGGATCCTCCGGATCACCCGGTCGCTCTCCACCCCCCAGCGCCACGCCATGGTGCGCTGCGTCGCCATCATGGGGCGCGGCATGGCGCTGTTCAGCCGGAGAAGCGCCCGCGCGGGTCTCGAGACGCTGGAGGATCTCCAGCGGTACTGCTACCACGTGGCCGGCGTGGTCGGCGAGATGCTGACCGATCTGTTCTGCCATCACTCACCATCCATCGCCGTTCGCCGCCCGAGGCTCGCCACCCTGGCCGCGTCGTTCGGCCAGGCCCTCCAGCTGACGAATATCCTCAAGGACGTCTGGACGGACCTCGAGCGCGGAGCGTGCTGGCTCCCCCGCCGGCTCTTCGCCGAGGAGGGGTACGACCTGGACGTCCTCCCGGAGGCCCACCGCGACGACGGGTTCTCCCGCGGCCTCCTGCGTCTCGTCGCCGTCGCCCACGGCAGTCTCCGCGACGCCTTGGAGTACGTGAAGACGGTGCCCCGGCGCGAGACCGGCGTCCGCCGCTTCCTCATATGGGCCATCGGCCTCTCGGCGCTGACGCTCTCGAGAATCGCGGACAATCCGACCTTCACCGACCGCTCCCAGGTCAAGGTCTCCCGCACCACGGTTCGCCGCGTGGTCCTCGCGACGAACCTGGCGATCCGCAGCAACGCCGCACTCGAGATGCTCTTCCGCCGCTGGTCCCGCGGACTCCCCGCGCCGGTCTTCACCACGGCGGCCGTTGCCGCCATGAGCCCGGACGGCTGGGCCCTCCGGGACTGAGGGCAGCCGGCGCGGCGCCGCCGCGGCTCGTGTATGATGCCCCGCCCGCCGGCGGTGGGCCCCAAGGAGACGACGTGACCGAGCTTCCCTTCCGCAACATCGCCATCATCGCCCACGTGGACCACGGCAAGACGACCCTCGTCGACGCCATGCTGTGGCAGAGCGGAATCTTCCGCGCCAACCAGAACGTCCGCGAGCGGGTGATGGACTCCAACGATCTCGAGCGCGAGCGGGGGATCACCATCCTCGCCAAGAACACGGCGATCCGCTACGGAGGGGTCACGATCAACATCGTGGACACGCCGGGCCACGCGGACTTCGGCGGGGAGGTCGAACGCACACTGACCATGGTGGACGGTGTGCTCCTTCTCGTGGACGCCGCGGAGGGCCCCCTGCCCCAGACGCGGTTCGTCCTCCAGAAGGCGCTGGAGCTCGAGCTGCCGCTGATCCTTGCGATCAACAAGATCGACCGGCCCGACGCCCGCCCCCAGGAGGTCCTCAACGAGGTCCACGACCTGTTCATCGACCTGGACGCCACCGAGGAGCAGCTGGAGTTCCCGGTCTTCTACACCGACGCGCGCAAGGGGATCGCCCACCGTGAGCCCGGCGACGGCTCGACGGACCTCCGGCCGCTCCTGGACACGGTCCTCGAGGCGATCCCGGCACCCGCTGGCGACCCCGCGGCGCCGCTCCAGCTGCTCGTCACGAGCCTGGACTGGGACGACTACCTCGGGCGCCTCGCCATCGGGCGGCTCTTCAACGGCACGATCCACAAGGGGGGGACGGTGGGCGTGGCCGGCGAACGGGGCATCCGGACCGCCCGGGTGGCCGGGGTCTTCGTCCGGGACGGTCTGGACCGCGTGGAGGTCGAGGAAGCCGGCGCCGGCGCCATCGTCTCCGTCGCGGGGCTGGACGAGCTGGAGATCGGCGACACGCTGGTGGACCCGGAACGCCCCGCCCCCTTGCCGCGGATCGCCGTGGAGGAGCCGACGCTGGCCATGGTGTTCTCCGCCAACACCTCGCCGTTCGCCGGCCGGGATGGCGAGAAGGTGACCGCACGGCAGATCCGCGCGCGGCTCGAACGGGAGATGCTCCACAATGTCAGCCTGCGGCTGGAGATTCTGGCCAACGACGCGTTCAAGGTCATGGGCCGGGGCGAGCTCCAGATGGCCGTGCTGATCGAGACCATGCGCCGGGAGGGGTACGAGCTCTCCGTGGGCAAGCCCGAGGTGCTCGTCCGGGAGCGCGGCGGGCGGCGGGAGGAGCCGATGGAGCTGGCGGTCATCGACTGCCCCGAGGAGCACATCGGCGTCATCTCCCAGAAGCTCGGCACGCGCCGGGGGCGCATGGTCAGGATGTCCAACCCCGGCCACGGCCGGGTCCGCCTGGAGTTCCGGGTGCCGTCCCGCGGCCTGATCGGGTTCCGCAACGAGTTCCTCACCGACACGCGGGGAACGGGCGTGCTCAACACGATCTTCGACGGATACGACGCCTGGCAGGGCGAGATCCCCGGCCGGACAACGGGCGCCATGGTGGCCGATCGCCCCGGCCGCGCCACGACTTACGCGCTCTACCACCTCGAGCCCCGCGGCACCCTGTTCATCGCCCCGGGGACGGAGGTCTACGAGGGGATGATCGTCGGCCAGTACAGCCGGGAGAACGACCTCGTGGTCAACGTCACCCGGGAGAAGAAGCTGACCAACATGCGCGCGGCGGGCTCCGACGAGGCGCTGCGCCTTGCACCGCCGGTGGAGATGACCCTCGACCGCGCCCTCGAATGGATCGACGGCGACGAGCTCGTGGAGGTCACCCCCACGGCGATCCGGCTCAGGAAGCGCGTCCTCGCTGCCAACCAGCGCCCCCGCACCCGGCGGCAGCAGCTCTCTTGACTCCGGGGGCTCGCACCAGCTGGACTCCGGTTACAATCTCCACGGGAGGATACCGATGCAGGCGATCGTGACCTGTCCGTCGTGCGGCGCAAAGAACCGGCTCGGGACGGGACGTCCCGGCAAAGCCCCGGTGTGCGGAAAGTGCGGTACAGCCCTGCCCTGGGTCGTGGACGCCACCGACGCCACGTTTCAGGCAGAGACCACGGCGCCCGTTCCGGTGCTCGTGGATTTCTGGGCGCCGTGGTGTGGTCCATGCCGGATGGTTGCACCGGTCCTCGAACAGATCGCGGCGGAGAACCCGGGCCGGATCAAGATCGTCAAGGTCAACGTCGACGAGAATCCGGAGACCGCCCGGCGTTTCCGGGTTCAGAGCATTCCGATGCTCGTCCTGTTCTCCGGCGGCCGGCCTGTCGAGACGATGGTCGGGGCCCAGCCGAAGGCATCCATCCTCTCCCGGATCGCCCCTTACCTCTGAACGTCCACCACAGCGTCCCCGCGTTCGAGGAGCGTCCGGACCATCGCCTGCCACCTGTGCGGGAACATCCGCCGTTGCTCATCCGTCGCGCCGGGACCGATCGCCTCCGCGAGGATCGCGCCCGGATCGACGACCCGGTGCGGCCGGTATGACACATCCACCGCCTCCCCAGTGTCCAGCCGCGTAAACCGGGCATCACCACCCACCGGGCGCCCGAACTCGAGCAAGTTTCGCCGGATCCACCGACCCTGGAGTCCCGAGAACCCCAGATCCCCCGGCGCCGCACCGGTGATGTTTGCCATCACCATCCCCACCACACCCGTGTTCCCCTCCCCGGCCGCACCTCGCAGCTCGATCCGGACGCCGCCCCGCACCGGCCGTCCCTCGGGCCAGAGCGCGGCCAGCGCCGCCCTGGTCATCAGCCACGCCCCGGCCACGGTTGCGCAGCTGTGGCCCGCCACCTTGACGATGTCCAGGTAGCGGATCTCCACGACCCCGTCCTCGAACGCTCCCAGGAACCCGCCGAGCTCGTCCACAAGGACGATCGGCTCGATCTCGTCGAAGAACTTCGGATACCGCATCGCGCCTCCCAACGTGGAAACACCGCCACGGCGGCTCCGATTCCCGCATTCAAGCGGCGATGAGGACACGAACTGCGATCCCCAAGGGAGGTCGTTGTGCCTTGACCGCCAGGAGCATACCAGCGTCCCCTACTTGCGATCCGTGCCGATTGGAGCAGCGAGCAGCAGATCAACAGCGTTGGTCTTGGCTGAAACGAGGTACTCCCAGCTGGTGCCCCACTCACTCACCCTCGCTCACCCACCCACCCAGGGACGAGCGAAGCGACGTTCCGACTCGCGTTCCAGAGAACCCGAGCCCGTCACGATTGGGACTGTCCCGCCGACAAGCCTGATGCGGGCTGAAGCCCGCGCTCCCCCGCGGCCACGCACCGATCAACTGAAAAACAATGTCCCCTACTCCACCCTTCGGCCGAAACGAAGGACCTTCGCGCGGTACCCCATCCCTCACCCGTCCAGGGACGAGCGAAGCGACGTTCCGGCTCCCCATGGAAGGACGCCCTCCGCGATCGCGACTGGGCTTGGAGCAGCAGAGATCAACAGTGTCCCTTTTTCGTCCACCTGGTACCCCACCCCTCACCCACCCAGGAACGAGCGAAGCGATGTTCCAACTGGCGCCTCAGAAAACCAGGCCCGTCACGATCGGGACTGTCCCCGCAACCTGGCCGAAACCCCCGCCGAGAGGATGCCGCTCCACCTGGTACCTCACTCACCCGCCCACCCAGGGACCAGCGAAGCGATGTCCCGGCTGGCGCTTCGAAGAACCCTGGCCTCCACGATCGGGACTGATCTCCAACCCGACCGACCTGTCGGCCGGAACGAAGCACTCCCACCTGGTACCCCACCCCTCGCCCGTCCAGGGACGAGCGAAGCGATGTTCCGGCTGGCGTTCCAGAGAACCAGCGCCGTCACGATCGGGACTGTCCCCACAACGGAGCCCTCGGCCATCCAGCGATCGAGCGCCCCACGAGGAACGGGCCGGCGGGGGGGGCGGGGGCGGTCCGGGGACGGAGGCGAGGGCAAGCCCCGGGACGGCCGTCGGGACGCCGAACGCAGGCGGCTTGGCCCGACGGGGTGGGTGAGTCGGGGGAAGGGTAAGTCGCCGAGTACGGCGTATCCGGCGAGCCGTCCCGGGGTGCAGC
>JAMOVQ010000162.1 GCA_027067575.1 Thermoanaerobaculia bacterium | reverse complement strand
GATCCGAGCCTGACCTGCCCCCTTCATCTGCGACCTCCTCCACCGTCTCAACATCCAGCTCGCCGCTCCCCGACCACGGTGCCCCGCTCCTCGTTGAATTTTCCCAGGGACGGGGCATCACGCGACTGTTGTCTTTCATGATAGTCCTGAGAGAGCAGTTTTCAAGCCTCACCCCGGCCGAGGTCGTTTCATCATAAGGATTGAAGGGAGTTTTCCCAGGACAGGTTGACCGGCCAGGATGACGAGGAAGAGAAAAGCGGCGCCCCGGGGGGCGCCGCCTGTGTTCGATCCGGGGATGTGCGCTCAGTGGGCTGCGCGCATCATGGTCAGGAGCGGGTCGGCATCGTAGCCGAGGGCCTTCCAGTCGAGCCGGCCGCCGTTGCCGTGGCAGTCCAGGCACGACAGGGCATTCTTCGCCGGCTGGACCTCGTGGAATAGCCCCTGGTACCGGATCGTCCGGGACCAGGTGAACTGCGCGTTCTCGATGCCATAGAACTGCTGCGCTGCGTTCCTCACGGCCGTGTCCATGTCGCCGGTGATGTAGAAGTGCCCGGTCTCGATCGGAAGGAGCCAGTTCGTTCCCTCCTGCACAGGCATCACGGCGTGGTAGAGCTTGAAGGCGAAGATCCGGGAATCCGGATCGTCCTTCGACCCGACCGGAACGGCCATCATGATCTCGCCGTCGTCGTTCTTCTTGACAGCTTCTCCGGGGAGCTGGATCTGGACCTGCTTCCCGTTCCACCACGTGTAGGCGGGCGTCACATCCTTCTTGAACTCGGCGGTGTAGGTCCACTTGCCCTTCTCTTCGGAGTAGTGGCCGTTGGACCAGTCGCGCACCATGTTCGTGGCGTCCTTCTTTGCGAAGGTCGGGATGTGGCAGACGGTGCAGAACACCCGCTTCGTGTGCCGGTCGAGGATCTCGTTGCCATGCGGCTCGGCGCCGTGGCAGTCGTCGTTGTCACACAGGATGTTCTTCGACGGCATCTCATCGCCAGCGATGTCAACCCCCGAACCGGGGATCCTGTGATCCTCTCCGGCGTGGCAGTCGATGCACTGGAAGTCGTTGCCATCCTTCGCCATGTGGACGTCGAACTCGCTGTCACAGCTGGTCAGTTCGTACTCGAGATCGCCGCGCTTGAAGTTCGGACCGCCACCCGAGCCGGAGTGGCACCTGAGGCACATGGTGCGGTTCGGCTTCGTGATCCGCTTGGAGACCGAGTCGAGGCCGACCTGGTTCTTCCAAAGGATCGGCTTCCACTCCAGGCTCCCGTCCTCGTTCTCGTACAGTGCCCGCCGGTACCCGTGCGCATGGCAGATCAGGCAATCGATATTCTCGAGCTCGGCGTCGGTCAGCTTCTTCGACGGCATCTTGCCGAACCCGGCGTGGCACTTGGAGCACCCCTCCTCCACAACCTTCCCGTCCTTGTTCGTATATTCGTGCTTCCAGACGGGTTTCGGGTTCGTGCAGTAGTCGTTGATCGTATTGATCTTGCCCCACTCCTTGCCGTGGGCGTCAACGACGTTGGGGGCCTGGGCCTTCCACTGGTAGTGCTGGGAATGGAAGACCTCCCGCGCACTCTTCTTGTGGCACTTCAGGCAGGTCCTCGTGCCCTCGTAGTGCTCGAAGTACTTCTGGTGCGAGTAGGTCTTGCGTTTCGCCACGGCGGGCCCCGCGACGAGGATCGCGAGCGAGGCTACGGCGGCGATAACTGCGCGTTTCTTCATGTCTCTTCGTTCCCCCTTCCTCAGAACCGGGCGATCAGGCCCAGCGTGAACATCGACGCATCATCATACGTCGGAAAACCGAGGATCGGGGTACTGTCGAGCTTCTTCGGCGCGCCGATGTGCCATCCGGAGCCCGAGTAGTCGTACGAGTAGTTGATGTAAGCGAGCTTCAGCTGGAAGTTCTTGCTGATCTTGTGGAAGAGGTAGGTCTCCCAGACGTCCCCGCGGGTGGCCGTCTTGGCGCCGATCAGGTCGTCCTGGGCCGGGGTGAAGTTGAACCAGTACTTGGAGCCGTGGTTGTACTCGATGCCGAAGGAGGTCCTGTCATCGTTGAAGTTGTACTTGGCGCCGATGTACCACATGGAACCGCTGTGGCTCGTCGGATTCTCGAACGGGTCGGACAGCAGACCGCCGAACGGCGTGGTCATACCGTTGGGGTGGGACTTGGAGTAGTTCAGGTTGACGAACCAGTCGAACGGGCCGTCCCGCCGCTGGAGCACCACGCCGGCGATGTCGAAGTCGCCGAGGTTGGCGGACGGTGTGTAGCGCATCACCATCGGGGCGGGGACCGGGTTGCCCGAAATCGGGTCGGCCGGCATGACGATGAGGCCGCCGAAGCCGTCGGTCAGGTCGAACGCCCTGGCAATGGTGAACTGGAGCAGCATGTCGTCCGTGTTGAACAGGTCGAGGTTGAGGCCAAGGAACGAGGCGTCGTCGAGCCACTTCTGGCTGGGCTGGGCGACCTCGCCGGAGCCGAAGCCCGACTCGTAGCCCACGCCGTAGCAGAGGCGGGCCGTTGTTCCCCACTTTTCACCGATGTGCCAGCCGAAGGTGGCCCCGTCGAACTGCATGTCGATGAGGGAGCCCATCGGCGTGCCGCCGCGCATCTCGTTCTGGCGCAGGTTCATTGGCGGGCCGTTCGTGGAGGGCCGCCGGCCGATCGACAGATAGATCGGCGCTCCGCCGATGTTCTTCCATGTGAAGAACGCCCGCTCCACGCGCAGGATGTCGGAGTTCGGGACGCCGACGGTGTTGCCGTCGATGGCAAAGCTGTTCGACTGGCCGTTGAAGATCTGAACGCCCGTGGAGTCGCCCCAAACCTTGTACATGGACAACCGGCCCTGGAACGACACGTTGTCCGCGACCTTCGCATCGATGTTCAGACGGAGCCGGTTGGTGTACATGATGCTGTTGTCGTAGTCGTAGCCCGGTGTATACGCCGACGGCAGGAGCATCTGCATCAGCGGCCCGAACATCTCGGGGGGGATCTGCCCCACGGCCTGCCTGAGCCGGTCCCACGTCAGCTGGGAGAGAAAGTACTGGTACTGCGAGTAGTTCTGGGCAATGAACTGGTGAACGTCATCGAGACTCTGAGGCGGCATCCCGTTGGCGCCCATGTAGAACATGGTGTCCACCATGCCCTTCTGGACGGCCATGCCGTTGTAGAAGTCCGGCATCGACGTGGCGATGGAGTTTGCCTCGAACCGGAAGTCACCCGTGAAGTTGATGCGGTCCAGCGCCGTTTTCCGCTGATTGGCCATCACCGTCTTCTGCAGCCGCTTCTGTTTCTTCTCAACCTTCTTCGTCTTCTTCGCCTGCTGGGCAGCCTCTTGCTCGAGCTGGTCCAGACGCTGCTGGAGCTGCTGGAGCTGCTGCCGGAGCAGCTGGATCTCCTCCTGGGTACTCGACGGCGTTTGAGCAAACGCACATGTGGCTACGAGCACAACACCCATCGTCAGGCACACGAGTCTTCGCATGGCCTCCTCCTTTTCAGCCTGGCAGTTCGAGCGGCATCAGCCGCAGGTCATGGGATGCTCGGAATCCGCGGCGTGGTCGATGGCGAAGTCCTTGATCGCCTCGAACATCTCGGGAGTGATCTCGTCGAGGACCTTCTTCCCACCGTGATGGGGGTCGACGAGGTCTCCGTGGGTGTCCTTCCAGTTCTCCTCGAAGAACTCTTCCCACTGGTCCTGGATGTAGGTCATGGGCGTGTACTCGCCGTTCTCGGAACCCTCGGCGTGGCAGGGCTTGCAGTACTCCTTGAACAGCTTGCGCCCGTCGAGCTTCTGGCCCTCGTCCTTGCCGGCGGTGGCGACGCCTGCAAGGCCGAGAAGAACAAACCCTCCGATGAGCATGGTGGAAAGGATGGAAATACGACGCACTGTGCTACCTCCCGTACGGGGCCATGTTTGAGGCATGGCCCAAACTTCCTTGTGAAAATATGCGCAAGACTCGATATTGTCAAGCGCACTCAAATATTCAGCTATCGTGATGAGGTGATGTATCAGTGGGCGGGCAGGACTCCGCGGGGATCACCTCGGAAGGAAGTCGTCCAGGTCAGGAAACGGCTTTTCAGAGTCGGAGAAATCGGGCCGGTAGTACCCTGGAGCCTCGCGGAAATCCTGGATGTACCGGTGGTCTCCTGCGGTCCATCGCTCCAGCGCCTCGAGCGCGCGGTCCCATTCACCGGCGGAGATGGGCCGTTGGAGCAGGGGATATCGGCCGGGTTGGGCGGCGTGGTGCGTGGGGTAGTACTGCGCCATCAGCGAGATTCCGACGCGGGGCGAGAGTTCCTCGGCGATCCAGCGGAGGCTCTCTTCCACGCCTGCGAGGTCGTTGGGCAGGACGAGGATCCTGACGAGAAGCCCGCGGAGTAGAGTGCCGTCCGGCGAGAGGGTCCAGCGGTCGCCAACCTGAAGGAACATCTCCCTGATGGCCTCTCGTGCCCGATCCGGGTAGTCCGGCACCCGGGAACATTCCCGTCCGGCGGCGGGGTCGGCGTACTTGAGGTCGGGAAGGTAGACATCGACGACCCCGTCGAGGAGCCGGAGGACCTCGACGGAATCGTAGGCGTTGGTGTTGTAGACCAGCGGCAAGCCGAAACCCCGGCGGATGGCCAGGTCGAGACCGCGGACCAGTGCCGGGACCTGGTGGGTCGGGGAGACCCAGTTGACGTTGTGACAGCCGCGGTCCTGCAACTCGAGGTGGATGGCGGCGAGATCCTCGTCCGTCATGGCACTGTCCCGAAAGGTGCGAGGCTTCTGGGAGATGTCGTGGTTCTGGCAGAAGACGCACCGGAGGTTGCAGTTCGCGAGGAACACCGTACCCGAGCCACGCCGCCCGGAGATCACCGGCTCCTCGCCGAAGTGGGGCGTCCAGGAGGCGACGACGGGGAGCGGGCCCGTGGCGCAGGTGCCGAGGTCCCCGGAACGGCGGAGGGCCCGGCACGCCCGCGGACACAGCGCGCACGGATCGAGCAGCGTCTCGAGCGCCTCGATCCGCCGTGTGAGTACGCCCTCGCGGTGAAGACGGAGAGATCCGGGACGGTCCGCACGCCGTGTCACGGGACGATTTTCGCACGGCCCCCGAGGGGACACGTTCCTCCGGTGGGGAACCGGCGGCCGGCCCCCGCGCTTCGCGCGGGCTGCGCGCCTCGCCCGTGCGTCCGGTGGGAGCAAGCTCCCCCCGGACCGCCCGTGCGACGCGCTGGCGCCGCCTGCGGCGTCGCTGCCGGCCGCCTGGGCTTCGTTGGGGGGCGTTCGGGTCATCGACTTTGAATGAACGGGGCCGCGAGTCTCGCACCCCGGGACCGCCCCCGCCGCGGCCGCTTCGTCGTCACGACCCCCAGGTCAGTTTCTCCTCGCGCCCTTGCGGGAACGGCCCCGGGGCACGATCCGCGCGGCCCCTCCTCGTCACGGCGAGTGGCGGTCGCAGGCCGGGCGCCGCTGTCGCGGCTCCCCCGGGTCGCTGCGCTCCCCGGGGCCGTGGGGGCGTGTGCGCCCCGGCTCCTGCGGCTCGGGCTGCACCCCGGGACGGCTCGCCGGATACGCCGTACTCGGCGACTTACCCTTCCCCC
>JAMOVQ010000161.1 GCA_027067575.1 Thermoanaerobaculia bacterium | reverse complement strand
GGGCGAAGCCCCGGCGCGAGAACCTCCAGAAGATGCGCGAGCACGTGACCGAGCTCCACCAGAAGCTCGCGAAGGAGCGCGGGGTCGCCTCGGAGGACGCCTTGGAGAAGCTCCAGAAGCAGACCGTGGACGCGGGGCGCCGCCTCGAGGACGCGACGCGGGAGTTCAAGCGGGACTTCGAGAAGAAGCAGAACGAACTCCTGGCGGGCGTGGCCCAGAAGATGCGGCGGGTGATCGAGGACTACGCCAAGGCCAACGGGTACGATGCCGTCCTGATCTTCAAACCGAGGACGATCATCTACCTCTCGGACACGGCCGACCTGACGGACACCATCATCAAAGAGTACGACCAGCGGTTTCCCGCCAAGCTGAGGACCTCGGACCAGCTGGGCGACATCGGCGGCAAAAAGAAGAAGCACTGATGGCCGTGGAACCGCTTCCGGAAGGGGCGCCGGTCCCGGAGTTCGAGCTCGAGGCCGACGACGGGGCAGTCGTCTCGTCGGGGTCGCTCCGCAGCCGGTGGGCCGTGCTTTTCTTCTTCCCGAAGGCGATGACGCCCGGATGCACTACCGAGGCGTGCGGTTTCCGTGACGTCTTCGGTGAGCTCGAGGCCGCCGGCGCCACCGTGCTGGGGATCAGCCACGACTCTGTGGAGCGCCAGCGGCGGTTCCGCGAGAAGCACGGACTGCCGTACCGGCTCCTCGCCGATCCCGAACGGAAGGTGACCACGGCGTTCGGGGTGTACGGGCCGAAGAAGTTCATGGGGCGCGAGAGCATGGGCATCCACCGGATGACCTTCCTGGTCGATCCCGGGGGACGGATCGCGAAGGTGTGGCGCAAGGTCCGGGTCAAGGACCATCCGGCCGAGGTGCTCGAGGCGCTCCGCGAGCTCCAGGAGGCGTAGCGGCTGTCCCCTGTCCCCCGCAATAATGAATCCGCGGACCCGGGAGGGGCAGGAAGGCCGGGAGACACCGACCGGGAAACCACCGGAGGCTGGATGATCGGGCGGGAGGCGTCCGGAGAGCGTGGAGGGGGCGCGGAGTTCCCCATCAGAAGCGCCGGCATTCGGTCGTTTGCGTACGGCTCCGCCGCGTGGTTTTCGTTCTTTCGCTTGTACGGCTCGTCTTCCCGCCGGCCGTCAGGCGGCCTTTTCGAGCGTGGAGATGCGGATGGTGGGGTGGAGGATTTGACAGCCCTGTGGGATGGGAGGGTTGGGGTCATGGCGAGGGAACGCCGAGATCCTTGCAGATCTTTCTTGCGAGGATGTCACTGATCTCCGAGTGCCGGGGAATGGCAGAACGGCGGTTCTGCCGGGGATTGGACCACCAGGAATGACGTGCGCCCTCGCGCACGAGCTGACAACCGTGACGACGCAGGTGCCGGAGGAGCTCCCGGCGTTTCATACACCGATCGTCGCCTCGGTGAACTCTTCTCCCGCTGCCTCCCTGGCCTCTTTGCGGTTGAGCTCGATGGCCTCGGCAAGGGTCACACGGAGACTCTCGAGGAGTTCCTCCCTGGTGCGTTCCTGGCAATTCACGCCGGGAACTTCTTCGATCCAGCCGATCCACCAGTCTCCATCGCGTTTGATGACGGCCGTGAAGTCTCGACCCATGGCAACCTCTCGGGCTCGCGGAAAGAGATGATGAGATGGGGCGAGCCTCGTCCTTCATGATACATGATGACAGTTGGGACTGTCCCCTGTCCCCCGCAAGAAATGAATCCGCGGACCCGGGAGCGGCAGGAGGGCGGGGAGACACCGGCCGGGGAGCGCGGAGCGGGCGCGGATTTCCCGCGAGGAGCGTCGGCATCCGGTCGTCCGGCCAAGGCTCCGCCCGGCTCCTCTCGTTCTTGCAGCTTGTACGGCTCGTGTCAAGGGACACCCAGAATCCCGCAGTCGGTGGTACCCAGATCTCCGCATCGGTTCCAGGGGGGCGGTGGATCTTGGACGGGACGGGGAGGATCAGTCCTCGGCGTTGGCCAGGTGCTCGAGCAGAAGTTCCCTGGCAATATCGAGGAACGTGTGCTCGGTGACGTATCCGACGAGTCTTCCGTCCTGGATGACGGGGAGAATCGAGACGCCGTGGCGGTGCATCAGGTCGATGGCATCCACGGCGGTTGTATCTGGTTCCACGGTGATGAGCTCCGTGTGCATGATCTTCGACACGGGCACGGGTCCGTCGTCCTCGGAGGTGCCGGTCCGGCCAACAAGCTGGAGCAGGCGCCGCTGGGAAACGATCCCGACGGGGCGGTTCTCGCCGTCCTCGACCAGGACGTGGCGGGCGCGGTTCCACACCATCAGGCGGGCCACGAGCTCCACGGGATCCTCCGGAGCGACGGAGATGATGTCGGTCTCCATGAACTGCTCTACCTTGAGGTAGTTCTGGCGCCAGCCGCCGGCCTGGCCGAGCTCGGCGAGGGGCCAGGAGGCGACTGGTATTCCTTCTTCCTGGTTGTGGCACATTGCAGCGGTGATGGCGTGCATCCGCTCGGCTGTTGTGCCGCGTCCGGCCATGGCAGAGAGGGAGTCGAGCTGCCAGCGTGCGCCGTTGCGTTCGCGGCGGACCCGCCGTTCCACGATGTCGAGGTATCGCTCCACGTCGTCGGGATCGATCCCAGCGGCCTCGAGCCCGCGACGGGCGGCCGGGATGATCGCCTCGAGCAACAGCTGCCCAGCGGGCCAGGTCTTCCCGTCGGTCCAGGTGAACTGGGCCTGGAGGCCCCGCCGGGCTGCTGCGAAGAAGTTGCCGCGGCAGTCGGCGAAGTCCATGACGTGGTCGATGGCGTCGAACTCCTCGAGCAGCGCGTTGAGCGTGCCGAACCAGAGGGCGGCGTTGGCGATCTCGTCGGCGATGGACGGTCCGGAGGGGAGCATCCGGTTTTCGATCCGAAGGTGGGGCCGGCCGTTGGAGATGCCGTAGCAGGCGCGGTTCCACCGGTACACCGTGCCGTTGTGGAGGGCCAGTGCCTGGAGGCGGGGTACGCCGCCCGCCTCCAGGACGGCCAGCGGGTCCTCGTCGATGTCGCCTGCGAGCAGCACGCGGAAGCGGGCCACGTCCTCCTGGAAGATCTCCAGAACGGAAGATGTGATCCAGTTGCGCCCGAAATCCACGCGGCTGACATGCTCGCGGCGGTGGGTCGGAGCCTGACGGGTGTCGAGCGACTGCTGGAACAGGGCGATGCGGGTCTCGTGCCAGAGCCTTTTCCCGAAGAAGAGCGGAGAGTTGGCAGCGGCGGCCAGCACCGGGGCGGCGGCGACCTGGGCCGTGTTGTACATGCGGGCGAACTCGTCCGGTCCGACCTGGAAGTGGACCTGGAAGCTCGTGTTGCACGCCTCGAACATGATGGAGTCGTGCCGCATCCGGAGTTCGTCGGCGCCGGAGATCGCCAGCTCCCAGCTTCCACCCCGCCACGCAGTCAGCAGTTCGTTGAGGGCGGCGTACCGGGGACTCGGCCACATGTTCTCGAGGACGAGGTCCGTCTTGTTGTAGGTCGGGAGGATCCCGGCCATGACGATCTCGTGGCCACTCTCCCTTGCTGCCTGGCGGGCCATGGCCAGCAGTCCGGATGCCTGGGCCTCCATCTCCGAGAGACACCGTTCTCCGAAGGGGAGCGGGTCCAGATTGAACTCGAGGTTGAACCGAGCGAGCTCCGGAGTGAAGTGCGGATCGCGAATCTGCTCGAGAAGCTGTTCCGCGACAGGAGCAGGCTTCCAGTGTTCGTTGACGATGACCAGCTCCTGTTCGGCACCGATCCGGCGCACGCCGGACTCGATGGTTCCGGCCTCCAGCATTCGCTCCAGCGCCTCGAGGTCGTCGAGCAGAGCCCTGAGGAAGCGCCGCCGCTCCTGTTCTGATCCCGCATCCCTGACGTCGTGCGTTCCCATCGCGCGCTCCCCCCCGGTTTCTCCAAGGCATTGTACCCTGCCGGCGGAGGGCGTGGGAGGCTCGGAACCCGGGTGGCCCCGTCCGGTGACCTGTCCGTGTCAGTGCCCGCGCCGGAGCCATCTCCTTCGTGATGGCGAGGTCCTGCCAGACCGGGCAGCGCTCGCGCTGTGCCCGGATGAGTAAGGGACACCTGTTTGTCTCTTGCTGCTCCAAGCGGACAGTCGCAAGAGGGAGGGGCATCCTTCATCTGGATGTGGGAAGCGGGCCAGGACGTTGCTTCGCTTGTCCTTGGGCTGGTGGGGAAGTGGGGTGCCAGGTGGGGCACCTCGTTACGGGCGAGGGGGGCTGGTCGAAGGCGCAGTCTCAATCGGGGAGGGCCTGGTGCTGGAGGTGCTGTGGGATGTGAGCCAGGCCGTCGCCTCATTCCTGGGTGTCGGGTGGCTTGTTTGGAGAGGGAAAGAGCGCAAGGGACCTCCACGTGGTTGACAGCCTGGTTCCTCCGGTCCATAATCCCTCCGCCAGCGTGGTCAGGTAGCTCAGCTGGTAGAGCAGGGGACTGAAAATCCCCGTGTCGGCGGTTCGACTCCGTCCCTGACCACCACCTTCCCGTCCCACCAGGAACCAGGAGTATCGAGACCGCCAGGCGACGTGTGTGGCACCTCGGTACGCCGTCTCCTGCCGGAATGCCCGGCGGCGGAGCGGCCGCCGATTCGCCGAAAGCAGATCTCCATCCCGCCGCTGCCATGTCAGCCCGAGCTCTCAGACGACTGTCTCCGCGACGCTCCGTGGCATCGGCTTCGGCGCCAAGTGCCGGACGAGGTCGTCTTCCTCGTCAGCGAGCGGCGCGCGAGCCGTCCCGGGAGCAGTGGCCCTGGTGCCGCGGCCGTGGCTCTCTCCATCCCGGGGTGTATAATCGCGCCGGTTCCGGACGGTTCTGGAGACGGAGCCGGACCGGCGTGGCGGCGCGGTGGTGAGGGAGGGGGCGCGGCCGTGGAAGTGAGGACATCGCGATGAAGAGCGACTCTCCGATCTCGTGCATCCCGGCGTTCCACAGGCTCTCGGTTCGTGAACGGATCCGTGCGATCCTCGACCGAGGGCTGATCACGCCGAAGGACTACAAGCGGCTGATGGCCGGCCAGACGACCCTGAGCCTGCCCAACGCCGACTCGATGATCGAGAACGTGGTGGGCGTGATGGGGCTCCCAGTCGGTCTCGGCCTCAACTTCCAGATCAACGGGAAGGAGTACGTGGTCCCGATGGTGGTGGAGGAACCCTCCATCGTGGCGGCGGTCAGCTTCGCGGCGAAGCTCGCCCGCCAGACCGGAGGGTTCGAGGCGACGAGCACCGATCCGATCCTGATCGGGCAGATCCAGCTCGTGGACGTGCCTCACGCGGACCAGGCCCGGCGCAAGCTCCTCCAGCGGAAGGAGGAGGTCATCAACCTGGCCAACAGCCTCCAGCCGCGGCTCGTGGCACGCGGCGGCGGCGTGCGCGATATCGAGGTGATCCTGCACCCCTCGACGGCGGACACCGTGGAGATGCTCGTGGTCCACCTGCTCGTGGACACGCGGGACGCCATGGGTGCCAACCTCGTCAACACCATGTGCGAGGGGGTCGCCTCCTTCGTCGAGTCGATCACCGGCGGGAAGGTCTTCCTCCGGATCCTGTCGAACCTCTCGGACCGGGCCCTCGTGCGGGCCCGGGTGCGCTACCCCGTCGACGTGCTGACCACGCCGCGGTTCAAGGGCGAGGAGGTCCGGGACGGGATCGTCATCGCCAGCCAGTTCGCCGCCATCGACCCGTACCGCGCCGCGACGCACAACAAGGGGATCATGAACGGGATCGACGCCGTGGCGCTGGCCACGGGGAACGACTGGCGCGCCGTGGAGGCCGGGGCCCACGCCTACGCAGCCCGGGGCAACCGGTACACCTCCCTGACGCGCTGGTGGACCAGCGACGAGGGCGACCTGGTCGGCGAGATCGAGTTGCCGCTCAAGGTCGGGATCGTCGGCGGGTCCCTCCAGGCCAACCCGACCGTCCGGCTCAACCTCAAGATGCTCAAGGTCGAATCGGCGAGGGAGCTCGCGGAGGTGATGGCGGCCGTCGGGCTCGCCCAGAACTTCGCGGCGCTCCGGGCGCTGGCCACCGAGGGGATCCAGCAGGGGCACATGACGCTGCACGCCCGCAGCGTCGCGGCGACGGCCGGTGCTCCGCCGGAGCTGTTCGACACCGTGGTGGAGCGGCTGGTGAAGACCGGGGAGATCAAGGTCTGGAAGGCCGAGGAGATCATCCACGAGGTCATGGCGGACGCCGGGGGCTCCGTCCGGAGCGAGGCGGGGCGCGAGGAGCTGGAGCGGGCCGCGGGGCACGGCAAGATCATCCTGTTCGGGGAGCACGCCGTGGTGTACGGCAGCCGGGCGCTGGCCGCCCCGGTGCCGCTGGCCGTCCATGCACGGATCGTGGACGCCTCCGACGGGATCTGGGTCGTCATGCCGCGGTGGGGGGTGGAGCAGCGGCTTCACGAGAACCCGAAGAAACGGAGCTCCATCGAGGAGACGGCGGCGCTGATCCTCGAGAACCTCGGGCTGCTCGACAGGTCCATGCGGATCGAGGTCTACTCGGAGATTCCGCGGGCCATGGGGCTCGGCGGGTCGGCGGCCGTGGCCGTCGCCATCATCCGGGCGCTGGACATCCACTACGGGCTCGGTCTCTCCGACGAGGAGATCAACGCCCTGGCGTTCGAGGCCGAGAAGGTCGCCCACGGTACGCCGTCGGGTATCGACAACACCATGGCGACCTACGGCCGCCCACTCCTGTACCGGAAGGGTTCCCCGCCCACGATCGAGCAGGTGGAGTTTCCCGAGCCGATCCGGTTCGTCATCGGGATCACCGGCAAGGAGAGCCTGACGGCGCGGATGGTGGCCCGGGTCCGCGAGGCGCGGGAGAAGAACCGCGCCGTCATCGATCGCGTCTTCCGCGGGATCGATGCCCTGACGGGCCAGGCGCTCCAGGCGATCCGCCGTTCCGACCTCGAGCGGCTCGGCAACCTGATGAACGTCTGCCACGGCCTGCTCAACAGCCTGGGCGTCTCGAGCTGGGAGCTCGAGGAGCTCGTCCAGATCGCCCGGGAGAACGGGGCGCTCGGGGCGAAGCTCACGGGTGGGGGAGGGGGTGGTTCCATGATCGCCCTCGTCCCCGAGAACACGCGGAAGGTCATCGAAGCGATGGAGGCCGCGGGGTACCGGGCCATGGAGGTCACCGTTGCCTGAACGGTCCGCGGCCCCCGATGCGCCCGTGGTGTCCTCCGAGGACGAGCTGCTGATCCTCGTGGACGAGGACGACAACGAGGTCGGGACGCTGTCCAAGGCGGCCTGCCACGACGGCGACGGAGTCCTCCACCGGGCGTTCTCCATTTTCGTCTTCAACCGCGACGGCGAGCTGCTGCTCCAGCAGCGCTCGGCGGAGAAGAGGCTGTGGGGCGGCTACTGGTCCAATAGCTGTTGCAGCCACCCGCGCGCCGGGGAGGTGCTCGAGGAGGCGCTCCACCGGCGGCTGGAGCAGGAGCTCGGCCTCGACACGGAGCTCGTCCACCTGTTCACCTTCCGGTACCACGCCCGGTTCGGGGACGCAGGTTCCGAGCGGGAGGTCTGCTCCGTCTGGGTGGGGCGTTCCGACGGTCCCGTCCGCGTCAACCCCCACGAAATCGACGCCTGGCGCTGGATCGCTCCCGCCGAGCTCGACGCTGAGATCGCGGCGGACCCCGGCCGGTTCACCCCCTGGTTCCTCGAGGAGTGGCCCCGCGTTCGCGACGGCTGGCACCGGGCGCTCGAGGTCTGAGCCGGTCGGCCGCGGACGAACAGGAAGGGACACTGTTCTTTTCTGGCTTCTCGCGGGCCGGCCGCCGGTTCGCCACAGGAAGGGGAAACTGTCTGTCGTGCGCCCGTGCCATTGCCCGGCGACATGGCTGCTGAAGCCCGCGCTCCATGACTCCCCGGGGCCGGCCGGCGACGGCTCCGCCGACCCACGAGACCCCGTCAGGACCTCACGGGGGCCCTTCCAATCCCTCCATCCGGGAACCCCCAACATTCCGTCAGGCAACGGCGCAACGGCTCGCCTCCCTTGCCGGAGGACGGTCCCGGATCTATCCTCGGGACCGGGAGGTGGTGTGCCATGGTCAGGCCGCTGAACGAAGACGAGAGACGGTGGCTCCTCGAGCTGGCTCGGGCGACGGTGGAGGCCGCCGTGCTGGGGCGTCCGCTCCCGGAGCCCGAGGTTCCGGAGGGACCGCTGCGCGAGAACCGCGGCGCCTTCGTCACGCTGAAGCGGCACGGCGCGCTGCGAGGATGCATCGGCCACGTGGTGGGGCACGAGCCGCTGTGGCGGTCGGTGCGAGACAACGCCGTCAACGCCGCGCTCCGCGACCCCCGGTTCCCGCCGGTCGCGCCGGAGGAACTGCCGGAGATCGAGATCGAGGTCTCGGCGCTGACGCCGCTGGAACCGGTGAAGGACCCGTCGGAGATCGTCGTCGGGCGCGACGGGCTGATGGTGGAGCGCGGGCCGTTCCGCGGTCTCTTGCTCCCCCAGGTGCCCGTGGAGTGGGGGTGGGACCTCGAGACGTTCCTCGACCACACCTGCCGGAAGGCCGGCCTCGAGCCCGGCTGCTGGCGCGACCCGCGGACCCGTCTCCTCCGGTTCCAGGCCGAGGTGTTCGCCGAGAACGAGCGCTGACCGCGGCGCATCAGCCCGCGCCCAGCACCTCCCGGGCATAGCTCTCCAGGTCGGGGAAGGTGGCGAAGGGACGGCCCGCCACGGCCTCGGGCCCCGGCAACGGTGTGGCGTCGCTCCCCTTGAGAACGATGTCCACCAGGGCGCGGAACGCCTCCACGGCCGGGCCGTCCGTCCCCAGCAGCCGCCTGGGATCGAACGTCCGGCTGGTCATCCGGACCACCCGGAGGTCGGTCCCGGCGCCCCACGGCGAGTCCAGCGCCAGGTCGAGGACGAGGTAGCCGCGCTCCCCGGGAGGCTGGATCCCCGCCACCGCCACGGCCTGGACCTGCTCCAGCGGCAGCTCCCGCTCCCGGCCCGAGGCCGTCCGGAGGCGGACCGACGTGGCCGTCACCGCCACCGGGACCGCCTCGGCGACCCGGAGCCTCCGGGGCTCGTCCCACACCTCCGCCACCGCCGGCTGCCCGGCGTCCCCCTCCGGCCCCGCATCCTCCGTGGACGACTGCCCGGGTGCGGCCGGAACCTCCGTCCGCACCGCCGACGCCGGGGCCACGGACCCCGGGCGCTCGGCGAGCGCGGACCGGAACGTCTCGCGGTCCCCGGGCGGAACGTCCGGGTGGTCCGCCGCGAGCCGCAGGATCTCCGGGGCTCCGCCGACGATGACGGCGGCCCGGGCCATCCGCACGAGAAGCCCCGGCGGGGTCGTCCCGTCCACCGTGGGCAGCACCAGGCCGAGCGCCGATCGCGCGTCATCCACCCGCCCGGCCTGCGCGAGCTGTTCCACGACCCGAGCCGCCACGGCGGGATCACGCGCCGCGTCGGGGACCCGGGAGGCCAGCTCCAGCCAGTGGTCCGCCGCGAGATCCGCATGGCCGGCTCGAAGCTCCCGCTTCACGAGGTCCAGCATCGGCCCCGCGACCTCGCCCTCCCTGCCGCACTCCACGGCGAGGGCCCACCAGGCGAGCACGGCGTCCCCGTTGGCAGGGTTCTCCGAGACCGCCCGGCGGAGCAGCGCCAGCGCCCGGTCGCGCTCCCCCCTGGCGAACAGCTCGTGGGCCTCGTCGATCTCCCGGTTGTCCGCCACGACCTGCTCGGTCTTCCGCTCCAGGACCGGACGCAGGAACCGCTGCTCGATCCCGAAGAACGAGAGCGCCCCCGCGAACGCGGCCCCGAACAGGAACCCCCAGACGTGGGCCAGGTGGGCGATCCCGGTCCCGCCCCCGGGCATCCTGGACGAGGCGTCCGCGAACACCATCTCCTTGGCGAGCCACAGCGGCAGCATCAGCCACGCCGGCGCATCGAAGGTGCCGTGGAACAGCAGTCCGATCCAGTAGTAGAAGCGGATCTTCGTCCGCCAGAACAGGACGAGGAACGCCCCCATGCACGCGGCCACGGCGCCCGAGGCCCCGACGAGCGGCACCTGGGACTCCGGGTTGGCCGCCACGAACGCCAGCGCCGCCAGCACCCCGCCGGCCAGGTAGAACCCGGCGAAGAGCGGCCGCCCCCACCGGTCCTCGAGAAACGGCCCGGAGAGGTAGAAGATCAGCATGTTCCCGATCAGGTGGAGCCACCCGGCGTGCAGGAACATGTGCGTGACGAGCGTGACCGCCGTGACGTGGGCCGGCACGAGCCCCCACCGGTGGAACGGGTGGGAATCCAGGCGCTCGAACGCCTCCTGGACGAGCCGATCGAGCTCGGCCTGTTGGGCCTCTCGGGTCTCGCGATCCTCGGGCGGTTTCTGCCCGAACTGTTCGACGATCTCCTGGAACGCCTCGGCCTCGCCCTCCCGGCCGCCATGGAAGATGAGCTTCTCGAGGCGCGGATCGAGCTCGAGGTACGGGTGCTGGAAGTAGTACCCGACGGCCCGCTGGAACGCGGCGTTGATGGCGGCCTCGCTGGAGCCGCCGAGCTTGACGGCGATCAGCGCCAGGAAGCAGAGGGCAATGATGGTGATGCTGACCCACGGCATCCGGCGGACCGTGTTCTCCTCGTGCCCGATCGGGATCAGCATCTGGCGCTCCGGGTCGTCACGTCGCGGGTCCCCCCTCGTTGTTTCGGTCTGATCCGGACGGCGGTAGTATACCCCGAGTGAGCCGGCTCGCCTCCCTCGTGCTCGTGGAGACCTCCTCCCCGGGCAACCTCGGCGCCGCCCTGCGGGTCGCCGCGAACTTCGGCGTGCCCCGGGTCCGGCTCATCGCCCCGCGGACCGATCCGGACGGCGAGGAGGTCCTGCGGTGGGCCTGCGGGGCACTGGAGCACGTGGCGCTCTCGGTCCATCCCTCGCTGGAGGAGGCCCTCGCCGGAATAGCGACCGTGGTCGGCACGGCCTCGGCCCGAGGCCGGGAGAACCTCCCGGTCCTCGGACCGGACCGGCTGGCGGCGCGTCTCACCGCGCGTTCCGGCTCCGTCGCCCTCGTCTTCGGCAACGAGACCCGTGGCCTCCCCCGCGAGGCGCTCGACCGGTGCGACCTCGTGCTCCGGATTCCGACGGCGGAGCGGTTCCCCGTCCTCAATCTCGCCCAGGCCGTGGCCATCTCCGTCGCGCTCGTCGATCCCGTCCTGCGGGAGCCCGTCCCCTCCGGCACCCCGGAACCCGCGTCCCACGAGGCGGTGGAGGCGCTCATGGACCACGCGCGCCGGGCGCTCCTGGCCATCGGCTTCCTCGACCCCGTGAACCCGGACCGGATCCTCCGGAAGCTGCGCCGCATCCTCGGCCGCGCCGGCGCGACCACGGAGGAGGTGACGATCCTCCACGGGATCTGCCGCCAGATCCTCTGGGCAGCCTCCAACGACCTCCGGCCGCGGGATCGCTGACCCCACCAGGCGAGGCGTCAGGACCCGGCGCCCGGCGAGCCGTCCGTGCGCCGGAGAGCGTGGAGGGTGAACCCGTCGTTGTCCGGGCCGGGGAGGAGCCGCACACCGGCCGTGCCGGCGCGGACCGCCCCCGCCCCCTCCGGCACCATCCCGTCGAGCGCCACGGGCTCCAGCCCCTCCTCCCGCGCTACGGCCTCCACCACGTCCTCGTTCTCCTCGGGCTCCAGGGAGCAGGTGGTGTACAGCACGGTCCCGCCCGGGGCCAGCAGCCCGGCGGCCGACCGGAGGAGCTCCCGTTGCAGCCGGGCGAACCCCGGCAGGTCGTCCGGTGAGAGTCTCCACCGGATCTCCGGGTGCCGGCGCAGCGTGCCGGTCCCGGAGCACGGCGCGTCGAGCAGCACGAACGGGACCGAGCCCGGCGCCAGAGGGGGCCTCCGCCCGTCCGCCGCCACCCCGAGCCACGGGGCGTCCCCGGCGCCCGCGAGCCGCCGCCTGACGAACCGGGTCCGCGAGACGTGGAGGTCGAGAGCGACGCCCCGCCGTCCGGAAAGCCGCCGCGCGAGCAGCGCGCTCTTCCCTCCCGGCGCCGCGCACAGGTCGGCCACGGGCCCCGCGCCGTCCGCCGCCAGGTCGGCCGCGAGGTGCGCCACGAGCTGCGACGCCGGATCCTGCACGAACGCCCTCCCCGCGCGCACCGCCTCGAGCACGGTGCCGGGGTCGCCGTCCGGCGCCACGGCCCCGGCCACCCAGGGGTGCCGCCGGAGACCCGACGGCGCCCCATCCGCGAACCACGCCCAGAGCCCCGCGGGCTCCTGGTCGGCCTCCAGCGCGCCCAGGGCCCTCCCCTCGCCGAACGCACGGATCCACCGCTCCACGAGCCACCGGGGGTGCGACAGCCGGACCCACGGAGGACCGTCCCGGCGAAGCCCCTCCGCCGTCCGGACCGCCCGCCGGAGGACGGCGTTGACGAGCCCCGACGCCGACCCCTTACCCACCGCCCGGACCGCGTGCACGGCGCCGTCCACGGCCACCGGCGCCGGGACGCCCACGACCGCCGCCTCCAGCACGCCGATCCGGAGCACCGCCCGGACCTCCGGGTCGAGGCGGTCGAGGGGACGCCTGAGGTGCCGGCCCAGCGCCTCGTCCAGGAGCGCCCGCCAGCGCAGGACCCCGAGCACCCGCGTGCGGACCGCGCCGCCGGGCACCCGCTCCAGGAGCGGCGCCGCGAAGTCGCCGCCCTCGACCCGGACGAGAAGGCGGGCCGCCAGCGCCCGGTCAGCCGAGCCGCTCACCGGGCTCCACCCGTTCGCCGGCGAGGAAGGCGTCCGCGGCCATCCTGCGGCGCCCCTCGCGCTGGAGCGCCGTGATCCGGAGCGCCGACCCCTCCCCGCACCGGACGACGATCCCCCGGCCGTCGGCGGCGAGCACCGTGCCGGGCGGCTCGTCCCCGGGCGGCGGCGGGTCCACGGGCTCCAGGGCGTGGAGCTTCAGCCGCTCCCCCCGGAACACCGTGTGCAGACCCGGCCACGGCGTGAACCCGCGCAGCCTCGCCAGGATGGCCTCCGCCGGGAGGCTCCAGTCCACCACCCCCATGCCGCGGTCGAGCAGCGGCGTCACCGTCGCGCCATCCTCCGGCTGGGGCGTCGGGACCACCGTTCCCGCCTCGAGCCCGTCGAGGGTCTCCACGAGGAGCGCCGCACCCTCCACGGCCAGCCTGGAGGAGAGCTCCGGCGCCGTCTCCCCGGGCCGGATCGGGACCTCGCGCTGGAGCAGGATCGGGCCGGTGTCCATTCCCTCGTCGATCAGCATGGTCGTCACGCCCGTCACGCGGTCCCCGCTGGCCAGCGCCCACTGGATCGGCGACGGGCCGCGGTGCCTCGGGAGCAGGCTCGGGTGCAGGTTGACGAACCCGTGCCGCGGGACCTCCAGCATCGGGGCCGGGATGAACCGGCCGTACGCCACCACCACCGCTGCGTCGGGCCCGAGCTCCCGGAACCGCTCCGGGAACGGCCCGCTCTTCAGCTTCCGCGGCTGCTCCACGGGCAGGCCGAGCTCCCGCGCCCGGACCACGACGGGAGGCGGCGTCAGCACCTGCTTCCGGCCGACCGGCTTGTCCGGCCGGGAGACCACCAGCGCCACCTCGTGCGCGCTCTCCGCCAGCCGTTCCAGCGACGGCACGGCAAACTCCGGCGTCCCGAAGAAGACGATCCTCATGCCGACAGTGTACCGTGGCCCCCGCCCGCGCCGCCGCGGCGGGGTGGGCGGTTGATTTATGCCGCCTTTACGCCTACCATGCTCCCGTGCGGTACGCGGAGCTCCACGCGGTGTCGGCGTTCTCGTTCCTCCGGGGGGCCTCGGAGCCCGAGACGCTGGTGGAGCGGGCGGCGGCGTTGGGAATCGGCGCGCTGGCGGTCACCGACCGCAACGGCGTGTACGGCGCGCCGCGGCTGTGGAGGGCCGCCCGGGCCGTAGGGGTGAAACCGCTGTTCGGCGCGGAGATCCGGCTGGAAGGGCCGCTGCCTCCGGGGGACCCTCCCCTCGCCCCGGTCCTGCCGGGAACGCCGGCTTCCGGCGAGACCCGGCTGACGCTGCTGGCCGTGGACGCCCGGGGCTGGCGGAACCTGTGCCGGCTGCTGACCGCCGCGGCGGCGGGGCGTCCGAAGGGCGAGGCGGTGGTCTCGTGGTCCGAGCTGGAGGCCCACGCCGGCGGGCTGCTCTGCCTGACCGGCGGCGGCGAGGGCCCCCTGGCCCGGGCGCTCGAGGCGGGGGGCGCCCCGGCGGCGGCCCGCGCCGTGGACCGGCTGGCCGGGATCTTCCCGGGGCGGCTCGCCGCCGAGCTCCAGCGCCACGGCGTGTGCGCCCAGGAGCACCGGAACCTCCTCGTGGCGGAGCTGGCCCGCCGGCACCGGCTGCCGCTGGTGGCCACGGGCGGCGTGCGGTACGCCCGGGCGGAGGACCGCGACCTGGCCGACGTGCTGACCGCCGTCCGGCTCGGCGTGCCGTTGGGCGCTGCGGGCCGGCGGCTCGAGCCCAACCGCGAGCGGCACCTGCGCTCCCCGCGGGAGATGGCCGCCCGGTTCCCGGACCACCGGCGGGCGCTGGAGGAGGCCGCGGCCCTCGCCGAGCGGATCGAGCTCGAGCTCGACGACGTGGGGTACCGGTTCCCCGAGGTGCCGGTGCCCCCGGGCGAGACCACCATCTCCCACCTCCGGGCGCTGGTCCGGGCCCGCGCGCCGGAGCGGTTCCGGCCGCTGACGGAGCGCGCGAGGCGCCAGCTCGAACGGGAGCTCGACCTGATCGGCCGGCTCGGCCTCGCGGGGTACTTCCTGCTGGTCCACGGCATCGTGGAGTTCTGCCGCCGGGAGGGGATCATGGTGCAGGGGCGTGGCTCGGCGGCCAACTCCGCCGTCTGCTACGCCCTGGGGATCACCGCCGTCGACCCCGTCCGGATGGAGCTGCTGTTCGAGCGGTTCCTCTCCGAGGAGCGGGGGGAGTGGCCCGACATCGACCTCGACCTGCCCTCGGGGGAGCGGCGGGAGTGGGTGATCCGGCACGTCTACCGGACGTACGGCCCCCACGGCGCGGCCATGACCGGGACGGTGATCACCTGGCGGGAACGGTCGGCCGCGCGGGACCTGGCGAAGGCGCTGGGGCTGCCGCCGTCCGAGGCCGACCGGATCGCCCGGCGGATCGGGCGGGGCGCGGCCCGGGAGTTCGCCGGGGGCGGGCGGACGCTCGCGGCCGAGCTGGCGGCGCTGGAGCTCGACCCCGAGGCGCCGGCGCTGCGCCACTTCCGGCGGCTGTGGCCGCGGATGCTCCACCTGCCCCGCCACACGGGCCAGCACTCGGGCGGGATGGTGCTGGCCGCCGGGCGGCTGGACGAGACCGTGCCCATGGAGCCCGCCGCCATGCCGGGGCGGACGGTGATCCAGTGGGACAAGGACGACTGTGCCGACCTGGGGATCATCAAGGTGGACCTGCTGGGGCTGGGGATGCTGGCCGCCCTGGAGGAGGCGATCCCCCTGGTCCGGGAGCACGAGGGGGTCGGCCTCGACCTGGCGCACCTGCCGCCGGACGACCCCGAGACGTACCGGATGATCCGCCGCGCCGACACCGTGGGCGTCTTCCAGATCGAGAGCCGCGCCCAGATGGCCTCCCTGCCGCGCAACGCCCCGCGGCGGTTCTACGACCTCGTGGTGCAGGTGGCGATCATCCGGCCCGGGCCGATCACCGGGCGGATGACCCACCCGTACCTGGAGCGCCGCCAGGGGCGGCAGCCGGTGACGGTGCCCCACCCCTGCCTGGAGCCGATCCTCCGCCGGACCCTGGGCGTGCCGATCTTCCAGGAGCAGCTGCTCCGGATGGCCATGGCCGCCGCGGGGTTCTCGGGCGGCGAGGCCGAGGAGCTACGCCGCGCCATGGGGTTCAAGCGGTCCACCGAACGGATGCGGTCCATCGAGGCCCGGCTGCGGGAGGGGATGGCGGCGCGCGGGATCACGGGGCGGGCCCAGGAGGAGATCGTCCGGTTCATCACGTCGTTCGCGCTCTACGGGTTCCCCGAGTCCCACGCGGCGTCGTTCGCCCTGATCGTCTACGCCTCGGCCTACCTCAAGGCCCACCACCCGGCGGCGTTCTACACGGCGCTGCTCAACGCCTGGCCCATGGGGTTCTACGCCCCGGCGACGCTGGTCCGGGACGCCGCGCGCCACGGAGCCCCCGTCCGCCCCGTGGACGTGGCCCGCTCCGGGTGGCGGTGCCGGTGGGAGGACGGCGGCGTGCGCCTGGGGCTGCGGTACGTCCGCGGGCTGGGCCGGGCCGCCGGGGAGACCGTGGAGGCCGAGGCGGCCCGCCGGCCGTTCGCCTCGGTGGCGGACCTCGCCGCCCGATGCCGGCTCGGCGAGGACGACCTGGCGCGGCTGGCCCACGCCGGGGCGCTGGCCTCCCTGGGCCTGGCCCGGCGGGAGGCGCTGTGGCAGGCCTCCCTGGCGGCCCGGTCCGCGGGCCCGCTCTTCGAGGAAACCGGCGACGGCGGGGAGTGTCCCCTGCCCGCCATGACGCCGTGGGAGGAGACCGTGGCGGACTACACCGCCACCGGACTGACCACCGGCGACCACGTCATGGCCCACCTGCGGGAGGCGCTGGACCGGCGGGGCGTCCTCCCCACCACCGCGCTCGCCCGGCGCCGCGACGGGGAGCGCGTGCGGTGCGCCGGGGTCGTCATCGTGCGCCAGCGCCCGGCCACCGCCCGGGGGTTCCTGTTCCTGACGCTCGAGGACGAGCACGGCATGGTCCAGGCCGTCGTCCGGCCCGAGCTGTTCCGGCGGCGGCGCGCCGTCCTCCTGGACGCCCCCGCCCTCCTCGTGGAGGGCACCCTCCAGCGCCGCGGGAACGAGCCCCCCTCCATCCGTGCCGCCCGCATCGACCCGCTCGATCTCCCCGCCCTCCAGCCGAGCCACGACTTCCACTGACCCGGATCATCACCCGAAGCCCGGCGTCTCGATGAGCCGACGTGTGATGCCCCCCGGGAGCGCGCGTGCGATGCGGTCCTCGCCGGGGAGGGCGGCGTGTTCGAGGTTTCTGGCGTAGAGAATGTGACGTGGCTGGCGCCGATACGGCGGACAGCGCGGAGGACACGGCGGCCCAGGGCCTCGGGAACGCGTGCGACGACCTCGGCATCGGGGACCTGGGAGACGGGAGTCTCCTCGACGGTGACCAGACGGCGGGCACGGGCGGCGGAGACGGCGATGGCCTCGAGCTCCAGCGGGGCGAGCGTCCGCGGGCCGATCGGCTCCGCGCCGATCCCCGCGTCCGCGAGAGCGCGGGCGGCGCCGCCGAGACGTGGCGGACTAGTCCCAGATCCCGAGCTCGGCGCGGACGTCCTCGGTGGCGTCGATCCGAGGGTCCCACGGGGGCTGCCAGACGAGCTCGACCGAGGCGTGGCGGACACCGGGGAGACGCTCCACGGTGAACCGGGCGGCCTCGAGGATCTCGGGGGCGATGGGGCACATGGGCGAGGTCAGCGTCATTCGGACGTCCACACTGCCCCGCTCCGGGTCGATCTCGATGCCGCGCAGCAGCCCGAGGTCGACGATGTTGATCCCGATCTCCGGGTCCTTGACGTCGCGCAGCGCCTCGCGGACCCGCTCCACGGTGGGGACGGCGTTCTCAGTCACGGTCCGCCTCCCCCGCCCTCGCCAGGGCGTCGTCGAGCAGCGTCACCCACGGCAGCAGGGCGCACTTGATCCGGACGGGGAACTTCCGCACCCCGGTCAGCGCCTCGAGGTCGCCGAGGTCCACCTCCTCCGGCGCGGCCTCGCCGTGCATGACCTCCCGGAACCGTTCGGCGATGGCGCGGGCCTCGTCGAGGGTCCGGCCCCGGATCAGCTCGGCCAGCATGGAGCCCGAGGCGGTGGAGACGGCGCACCCGCGCCCCAGCACGGCCACGTCGGCGATCCGGTCGCCGTCGAGCTCGAGCTGGAGCGTGACCTCGTCGCCGCACGATGGGTTGAGCCCCGCGGCCTCCACGTCAGGATGCGCCAGCGGTTTCCGCCCCCTCGGGTGCCGGTGGTGGTCCAGGATGACCTCGCGGTACAGCTCGTCGAGCGGTATCGTGCTCATGCTCCCATGGTCCTCCGTGCGAAGGCGATGGCGCCGGCCAGCGCCTCGATCTCGTCCCCGGTAGTGTAGACGCCCCACGACGCACGGGTCGTGGCCACCAGCCCCAGGACGCGGTGGAGCGGCTGGGCGCAGTGGTGACCCGCCCGGACCGCCACACCGCGGGTGTCCACGATGGTGGCCATGTCGTGGGGGTGGACGAGGGGGTCGTCGAACGCCACGAGCCCGCCCCGGGCGGCCGGGTCACGGGGCCCGACGATCCGGAGCCCGCCGAGCCGCTCCAGCGTCTCCACCGCCCGGGCGTTGAGGGCGATCTCGTGCTCGCGGACCGCGGGAAGCCCGATCGCCTCGAGCAGGTCGAGCGCCGCCGGGAACGCCGCCGCGGCGGCCACGTTGGGCGTCCCGGCCTCGAACCGGTACGGGATCTCCGCCCATGTCGCGGCGTCCAGCTCGACCCGCTCGATCATCTCGCCGCCGCCCTCCACGGGCTCGAGCCGCTCCAGCGTCTCCGGCGTCGAGACGAGGAAGCCGAGCCCCATGGGTCCGTAGCACTTGTGCGCGGAGAAGACGAGGAAGTCCGCGCCGAGCTCCGGGTACGCCACGGGCATGTGCCCCACGGACTGGGCGGCGTCCACGAGCACCAGCGCGCCGGCACGGTGCGCCGCCTCCGCCACCTCCGCGACCGGGTTGATCGTCCCCAGGACGTTGGAGACGTGGACCAGCCCGACGAGCCGCGTGCGCGGGCCGATGAGCCGGATCATCCCGTCCAGGTCGAGCTCCCCGGTCTCCGGGTCGAACCCGGCGTGGCGGAGTACGGCCCCGGTCCGGCGGGCCAGCTGGATCCACGGCACCAGGTTGGCGTGGTGCTCCATCACCGTCAGGACGATCTCGTCCCCGGCCCCGAGGGTGTGCTCGAGCCCGCGGGCCACCAGGTTGATCGCCGCCGTGGCGTTCCGGGTCATGACGACGCCCCGGGGGCCCGGCGCTCCCAGGAACGCGGCCACCCGCCGCCTGCACCCCTCGTACGCCCCGGTGGCCTCCTCGGCGAGAGTGTGAATCCCACGGTGGACGTTGGCGTTGTGCTCCCGGGAGTACGCCGCCTCGGCCTCGATGACCGCCTCCGGGCGCTGGGCCGTGGCCGCCGTGTCCAGGTAGACCAGCGGCCTGCCGTGCACGGTGCGTCCCAGGATCGGGAACCGCGCCCGGACGGCCTCCCCATCCACGAGGAGGGTCTCCACCGGCGTCACCTCCCCGCCCCCAGCGCCTCGAGCCGCGCGGCGATCACGGGCTCGAGCAGCTCCCGGACCCCGCCGGGGACCCGGGCGAGGGTCGGCTCCAGGAAGCCGCCCACGATCAGCCGTTCGGCCTCCACCGGATCCAGCCCGCGGCTCTCGAGGTAGAACGCCTGGTCCGGGTCCACCGGGGACACCGTGGCCCCGTGCGTGCACTGGACGTCCTCGTTGAGGATCTCGAGCTCGGGGATCGTGTCGGCCCGCGCCTCCTTCGAGAGCAGCAGGTTCCGGTTCTCCTGGTACGCCTCCACGCCCCGGGCCTCCTGCTCGATCCGGATCAGCCCCGTGTACGCCGACCGCGACCGGCCCGTCAGCACGGTCCGGAACCCGATGTCGGACCGGCCTCGCGGGGCCTCGTGGCGGTGCACGGTGTGGTGGTCGAACCGCTGGCCGTCCCCGCCGAGCAGGAAGCCCAGGAGCTCCGACGAGGCGCCCTCCCCGGCGAGCCGTGCGCCGAGGTCCATCTTGACCAGCGTTCCGCCGAGCGACACGAAGGAGGTGGCCACCGACGCCCCGGCGTCCGCAACGGTGCGGACCGTCAGGTGGCCCCGCGCGCCGTCGTCGAGACGCTGGATCGGGACGTGCTCCACCCGGGCCCCCGGCCCCGCAAGGATCTCCGTGACGGCGATCCGGAACCCGCCGGCGCCGCCCACGTGCTCCTCCACCACCGTCACCGTGGCGCCTTCGCCGACGTCGACGAGGATCCGCGGGAGGAACGCGCCCCCACCCGAAGCCGCCCGGATCCAGACCGGTCCCTCCACGGCCGTCCCCGGCGCCACCCGCACGAGGACGCCCGCGTCGAACGCCGCGCGGTTCATCGCCTCGAACGGCCCGCGGACCTCCGGTACGGCCCGGCCCAGCCGGGGGTCACCGCCGTCCAGCGGCTCCACCGTCACCCCCGCGGGGAGTGTCCCCTCGATGCCGGGGTGCTCGCCGGGCCGGAGGAGGACGGCGGCGGCGGGGCGGCCCGGCACGGGTCCGGGGGCACCCCCGGCCTCAGCGGGGAGCGGCCCCAGGCCGTCGGGCATCAGGGCGGCGGGGTCGGTGTACCGCCACAGGTGGAGGGAGCGCCGCGGCAAGGGCTGCTCCCGGTAGACCTCCAGGGCACGGAGGCGTGCGGCGACGCCCGCCTCGCCCTCCTCCAGCCGGGTCGCGATCCGCCGGACGGTCTCCTCGTCGAGCGGCATCGGGCCCCGCCCGGGCGCCATCGTCTTCGGTGCCGTGCTAGCCAACGGATCCCTCCATCTCAAGTTCGATCAGCCGGTTCAGCTCCACCGCGTACTCCATCGGAAGCTCCTTGACGAACGGCTCGATGAAGCCGTTGACGATCATCAGGCGGGCCGTGTCCTCGTCGAGCCCGCGGCTCTGGAGGTAGAAGATCTGCTCGTCGGCCAGGCGGGAGACCCGGGCCTCGTGCTCCACCCGGACGTCGTTCTCGGCGATCTCCATGGTCGGGTAGGTGTCGGACCGCGCCTTCTCGCCGATCAGGAGGGCGTCGCACTCCACGTTGGTGCGGCACCCCGAGGCACCCGGGACGATCTTGACGAGCCCCCGGTACGACGACCGTCCCTCCCCCTTGGAGATCGACTTGGAGACGATCCGCGAGGTGGTGTCCGGCGCCAGGTGGATCATCTTGGCGCCGGCGTCCTGGTGCTGGCCGGTCCCGGCGAACGCCACGGAGAGCATCTCGCCGTGGGCGCCCTCCCCGGCCAGGATGATCGCCGGGTACTTCATGGTCAGCCTGGAGCCGATGTTGCCGTCCACCCACTCCACCACGGCCCGCTCGTACGCCTTCGCCCGCTTGGTGACCAGGTTGAACACGTTGGTGGACCAGTTCTGGATCGTCGTGTACCGGATCCGCGCCCCGGGCATGGCGATCAGCTCCACCACCGCGGCGTGCAACGAATCCTCGGAGTAGACGGGGGCCGTGCATCCCTCGATGTAGTGGACCGAGGCGTCCTCGTCCACGACGATCAGCGTCCGCTCGAACTGCCCCATGTTCCGGGCGTTGATCCGGAAGTACGCCTGGAGCGGGACGTCCACCTTCGTGCCCGGCGGCACGTAGATGAAAGACCCGCCGGACCACACCGCCGTGTTGAGGGCGGAGAAGGTGTTGTCGCCGGGAGGGACCACCGTGCCGAAGTGCTTACGCACGAGCTCCGGGTGTTCCCGGAGCGCCGTGTCCATGTCGGTGAAGATCACGCCGAGTTTCTCCAGGTCCTCCCGGATCGAGTGGTAGACCACCTCCGACTCGTACTGGGCCGTCACCCCCGCCAGGAACTTCCGTTCCGCCTCGGGAACGCCGAGCCGCTCGAACGTCTGCTTGATGTTCTCCGGCACGTCGTCCCACGACCGCTCGCTGCCCTCGGAGGGCTTGATGTAGTAGTGGATCGCGTCGAAGTCGATGGAGGCGAGCAACTCCGTGTTCCCCCAGTCGGGCAGCGGCTTCGCCAGGAACAGGTCCAGCGCCCGGTGGCGGGTCTCCCGCATCCACTCCGGCTCCCCCTTGGTACGGGAGATCATCTCCACCACCTCGTGGGAGATCCCGCGGGGCGCCTTGAGCAGGTAGTCCTCGGCGTCGTGAAACCCGTACCGCTCGGCGTAGTCGCGGTTGAGGTCGGCGATGCGGTCGTTCCCGCTCATGAGGCCGCCTCCACCGGCCCGGCGTCCGGCTGGAGCCAGTCGTACCCCCGCTCCTCGAGCTCCAGCGCCAGCTCCGGGCCGCCCGACCGGACGATCCGGCCGCCCATGAAGACGTGGACCACGTCGGGGCGGACGTACTCCAGGATCCGCTGGTAGTGGGTGACGAGCAGAAGCCCCATCTCCGGGCCGGCGGCCCGTTCGATCCCCTCCGAGACGACCTTGAGGGCGTCGATGTCGAGCCCCGAATCGATCTCGTCGAGCAGCGCGAACCGGGGCCTGAGCAGCAGCATCTGGAGGATCTCCAGCCGCTTCTTCTCCCCGCCGGAAAACCCGTCGTTGAGCGAGCGCCCCATGAACTCCTTCGGGATCGAGAGCGTCTCGAACGCCTCGGCGAGCATCTTGCGGAACTCCCGGATCGGGACCTCCTCGCCCCGCCGCGCCGACACCGCCGCCCTGAGGAAGCTCGCCACGGAGACACCCGGCACCGCCACGGGGTACTGGAACCCGAGAAACATCCCCCTCCGCGCCCTCTCGTGGGCGGGCAGGCCGTCGACCCGCTCGCCGCCCAGCTCGATGACGCCCTCCACACGGTAGGCGGGGTGCCCCATCAGCGCCGCTGCCAGCGTCGACTTCCCGGAGCCGTTGGGCCCCATGATCGCGTGCTTCTCCCCGGCCCGGACCTCCAGGTCCACGCCACGGACGATCTCCCTGTCCTCCACGAACACGTGAAGGTCCCTGCACGAAAACACCACGTCGGCTCGATCCGTCATCCGATCTCCCTCCCGCGGGGAACCGCTCCGGCCCCCGTTCCTTCGCGTTCCTCTCCGGCCGGCGTCTCCACCGGCCACAGCCTCCGGACGTGCCGCGCCATGGCGCGCTCGCCCGTCAGGAGGTCCGAGAGCATCGTTCTCTCGAGCACCCTCCCGATCATCCCGTCGATGTGGCACCACACGGCGCGGAGCCCGCACTCCTCGTGGCTCGGGCAGTCGCACCCCGGCTCCGCCGAGCAGAACCGGCCCGCGAACAGCGGCTCGCCCACCGAACCCAGCACCCGTCCGACAGAGATCCGCTCCGGCGCGTCGGCGAGGATGTACCCGCCATTCCGCCCCCGCTCGGCCAGGACCACACCGCCCCTCCGGAGCCGGAGCAGCACCTTGGCCACCGTCGGGCTGGGAAGCCGCTCAAGCCGCGCCAGCTCCTCCACCGTCATCCGGCCCCCGTGCCGCGCCAGCCGCATGGCCAGCCGGATCCCGTACTCCTCGGTGCGCGTGATCATCATGGTCCGTTCTCCGCCCCCACGATCCGGAACAGAAAAACCGGATCATCTATTCCGGATTCGATCCACATGATCGCCCCATCCTCAGAAATCAGCAACCCCTTCGGCAAGAACCACGCCACCCCGTCACCGGTTCCCCCCGCCGGAGGCCGTCTCGACTGCCCCCAGACCGGGACCAGCGAAGCGATGTTCCGGCCGGCGCTCAAGAGAACCCCGCTTCCTCACGATCGGGACCACCCACTTGACCGGCCCGATGCGGGCTGAAGCCCGCGCTCCGTCGCGGCCCGTCCCGATCGAATAATAGACACCGTCCCCTACTCCCGTCCCCCGGAAGTGCTCCCACCTGGTACCCCACTCACCCGCCCATCCAGGAACGAGCGAAGCGATGTTCCGGTTGGCGCTTCAGAGAACCAGGCCCTCCACGATTGGGACTGTCCCCCAACCGACCGACTCGCCGGCCGAAACGAAGCATCCCCACCTGGTGCCCCACTCACCGCCCGCCCAGGGACGAGCGAAGCGACGTTCCGGCTGGCGCTCCAGAGAACCAAGCCCTCCACGATCGGGACTGTCCCCCAACCGACCGACCCGCCGGCCGAAACGAGGCTCCTCCACCCAGTGCCCCACTCA
>JAMOVQ010000160.1 GCA_027067575.1 Thermoanaerobaculia bacterium | reverse complement strand
GCTCCGGCGGGGCGACCTCGGGCGCCAGCTCGCAGCGGGCCTCCCACTCGGCCCCGATCGCCTCCGCCACGGCCCGGTCGTCTCCGGCGAACAGCGCCTCCCGGCACGCCCTCGCCGCGGCGGCGATCGCCTCGAGCCGGACGGCGGTGGGATGGTCGCCGTCCAGCCGTCTGCGGACCACCTCCCAGTTGACCATCCCCGAGCGGTGCGTGATCCCGGTGAAGAAGACGAGGAGCCGCTCGCCGAGCCACGCCGTATCGACCTCCAGCCGCTCGATCCGCTCCCCGCCGGGCTCCAGGTGGACGGCCAGGACGCCGCCGAGGAGCGCCGCCCAGTGGTCCTGAACCCCGGTGGGCGTGGCGAGTAGCCGCGCCTCGAGATCCCGGACCAGCCCCACGACCCGGGTGTCCGTCCAGTCCGTTCCTTGCAGCTCGAGCACCGCACGGGCCAGCGCCACCCCGTACGCCGAGGAGCCGCCGAGGCCGGAGCCCACGGGGGGCTGATCGAGGACCCGCACGCGGTACCCCCCGCGGGGCGCCAGGGCGAAGACCACGGCCGCCGTCAGGTCGCGGCCGGCCGCATCGGGCCCGAGCCGCCGGGGGCCGTCCCCCGGCGGCTCGTGGATCACGACTCCCTCGGGCACGTCGTCCGAGACCACGAGCCGCACGGTGACGGGAACCGCGGCGTTGACGGTCAGCGCGCCGGGGTGCAACAGGCCGAGCGGCCAGATGTCCAGGGTGCCGCCGGCCAGGTCGGTACGGCACGGCACGGCGACCTCAACAGCACGCGCCACGGGGCGGCTCCTGTCCCTCGAGCACCATCGTCACCGCCAGCACGTGCTGGAGGAAACGGTTCCGCTGCTCCGGCTCGAGCGGCTTCGCCGGGGGGGAGGCCAGCCGGAGCGGATTGATCCACCGGCCGTCGTGGCGGATCCGGTAGTCGAGGTGCGGCCCGGTGGCGTACCCCGTCTGGCCGACGAAGCCGATCACCTGGCCCTGACGGACGCGGACGCCGCGCCGGATCCCGGGCGCGTACCGGCTGAGGTGGAGGTAGCTGGTCTCGTAGGCGTTGGGGTGGCGGACGGTGACCATCTTCCCCGCCCCGCCTTTGCGGCCCACCCAGGTGACCACCCCGTCCGCCGTGGCGTGCACCGGCGTCCCGACCGGAGCGCCGTAGTCCACGCCGTAGTGGGGCATCCGCCGGTGGAGCACCGGATGGTACCGGTTGAGGGAGAAGCGGGAGGTGATCCGGGAAAACCGCAGCGGCGCCTTGAGGAACTGCTTCCGGAGCGGCCTCCCTTCGAGGTCGTAGTACCCCGGCCGGCCGTCGGGACCGCGGTAGAGAATGGCGTCGAGCTCCCGGCCGCCGTTGACGAACCGGGCGGCGAAGATCGGTCCGTACCGGTAGAACGACCCGTCCACCGTCTGGCGTTCCACGAGCAGGAGGAACCGGTCGCCCTTCCGGAGGTCCCGGAAGAAGTCGATGTCCCACTGGAAGATGTCGGCGAGCCGGACGGCAAGCTCGGGCCGCTCTCCCGCCGACGCCACCGCCCCGAACAGGGAGCTCGTGATTCCCCCCGCCACCCGGACGATCCGGCTCTCCACGGGCCGCTCGATCCGCTTCGACCGGATCGCCCCCCCGCTTGATCGAAAGGTGAGCTCGATCCTCCGGTCGAGCCGGACCCGGAGCGTCTCCAGCCGGCCCGAGCCATCCGCGTACCCCTCGAACACGAGGCCCGGGAGGAGCTTCCTCGGGTCGAGGCGCGAGGCCAGCGCATCGCGCCACACAACCCAGTCCCGTCCGGCCACCCTCCTGGAGACGCTCTCGATGGTGTCGCCAGGAACGACCTCGACCCGGACCGGCTGCCTAAACGGCGCCACGGCGGTGACCGTCAGCCGCGGCCGCGGTGCCCCGGAGGACCCCTCCACCGCCCGCCCGCACCCGGCCGTGGCCAGAAGCGCCGCCGATGCCAGCCCCGCGGCCAGGAGGCGGGCGCGCCCGGCCTCACGCACCGCCCGCCTCCCGCCACCGGGTCCACCACGCCTCCCGTTCCTCGCCCGCCTCACCCGGCGGAATGAAATCGTGGATCTCCTCGAACTCCGCGACCCACGCCTCGGGGGGCAGGTCGTCACCGACCACGAGGACGGTCGCCCCGTTGGGGTTTGCCGGGCGCCCCACCAGGACGACCGGCTCCCCGACCTCGCCCATCCCGTCCTCCCACGCCACATGGGGCACGAAGGCCAGCTGCCGGAACGTCCACAGGTACTCGTCCATGATCCCCCGGCGCCCCCCGTCCGCGAGCCAGACGACCACCCGCTTCCCCTCCCTGTACAACCGCTCCACCGTCACCGCCACCTCCCCCGCCCGCTTCGGACCGGAAAGCCGGTGCAGCTCGAGACGTCCCTTCATGTCCGCAGTCTACCGCGGATCGCTCCAGCCGTCCGTGACGGTCCTGACCAATCCGGGGGGATCGCGAAACATTCCCACGCACCGCCGGGACCATGTCTGAAATGGAGAGTGGCCCATTCCCCGGAATGGTGAGGCGTGTTCCCCTCTCTGCAACGCACCTCCCCCCTGTGCTCGTGTGATCCGGCCCGCAGCTCGACGGAGCTCCGCGCCCGTCCGATGATGAGAATCGGGCCTTCATTCCTCTCAGGCCGGCGGCAGGGGCATCCGTGCGCCCACCGAGTCTCGACCACGTGCCTGTGGGGCCCAGGGATTGGTGGAGAGGCCAGGTTGGCGAGCCCGGCGTCAGGCCACGGTCTCGGGGGGTTCGAAGGTGGGCATGATCCCGTTGAGGACGCGGACCACGTCCCGCGCGATGACCCGCTCCTCGTTCGTGGGGATGACCATCACGCGGACGGGGGAACCGTCCGCCGTGATCTCGCCCTCGGCGCCCACGACCTGGCGGTTACGCTCCTTGTCCAGACGAACCCCCATGTACTCCATGTGGTCGAGGGCCCACTCCCGGACCTCCGGCGCGTTCTCGCCGATCCCGCCGGTGAACACGACGGCATCGGCACCGCCCATGGCCGCGGCGTAAGCGCCGATGTACTTCTTGAGGCGGTAGCAGAACATCCGGAACGCCGCGTCGGCACGGCGGTTACCCTCGGCCCGGGCCTTCATCAGCTCCCGCATGTCCGACGAGATCCCCGAGACGCCGTAGAGCCCCGAGTGCTTGTTGAGCATGGTGTTGATCTGGTGGAGGGTCAGCTCCTCCATCGCCATGAGCCACGGGACGATGGCCGGATCCATGTCGCCGGACCGGGTGCCCATCAGGAGCCCCTCCAGCGGGGTGAACCCCATGGACGTGTCGATGCTCCGGCCCTGGTCGATGGCGGCCAGGGAGCAGCCGTTGCCCAGGTGGCAGGTGATGATCCGGCGCTCCTCCTTCTTCCACCCCATCACCTGGCACAGCCGGAACGCCACGTACCGGTGAGAGGTCCCGTGGAAGCCGTACCGGCGCAGGTGGTACTTGGTGTAGAACTGGAACGGGATCCCGTACAGGAAGGCGTGGGCCGGCATGGTCTGGTGGAACGCCGTGTCGAACACCGCCACATGGGGCACGTCGGGCAGGATCGACCGGGCCGCCTGGTAGCCACGCAGGTTGGGCGGATTGTGCAGCGGGGCCAGCACCGAGGTCGCCTCGATCTTCTGGACTACCTCCGGCGTGATCAGCACGGAGGAGGCGAACTCCTCGCCGCCGTGGACCACACGGTGCCCCACCGCCTCGATCTCGTCGATCCGCTCGAGTACGCCGTGGTCGGGATCGGCCAGGAGCCGCAACGCCCACTCGATGGCCGCCCGGTGCTCCAGGATCTCGCGGTAGTCCTGGTAACGCTCCCGTCCGGGGACCTCGAGGACGAGCCTGGAGGTGGACAGACCGATCTTCTCCACCAGCCCCTTCGCCAGCATCTCGTCGCGGTGTTCCTTCATGCGCTCGAGGTCCGTCTCGATGACCTGGAACTTCACCGAGGACGACCCGCTGTTGAGAACGAGGATCTTCATGGTGCGCTCTCCCCGCCCCGCGCGTGCCGGGGCTCAGATCATGCCGGGCCGGTCGTCCGGCAGACGGTCCGTGCGGCGGCCCTTCTCGTCGTACCGGAAGAACCCCCGTCCCGTCTTGGTCCCGAGCAGGCCGCCCCGGACCAGCCGCTTGAGCAGAGGGCACGGCCTGAACCGCGGCTCCCCCGTCTCCTGGAACATGTGCTGCATCCAGTTGAGGACGCGGTCGAGCCCGGTGCGATCCGCCCACTCCAGCGGCCCGGTGCGGAAGTCGTACCCGAGCTTGAGCGCCAGGTCCACCTCGGCCGCCGAGGCCACACCCTCCATCACCACGTGGATCGCCTCGTTGATCAGCGGAAGCACCACGCGGGTCGTGACGAACCCGGGCATCTCGAACACCTTGATCGGCACCTTGTCGAGGATGCGGGCGAACTCCAGCGCCCGCTCATAAACCAGGTCCGAGGTCAGCTGCCCGCGGACCACCTCCACCACGCGGGTCCGCGTGACCGGGTAGAGGAAGTGCATCCCAACCACCCGCTCGGGGTTCCGGCACTTGGCGGCGAGCTCGGTGATGGAGAGGGTCGAGGTGTTGATGACGATCGGGTGGTCCGGACGCATCCTGGAGTCCAGCTCGAGCACGATCTCCTTCTTCTGCTCGAAGTCCTCCTGGACGGCGTCGATGGCCAGGTCGCACCCGGCCGTGCACTCGAACTCGGTCACCCACCGGATCCGGGAGAGGATCGCCTTCTTCTCGGCCTCGGTGATGCTGAACCGTGCGATGGCGTTGTCCAGCGCCGTCTCCATCTCGCGGCGGGCGGCCTCCACCCGCTCCAGCGAGACCTCCTTGAGGCAGACGTTGAGCCCCTCCTGGGCCACCTTGATGGCGAGGGACCGGCCCATCATGCCCGCCCCGACGATGCCGATGTCGTGCAGCTCCCAGCCCATGCCGGGATTCTAGCACGGACCACACAGGCTCGTGAATACTTTCACAAGATCGGATGGCGGCAACCATCGCCCGCTGCTGCGGAAAGCGGAACCGGTTCTCTTCTCTCCCGATGCCGTCCGGAACGTGACCGTTCCCGGCGCCGAACGGCGTGCCATGAGGGCCGGCGGACCGGTGGTCTCCGTGGAGTTGGATCGGGACGGCTTCACCCGGAAGACCGGCCAGCCTGACGCGGATCTCCACGCACCGGGGCGGCGGTCCGGCCAGTCCCGGGGCCGATCGCGGCGGGCGGGACCACAGGCCCCTGCGATGGAGGGTCCTGGAGGAGACGGCCCTGCCAGCCTGGACCCTGACCGTGCGGGCGGTTCCCGGTCACCGCCTCCCGGTCAGCCGGACCACCATCGCCTCCACGGCGCGGCGGGTCTCTGGAAGGTTCCAGCTTTCCAGGAACTCCTCGACATCGCGCTCGAACGACGCCTCGATGGCGGCGATCATCGCCTGCCGGGCATGGCCACGCGTCACGGCGCTGGGTCGCCTCGGGAGCCGGATCAGCCGCTCCAGCCACGCCACGGCGCGGGCGACGGTCTCGTCGGGCCCGGCCAGCTCGTCCACGAGACCGGTGGCCAGCGCCTCCTCCGGACCGATCAGCCGGCCGGTCAGGCAGAGCTCCGTCGCACGGTTCCACCCGACGCGCAGCGCCAGCACGTCCTGGATCATCTTCGGCATGGC
>JAMOVQ010000159.1 GCA_027067575.1 Thermoanaerobaculia bacterium | reverse complement strand
TGTTCACCGCGGGCCGGATACTGAAGGGAGTGTGTAGACTGTCTTCCGCCTGGCGCATCCGGAGTTGGACCGGTCCGTTGGGGCTCGGTGCGCCGCGCCACCGCCCGATCGCGTGTCGGCGTCACAGCGGAGGAGAGGTGCGATGAGACAAAGGCCGAATCTCGCCATCGCCATCATGTGCTCCCTGATCCTGTTTGCCTCATCGGGCGCGCCATCTCCGGCGGACGAGCAGCCTCCGGTTGCGATGACCGTCGGGGTGGACCCGAGGGTGGAACTCGTCAGTATCGTCTTTTCACTCGCCGGAGGCGTCGCCTACAACCAGCCCACCCAGTACCGTCCGTACCGGGATCGGGTGGATCGGTGGTTCTCACGGTACGAGAACCATCCGGCGGTTCGCGATGCCATCAAGCTCCAACACGACCGGGGCATCGGATTCAACGCGCCGATGGAGCTGGCGATCCGGATCAGTCCGGACCCGTCCCTGACGCTGCTCGTCCCGTTGAAGCCTTGGCCGAAGCGTTTCGATGGCAGGTGGACGCCCCATACGGTTCACACCTTTCTCTCCCGGCTCCGCCGGTTTCGCCGCGATTCGGACTTCGACGCTTTCTTCCACGAGAACCAGCCGTTCTACGAGGAGATCACGGCGCGCCTGACGAACGTCGTCCAGCGGGACCTCCACCTGGAGTGGTTTCCATCGTTCTTCGGTTCCCGCGAGCTTCAGGAGGACGAAATCCATATCGTTCCGGGGCCGTTGCTGGGCCCATGCAACTACGGTCCCGCCGTCAGGATCGCCGGACGCCTCCACCGGTACGCGATGATCGGAGTCTGGCGGACCGATGAAAACGGTCGACCTGTCTTTGAGCGCGAAGACGTCTCGACGGTCGTCCACGAGATCTGCCACAGTTTCTCGAACCCCGTCGTCCGGCGATGGATGAACCGGTTGCGCCCCCTCTTCGTCACGCTGCGTGACCGCCATCGGGAGGCGTTCAGGGAGCAGGCGTACGACGACCCTGAAGCCATCGCGTACGAGACGATGGTCCGAGCCTGTGTGGAGCGGTACCTCCTGGACACCGAGGGGGCGGCGGCAGCTGAGGAGCACGAGAAGGATCAGCGCGAGAGGGAGTTCCTCTGGGTCGGTGATCTGTGTCGTCTTCTGGGCGTCTACGAGAACGATCGTTCGAAGTACCCTGATCTGGATGCCTTCATGCCCCGGGTGATGACCTTCCTGGAGGACTGGATCGCCGCACACGGCGCCTCGCCTCCAGCCCCCGTAGGACGATCGTGATCTCAGCGCCGGGGATCGGGACGTTGGGGTATCGGCAGCGGCGGGGGAGGGATGCCCGATCCAAACGGAGCGCCCGCCAGGCCCGCTGACGCTGTCTTCCCCGTTGCAAGGCTCGTGCTGCGCCCTGGGGCGTTGCACCGAGTTGGAGCGCGTGGAGGTCGTCCGTGTCCATGTCCGTGCTTGGGCCGGCGCCCGTGTCCATCGGGATGGTTTCCGTGAGGGCAAACCGGCGGCCGGGTGGTTCAGCGGCGGCCGAGCTCGGCCCGGACGGCGGCGAGGACGGTCTCGTGGATGGCGCCGTTGGTGACGACGATCCCTCCGGAGTTGCCGAGCTCCCGGCCGCGGGAGAAGTCCAGCGGCCGGCCGTGAACGTCGGTCACCCGTCCCCCGGCCTCCTCGACGATCAGGGAACCGGCAGCGTGGTCCCACACCTTCTCGCGGTAGCCGGGGCTCGAGGGCAGGCGCAGGTAGATCGCCGCTTCGCCCCGGGCGACGATGGCGTACTTGGTCTGGCCGTCCACCCGGTACGGCGGTGCGTCGAGACCGAGCCGCGAGGCGATCCGCGCCGTGGTGGCGTGGGAGGAGTGGGCGCTCTCCACGGACTCGCAGAACGAGCCCCGTCGGGGGTCCGAGACGTCGCTGACGCGGATCGGGCTGTGGCGTCCGCCCTCGAGCGGTCTGAGCCATGCGCCGTGACACCGGACGGCGCCGGCGATCACACCGCGGGGTCCCGTCGGGTCGCCGGGGCGAAGGGGCAGGTTGGGCAGGCCGAGCACCCCGAGCGTCACGCGGCCGTCCTCGAGGAGCGCCAGGGCGATGGCGTACTGCTGCCCGCGCAGGAACCCCTTGGTCCCGTCCACCGGGTCCAGGATCCAGAACCGCCCCCGGGGCCCGCCGGCGGCGCCGCCGAGACCGAGCAGCCGGTCCACGGCGTCGCCGTCGAGGTCGGGACGGACGAGCCGTACGGCCCGGAGCACGCCGGCGGCGAGGTCGGACCGGGCCGGATCGCGGAGCAGCGTGGGATCTTCTTCGGCGAGGACCGGGATCTCCGGGAACGCTTCGTGGAGCCGGGCGGTGATGACGGCCTGGGCGGCGAGGTCGGCCACGGTGACGGGGGAGCGGTCGTTTTTGAGGACGCGTTCGCTGCGGGCTGCGATTCCGGCCTGGACCGTCCGCGTGACGGCCGCCGCCTCGCCGACGGCGGCGACGGCCGCGGCCAACGCCCTGCTCCGGTCCATTCCGCACCTCCTGGAGAGGGAGGATACCCCATCTCCGGAAGGGTCACGCTACACTCACCGTACGGGATCGGAGAAGGAGGTGTTCCATGGAATCCGTCGCCGTCACCGGGGCCGCAGGGCTGATCGGACAGCGGGTGTTGCTGCATCTGGAACGGGATCCGGGGGTTCGCCGGATCGTGGCGCTGGACCTCCGCCCGCCGGAACGGGTGGGCGAGAAGGTGGTGTTCGTCCGGCACGACGTTCGGGACCCGGTGGATGCCGTGCTTCGCGAGCACGGGGTGGACACGGTGGTCCACCTGGCGTTCGTCGTGGATCCGATGCACGACCGCAAGCGCGAGCGGGCGATCAACGTCGGGGGGACGGAACGGGTGCTGGAGGCGTGCGACGCCGTGAACGCCGGGACGGTGCTCCTCGCCTCGTCGGGGACGGTCTACGGGGCGTGGCCGGATAACCCGCCGCTTCTGACCGAGGATGCTCCGCTCCGGGGCAAGCCGGGCTACCCGTACGTGGAGGACAAGCTCGAGCTCGAGCGGATGGCGTCGGAGTACGCCGCCGCCCACGGAGGGTGCCGTGTGCTGGTGATCCGGCCGACGGTGGTGGTCGGTCCGCACATGGACAACTTCCTGTCGCGGTTCCTGCTCAGGCCGGTGGCGTTCCGGGTCGCGGGCGCCAATCCGCCGGTTCCGGTGGTCCACGAGGACGACGTGGGCGAGGCGATCTGGCGCCTCCTCGCGGAGGACGCCCCGGGCGGGGCGTACAACCTCAACTCCGGTGTGGGCGTCCCGTTCCGGGAGGCGCTGAGCCGTCTCGGACGCCGTGGGATCCCACTTCCCGCCCCCGTGCTCAAGACGCTGGCGGGGCTCGCCTGGATCCTGCGGCTCCGCGCGCTTTCCGAGGTGCCTCCGGCGATGCTGGACTTCATCCGGTGGCGGTGGTCGGGCGACGGAACGAAGATCGAGCGCGAGACGTCGTTCCGCTACGCCTTCTCGGCAGACGAGGCGATGGAGAGCTTTATCCGCTCCCACACGGGGAGGTGAGTGGTGGCCGTCTTCCGGGATACGGAGCAGCTGTACCGCGTGATGGGGGCGCTGTTCGAGCGCCTGGCGTCGGAAGCGGCGATCGCCGAGTCGCTGGGACGGGCGGGACTCGTGGTACGGTTCGTCTGGCGCGATCCGGACGGGGAGGCGACCATCGACCTTCGGGACGGGGTGCGGTTCACCCTCGGGCCGTCGCCGCTCGAACCGGACGTGGAGATGATCCAGTCGGCCGACGTCGCCCACCGGTTCTGGCTCGGACGGCTCAACGTCCCGGCGGCCATTGCGTCGCGGCAGGTGGTGGCGCGGGGAAGCGTCTCCCGGGCGCTGAAGCTGCTGCCCGCGCTCAAGCCGGCGTTCGCGCTGTACCCCGAGGTGCTCGAATCCCTCGGCCTGGGTTCCCTCGCCGCGCCGCCGCCGCGCCGCCGGCGCCGGTGGAGGTGGCCGTGGGGCGGAGCTCCGGGACGGGCCGCGCGCACGGTTCTGCCGGCATCTCCGGTCCCGCTGGCCGTCCCGGTGAGGGAGGGGTCTCCCCCCGCCCCGGTGGAACCCCAGGCCCCACCATGGCCGCCACCGGGCGATGAGCGACGGATCGAGATGTTCCGGAGGATGGCGCTGATCCGGGCGTTCGAGGAGGCGCTCTCCGACGCCTTCGCCCAGGGGGAACTCCCGACCGAGGCGATCCACCTCTCCATCGGCCAGGAGGCGGTGGCGGTGGGTGTGTGCTCCGTTCTGGAACCCGGCGACACGCTGGCGACGACCCACCGCGGCCACGGCCACATGCTGGCCCGCGGCGCCGACCCCGCCGGGATGATGGCGGAGATCTTCGGCCGGGCCACCGGACTGTGCGGCGGTCTGGGAGGCTCGATGCACGTGACGGACGCTGCGATCGGTGCGCTCGGGGCCAACGGGATCGTGGGCGCCTCGGCGCTGATCGCGACGGGCGCCGCGCTGGCCGAGCGGCTGTCCGGGGCGGAACGGGTGTCGGTGGCGTTCTTCGGGGACGGGGCCATGAACCAGGGGATGGTCCACGAGGCGATGAACTTTGCGGCGGTGTTCGGGCTCCCCGTCGTGTTCGTCGTGGAGAACAACCTCTACGGCGAGTTCACGCCGCTCGAGCGGCACAGCCGGGTGACGAGGCTCGCGGAGCGCGCGGCGGCGTACGGGATCCGGGCGGAGACCGTGGACGGCAACGACGCCGGCGCCGTGGAGGCCGCAGCGGCCCGGGCGGTGGCGGCGGCCCGGTCCGGTGGCGGGCCAGCGTTCGTCGAGGCGTTGACCTACCGGTACCACGGCCACATGGAGGGCGAGGAGGCGCGCTACCGCAGCGACGAGGAGGTCGCCCGGTGGCGGGAGCGTGATCCCGTCCCGCGGCTGGGCGAGCGGCTCCTCGCGGATGGTGTGCTGAACCGGGCGGAGGCGCAGGAGATCGTCGAGACGGCGAAGGCAGCCGTGCGTGCGGCGGTGGATGCCGCCAGGGAGGCGCCCGAGCCGGCGCCCGGCTCCCTCTCGGAGTACGTGTTCGCTCCCGATCCCCGGGAGCTGTGGGATCCGGCCTCGGAGCCGCCGGAGGATGGTCCGGAGACAACCTGCTCCAGGGCGCTCTGGGAGGCGCTTGCCGAGGAGATGCGCCGGGATCCGACGGTGTTCCTTCTCGGGGAGGACGTCAGTCACGGCGGCTACTTCGCCGTGACGGCCGGACTTGGCGAGGCGTTCCCCGGGCGGGTCCTGGACACGCCGATCAGCGAGTACGCCATCGTCGGCGCAGCGGTGGGCGCCGCCATGCGCGGAATGCGGCCGGTGGCCGAGATCCTGTTCTCGGACTTCCTGACCGCGTGCATGGATCCCATCGTCAACCAGGCGGCGAAGCTCCGCTTCATGTCCGGGGGACAGTACGCCCTGCCCCTCGTGGTGCGGACCCCCGGAGGCGCCGGCCTGGGGATGGCGGCCCAGCACAGCCAGAGCCTGGAGGCGCTCCTGACGGGGATCCCTGGGCTCGTGGTGATGGCGCCCTCGAACCCCAGAGACGCCAAGGGGTTGCTCAGGGCGGCGATCCGCTCGTCGAACCCCGTGCTGTTCCTCGAGAACAAGCTGGGCTACCTGGAGACCGGGCCGCTCCCGCCCGGGGACTGGGTCGTGCCCCTGGGACGAGCCCGAGTGCTCAG
>JAMOVQ010000158.1 GCA_027067575.1 Thermoanaerobaculia bacterium | reverse complement strand
CCGCCACTCGCCGTGACGAGGAGGGGCCGCGCGGATCGTGCCCCGGGGCCGTTCCCGCAAGGGCGCGAGGAGGAACTGACCTGGAGGTCGTGACGACGAAGCGACCGCGGCGGGGGCGGTCCCGGGGTGCGAGACCCGCGGCCCCGTTCATTCAAAGTCGATGACCCGAACGCCTCCAACGAAGCCCAGGCGGCCGGCAGCGACGCCGCAGGCGGCGCCAGCGCATCGAACGGGCGGACCGGGGGGAGCTCGCTCCCACCGGGGCGCACGGGCGAAGCGCGCAGCCCGCGCGAAGCGCGGGGGCCGGCCGCCGGTAAACAACGGCCGGAACGCGGGTCGTGCCGGGAGTCATTCATGGCCTCTCCCGGCCCTCGATTACCTCGCCATGTGCCGGCAGCGCAGCGGCCCCGGCCGGCGGTCCGCTTTCCAACCGGCACGCTCGCGGGTACTCTTGGAACATGCGGATCCTGCACGTGGCCTCGGAAGCCGTGCCGTTCTCCAAAACCGGCGGTCTCGCCGACGTCGCCGGGGCGCTCCCCGCGGCGCTCGCCGCCCGGGGCCACCAGGTCGTGCTGGTCGTGCCCTGTCACCGGCCGCGGCCCGGAGAGGATCCGGCCGGGGAGCCCTCCGGACCGCCGGTGGAGGTGGCGGGGTTCCGGTTCACCGTCCGCCGGGCGTCCCACGCCGGCGTGACCGTCCTTCTCCTCGATGCGCCGCGGCTTTTTGCACGGCCGGCGCCGTACGGCACGCCGGACGGCGACTACCCGGACAACGCGATCCGGTTCGCGGCGTTCGCCCGGGCAGCCGTCCTCGCAGGTGCGCGGGAGCTTCCTGGTGCCAGCGTTCTCCACCTCCACGACTGGCAGGCGGCGCCCGCCGCCGCCCTCCTCGGCTCCGATCCCGCGCTGGGCGCCACGCTGGAAGGAACGCCGACGGTGCTGACCATCCACAACCTGGCGTACCAGGGGAGCTTCGATCCCTGGGTGATGCAGGCTGCGGAGCTTCCCTGGGGGCTCTACCAACCGGAAGGACTGGAGTTCTGGGGACGAGTCAACTTCCTCAAGGGCGGAATCCTCGCCGCCACGGCGCTGACCACGGTGTCCCCGACCTACGCGCGGGAGATCCTGACACCCGAGCACGGCCACGGCCTCCACGAGGTGCTGGCCGCCCGGCGGGACGTCCTGACGGGGATTCTCAATGGGCTGGACACGGAGACCTGGGATCCCGGGACCGACCCCCACCTTCCCGAGCGGTACACCGGGGCGACGGTCACCCGGGGCAAGCACCGCGCACGCCGCGCCGTCGCCGTGGAGATGGGGCTCGACGACGACGGCTCCCCCATGCTCGGCGTGGTCTCCCGCCTCGTCTCCCAGAAGGGGGCCGATCTGCTGGCCGCCGCGATGACTGGCCTCGTGGAGCTCGGGTACCGGATCGCCGTCCTGGGCTCCGGCGACGAGTCGATCGAACGGGCGCTGGCCCAGGCCGTCGCCGACCATCGGGGCCGGGCCGCCCTTCGCACGGCGTTCGACGACCCCCTCGCCCACCGGATCTACGCGGGGAGCGACCTGTTCCTGATGCCCTCGCGGTTCGAGCCGTGCGGCCTGGGCCAGATGATCGCCCTCCGGTACGGAGCCCTGCCCGTGGTCACGCCCACCGGGGGGCTGACGGACACCGTCCGGGACGTCTTTGCCGAACCGGAAACGGGGAACGGGTTCCTGATCCAGCGGCTCGATCCCGGCGGTATCGTGGAGACCGCCGCCCGGGCGTTGGGCGTCCTCGGAAATGCCCACGACCTGCTGGAGATCCGCCGGCGGGCCATGGCGGAGGACCACGGCTGGGGAACCGCCGCAGCGGCGTACGAGGCGCTCTACCGCTCGCTGCGGTCCTGACCGCCGGGGGGCGGCGCGGCCACCGCAACACCGTCGCGCCTGGGATCGCCCACACCCGTGAAACGGCCCGTCTCGGGATCGAACGCCACCGAGTTGACCCCACCGAGAAACCCGCGATGCGTCGCCGACGCCGGGTATCCGACGGTCAGGATGTGCTCGAACCCCCGCGCCTTCAGGGCAGCCACGACCCCTTCTCCAACCGGCGGGCGTACCTCGAGATAGACCATCTGCTCCGAGCCGCCGTCCCATGCCACACGCGGGAACGAGACCGCCTCCGCAAGGTCCATTCCGCGGTCGACAATGTTGGAGAGCACGTTGAACTCGATGGAAGGGATCCGTGCGGATCCACCTGTACCGAGCACGACGTCGGCACGCCCGTCCCGAAGCACGATCACGGGACACATCCCCGTCCTGACCGTGGCAAAGGGCCGGGGATAGCCCGGAACGTGCCGGTTCTCGAGCTGGAACCCGCTCATCAGGAGGTTGTAGAGGAAACCGAGCTCCGGCGACGCAGCCTTGGCACCGAAGAACCGCCCGAGGGTCCCCGTCACCGACACGGCGTTCCCGGCACGGTCCATCACCGAGACCTGGGTCGTATGGGACCCGAGGCCGGGGACAAGCACTCGTTCCACCGTCTCGAGGGAGACGATCCGGCCGAACCGGATCAGTGGCGCGAGCCGAGCCGCCACCGGCTCGTCCCCACCCCCGATCCACGGCAGGGCCAGCCGGCCCCTCTCGATACGTTGCAACGAGCTCGCGTACCCGGCCAGACGAAACGCCTCGGCGATCAGACTGATCCGATCCACCGTGTCGCGGGCCAGAACCTCGGCCGGGAACCGATCGACGATCCCGGTCCCGATCCGGAGCACCTCCCCTCCCCATGGCTCCCCCGGTGCGATCACGACCCGGTCACGGTACGGGAAACTGAGCGGCTCCCTCTCCCTGACCGAGCGGAGGACCCGCGCGAGATCCACCCGGGTCACCCAGCCACCGTTGGCCAACATGTCCTCCTCGATCGCCTGGGCGATCCTCCCCGTGTAGAAGTCACGCCAGCCGTCACGTGCAAGCCGCCGGAGCGTACGCGCCAGGGCCGGATTCTTGCCGACCACGGTACCCGCCGGAGGCACGTCGCCGTCAGGACCGAGAAACAGGGCCGAGAGCACGGGGGATTCGGCGATCCCGATCCGATGGATCCCCAGGACGGCCCGCTGGTAGCAGCCGAGCGGGAACCCTTCCTGCGCGAGATCCCCCGCGGGAGCCACTGCCTCGGCGAACGGAAGGGTTCCGTACCGCTCGAGGGCCGTCCCGAGCACGGCGAGCCCGGTCGGCACCGTCGTCCCGACCCGTCCCCAGCGATCCCCCCAGCGATATTTTTCTTTCGTCACCTCCTGGAGCCTCTTCGGCCTGACCCGCAACGGGACGAAGGAGGGGGCGTCGAGCACCACGTCCCGGCCGTCCGCGGTGTGGATCGTCATGACAACATCCGAACCCAGCCCCAGTGAGGCCGGATCCGTCGCCCCGAGGGCGAGGACGGTCACCACCGCGGCATCGACGGCATTCCCGCCTTCCGCGAGCACCTGCGCCCCGGCCCGGGCCGCCTCGATGGAACACGCGGCCACGGCGCCATACGGCGACTGCACGGGCCGGGCCCGGGGGGGGCCGACCAGGGAGTTGGTGACCGTGGGACGCACCTTCCGGAGATCGCCTCCACCCGTCGTGCACGAGGCTGCCAGAAGAACCGCCACGGCGAGGATCGCCGTGGCGGCGGCCCTCCGTCGCGGGCAGAACCGGATCCAGATCGTCACAGGAACCGCCTCACCTTCTCCGCCGGGGATGGCGGTGTTGCCAGACTGACGAGCACCAGCGCCGCAACCGAGACGAGGATCGCCGGGAGCACGGCGTCCAGGCCGAACCCCTGGGGGAACCCCAGCCAGCGCGGGGCCTGCGCCTCGTACCCCAGCGCCTTCCACGCCACGGTCACCGCCGTCCCCGCTCCGATGGAGGCCACCGCACCCGCCGCGGTGACCCTGCGCCAGAAGAACGAGGCGACGATGGCCGGCGTGATGGCGGCGCCGTAGATCGTGTACGCGTAGAGGGCCACGTCGAGGAACCGGTCCGAGAGGGTCGACAGGAACAGAGCCCACAGCCCGAACAGCACCACCACGATACGGGAGACGCGCACGATTTCCTTCTGGCTCGCCCCCTTGCGGAAGAACCGGACCCACACGTCGTTGACGAACGTCGTCGAAGGAATCAGGAGGAACGAATCCGCGGTGGACAGGATGATCGCCATGATCGCCGCCATGAGCACCGCGCCGAGGAACGGCGGCAACACGGCCTGCGCCGCGGCGGGGATCACCGCACCGGGGTTCGGCAGATCGGGAAGGAGCGCCGACCCCGCCCAGGCCGAACCGATGATCAGGAACTCCACCAGGGCCACCCCCACGAAGAACAGCGGGATCGCCCACCGCGCCGAACGTTCGGAGCGCGCCGAGAAGAACCGCTGGTACATGTTGGCGTCGCCGAGAATCAGGAGGAACGGCGGCAGCAGATACCCGATCGCCTCCACGCCGCCGATCGGACCGAACGCCGTGGTGTGGCTGGCGGGCAGCGCCGCTCTGATCCCGTCGATCCCACCGGCCTTCGCAAAGAAGATCGGGAACGCCATCAGGAGCCCGAGGATCATCAGCGTCCCGTTCCCCACGTCGGTGTACGCCACGGAGAACATCCCGGCCAGCGCCGTAAACAGGATGACGAACGCCGCGACCACGGGAACGGCGAGACGCGGGTCCAGGGAAGGCATGGCCAGGCGGATGACCAGCGCGGCGGCCCGGTACTGGTAGGAGACGATGGTGGTGTAGGCGAGGACGAGGGCGATGGTCCCCAGCACCCGTGCCGTCGCGTTGTACCGCGCCTCGAGGATGTCGGGCACCGACAGCACCTCCAGCCGCCGGACCCGGTGGGCCAGCAACCAGAGCGCCGCGATCCCCAGCAGCTCGCCGATCGGCAGGATCCACGCGGCGATCCCCGTCTCGTACGTCTTCTCGGCGTTGCCGAAGATCGAGCCCGTGCCGATCCAGCACGCCAGGAGCGTCGCGAACAGCACGGGCACCGGCAGAGTCCGGCCCGCCACGGAGAAGTCCTCCTGCGAGCTGACCCGCCGCGAGGCCCACACGCCGATCCCGACCAGGATCGCCAGGTACACGAGAATGACCGCCAAGTGGATCGTCATCGCCGTCCTCCGGCGGTCAGGGTGCCACAGCCTCGCCCGCACGCCAAACACCGGGGACGCGGGATGGTCCATAATCCCCGGTGATGGCGCCACACACCCTCCGGGCCCTCGCCCTGGCCGCAGCGTTCCTCGCCGTACCCGCGGCGTGGGCCGCCGACACGCCCCCGGCGACGGTTCTCGAGCATCTCGGATCGGCAAAGACGCCGGAGGAATCGGCGGCGATCCGTTCCTGGCGGACCGTCGACCGTGTTGTCATCGAGAAGACCAACGGCAAGGGCCGGCACGAGACGGAGGCCGTCATCGAGGCCCTCCGCCGGGAGGATGGCACCGTCGTGCGGCGGGCCGTCCGCCTCCTCCGGGACGGGAAGGACCGGACGGAGAAGCTCCAGCGGATCCTCGACGAGAAGAACGAGAAGGCCGGGAAGACGGCTCGGGACGGCGACGGCGGAGAGCCGGAGGCCGAGTTCGTCCCACCCGACGCCGCCCACCGGGAGGCGTACCGGTTCGAACCGCTCCCCCCGGGGCCCGGAGGCGAGGCGCGGTGCCGGATCGCCCCCGCCTCCGGTCACGAGAAGGACCCGGGGATCCTCGACGGCACCATCGTCTGGGACGCCACCAGTCTCGAACCCCTGTGGCTGGAGGGCGACGTCCTCAACCCGCCGAAGCCGCTCAAGGCGCTCCACGTGCGCGTGGAGTACCGGCGCGTCGGCCCGGTCCTCTCCGTCGGCCACATCGTCACGCAGGGCCTCGCGAAGGTGCTCTTCCTCAGGCGGTGGTTCGAGGCGGAGATCCGGTTCGAGGACGTGCGCCCCGAAGACGGTGCACCGCCCGCGCCGGGCACCGCCACGCCCTGACCGCCGGCACCGTCAGGCGTGGACGCCCTTTCCCATGGCGGCCTCCACCGCCTCCACGAGTGCCTCGGAGAGCGTCGGGTGGGGGTGAATCGTGCCCGCCACGTCCTCCAGGGACGCGCCCATCTCCAACGCGAGGGCCGCCTCGGTGATGATCTCGGAAACCCCCCGCCCGACGGCCACCGCCCCCAGCAGGAGGCCGCTCTCCCGCTCCGCCACGACCTTGACGAACCCGTCCACCGAGCCCAGCGTCATGGCCCGGCCCGAGGCCCTGAGCGGGAAGCTCCCCACCACCACGTCGTGCCCCGCAGCACGGGCGGCCGCCTCCCCGAACCCGGCCCACGCGACCTCGGGATCCGTGTAGATGACCGCCGGAATCGCCACGTGGTCGAAGGCGGCCGGCTCCCCGGCGATCACCTCCGCGGCGGTCTTCGCCTGCCAATAAGCGGCGTGGGCCAGCAGCGTCCCGCCGGTCAGGTCGCCGATGGCGAAGATCCCGGGCACGTTCGTCTCCTGGCGCGCATCGACCGTCACGAAACCGCGGCCGTCCGTGGCCACGCCGGCCGCCTCCAGCCCGATCCCCGAGGAGTTCGGCACGCGCCCCGTCGCCACGAGCACGCGGTCGGCCTCAAGCCGGACCGGTGCCCCGGACTCCGGCGCCGCCACCACCGTGGACGGCCCGCCGGGCTCGAAGCCGGCGGCCCGGTGGCCGAGCAGGAGCCGGATCTTCAGCTTCTTGAGCCGCCGTTCCACCACTTTCGCCACGTCCCGGTCCAGCGCGGGAAACAGCTCGGGGAGCATCTCCACCACCGTCACCTTCGAGCCCAGCTTCGCGTACACCGTCCCGAGCTCGAGCCCGACGTACCCCGCCCCGATCACCACGAGCCGCTCCGGGATCTCCACGGGTGAGAGCGCCTCCCGCGGCCCGACGATCCGCTCGCCGTCGGGCTCGAACCCCGGGATCTCCATGGGCGAGGAGCCCGTGGCGAGGATGGCGGCCCCGAACTCGATCTCCAGCGGCGCCTCCGCCGTCTCCACGAGCAGCGTCCTCTCCGACGTCAGCCGGGCCTCGCCGCGGACGACCTCCACGCCGGCCTTCCGGCACAGGAACGCCACCCCGCCCGTCAGCCGCTCGACGATCCCGTCCTTCCAGGCAACGAGCCGGCCCACGTCCACACGGAGGCCGTCCACCTCGATCCCCATGGCCGAGGCGTGCCGCACCTCCCAGGCGAGGTCCGCCGCGTGGATCAGCGCCTTGGACGGGATGCACCCCTCGTTGAGGCACACGCCGCCGAGACGCTCCCGCCGCTCGACCAGCACCACCCGCTTCCCCAGCTGCGCCGCGCGCAGCGCCGCCACGTACCCCCCGGGGCCCGCACCGACCACTGCCACGTCGTACCGCTTCGACTCCCAGCCCACCACCATGCCAACGCTCCCTTCCGCCCGGACCGCCCGGCCCGGCCTCGCCACCGCCGACATGATGCCACACGCCACCGGACGGCGCCCGCCCGGGGCGCAATGCGCGGGAGCCGCCCGCCGGTTCACCACGGGAGGGAAAACTGTCTGTCGTTCGCCCGTGCCCTTTCTTGTGGAATGCGGGGGGATACTTGGGCGTTATGATGTGGGAACGAGAACGAGGGCGCCCCGGGCGCCGGAAATCAGAGCGGGAGGTCACGATGGGATTCGGAGAGCAGATCAAGTCGGCGGACTGGAAGGGCGAGAAGCACGTGCCGGTGATTGACGCACCGGGGACGGTGACGGCAGGCGAGGCGTTCGATGTGACTGTGACGGTGGGCAAGGAGATCCCCCACCCGAACACGACCGAGCACTTCATCGCCTGGATCGACCTGTACTTCCGTCCCGAGAAGGGCGCGTTCATCCACCATGTAGGCCGGGCGACGTTCCAGGCTCACGGCGAGTCGGCGAAGGGGCCGAACCAGGGGCCGGTGTACGCCGATCCGAAGGCGGTTTTCTCGCTCAAGATCGACGGACCGGGCACTCTGATCGCCACCTCGTACTGCAACGTCCACGGCGTCTGGGAGTCGGAGGCGCCCGTCGCCGTCGGCTGAACACTGCCGGATGAGCGCAACGGAGAAACGGGAGCGCGACAGACTCCCCGGAGGAACCGGGGCTGTCGCGCTCCTTCTCGTGCTCGTTGCTTGTGTCGCGGCGGGAACGCCGCCACCAGACCGGACCGGACCCGGCGCGATGGGCATCCGCATCCTCGAAGGCGCCCGCCGGTCCGTCGTCCATGCACCCCGGTACGACGGTTCCTGGATCCGGCTGACATACCCGGGCGGCGATCCCGGCTGGGACGTCGGTGTGTGCTCGGACGTGGTGGTCCGCGCGTTCCGCCACGCCGGGCTCGACCTCCAGCGGCTCGTCCACGAGGACATCCTGGCCACCCCGGCCGCGTACGGGATCAAGCGGCCGGACCCGAGCATCGATCACCGTCGCGTGGCCAACCTCGCGGTATTCCTGTCGCGTCACGCCCTGAGCCTCCCGGTGGACCGTGACTGGCTGCCTGGGGACATCGTGATCTGGTCGCTCTCGGGATCGGGATGGCCGAACCACATCGGGATCGTCACGGACCGTGCTGGACCATCCGGCGACCCGCTGGTCATCCACCACTTTCCGCGCACGGCGCGGTTCTCGGGCCGGCCGGAGGCCAGCGACTGTCTCCACGCCTGGCGCATCCTGCACCATTTCCGGTGGGCGGGGGAGGGGCGTCCCTCGGACGATCGTCCGTGACCCCTGATCTGCCATAATCCATCTATGGGCAAGGGCCGGTTCCCGGCGTTCGCCGCAGGTGCGGCGTTGCTGGCTGTCGTGGTCGTCTTCTTCCCCTCCCTGTTTTTCGGGAGGGTGATCAGTCCGCTGGACACCGTGGCCAACGCCTCCCCGTGGCGCGCAGTGCACCCCCCTGTGGAGGTCGCCAACCCCGACCTCGAGGAGGCGGCAACTGCCGTGCTCCCCCTCCAGCTCATGGCCCGCCGCACCGGGTTTGCCACGGCCCTGTGGAACCCGTATCTGGCGTGCGGGGGGCCGGGGTGGCTGGTCTGGTCGGCGGGGATCCTGTCGCCGACGGTTGCCCCCCTGCTGCCCTGGATCGATGAGACCCGGCTCTCCGGCGCCATCGTGCTCCTCCGTCTGCTCGTGGCGTTCTGGGGCTGCTGGCTCCTCCTCGGCCGGCTCGGAACCGCACCGGCCGGCGCCGTGATCGGCGCGGCCGGCTACGCCCTCTCGGGGCCGATGGTCGGGGGCTGGCTCTGGCCAGCTGGCGGAACGGCGGCCCTCCTTCCCCTGGCGATCTGGGGTCTGGACCGGGCGCTCGACCCCACCGCACCACGGCATGCCACGGCGTTGTTCGGCCTTCTCTGGCTCGGTTTTCTGGCGGGCGGTGCCCCAGGGCCCACGGTGGCCGGCCTCTGGCTCGCCGTGGCGTGGTCGGCGATCCGTCTCATCGAAGGATACCCGGGAGGCCGACCCAGCCCTCGACGAATCGCCACGGCCGGGATCGCAGCAGGCGCAGGGACGGCGATCCTCCTGCCCTCCATCCTTCTGTGGTTGCGCTCGGCCGCGGGTTGGGGCCTGCTCCGTGGTGAGGTCCTCGATCCCGCTCTCGGGACACGTCTGATCGCAATGCTGGTCGATCCGTTCCGCTTCGGCGATCCGAGAACCGGGACGTTCACACCGCCCGAGGGACTCGAAGCCGTCGCGTTCCACGATCTCTGCCTCGCCATCGGTCCCATCGTGCTCGCCCTCGCCCTGATGGGCGTGGCACGGCGGCGGAACCACAGCGGTTTCTGGACCACCATCGCGGCGGCCGTTGTGGCGGCCATCGCGTGGGCGCCTGCCGGCAGGGTTGTCCGGTTCCTTCCCGGATTTGGCCACGTCTCGGCCCTGCGGCTCACGCCCGTGCTGGCCCTCGCCGGTGCCGTGCTCGCAGGAGCGGGGTGGGATGCTCTCGAACGCCTCGTTTCCGTCCGGACGGCCCGGTTGGGCGCCGTGATCGTGGTGACGGCGATCGTCCTCCAGCAGGGCCTGCTCGCCGGCCACCTGACGACGTTCCTCCGCCCGGACGAGGCCCGCCTCGGGGCCACCCCCGCACTCGCATGGCTCGCCGACGCCGTTCATCCCGGCGACCGGATCGCGCCGCTATTCCACACCATGCCCCCGGACACGCCCGCGGCGCTCGGTTATTACGACATCCGCTCCCGGTTTGCCTCCCTGGCTGGATACCGCAGACTGATCCAGAGGATCGACCCGCAGTCGTGGGAGCCCAGGGCGAGGCGCATCGTCCTCAACGGCGCGACCATCGACCTCCTACACCCCTACCTGGCGGCGCTGGGGGCGCGGTGGGTCCTGGAACCGCCGGCGTACCACCTCGTGGAGTACGCAATGGACGAACGGACCGTGGATACGGGCCCGCGCCGCGGATCGCTCGGCCCGCTCCGGCGGGGCACCCGGATCGAGCAGGAGGTCGTCCTTCCGCCGGGCTGCTCCCGGCTCGGTCTCAACCTGCGTCTCGACGGTGACGCCTCCGCCAGGTTCCGGATCCATCTCGCCGACGGCGAAGGCGCGCCGGTGGCGGGATGGACGCGCACCGCAGGGGCGGAGAACGGGGGAGGCGTTCTCTGGCTCGATCTCCCTCGCTGCCTGCCGGAGAGGCCCCTGGAGCTCGAGATCCGGTGCGACGAGGTCACCGGGAACCTCTCGTTCTGGACGGCTCCGGGGCCCGGGGACGTGGCCGGCCCGCTGACGGTCGACGGCCGGCCGCGGAACGGTGCTCTGGTCCTCTCCCTCGACACGTCCGGCTACGCCGTGGCCCACGACGGTCCGGACCTCCGGATCTGGGAGAACCGCAACGCCCTGCCGCTCCTCTGGACCGTCGGCTCGGCCGTCTCGGGTTCCCTGGAGACGCTGCTCGGCGCCGAGCCGCCGATCGACCTCTCCCGGACCGCCATCGTTCCTGCCGACATCTTTCCGGAGTTTCCCCCGCTCCACCGCGGCACCGTCGGCACCCCGGAGGTCCGTGGCGCCACGGTCACGGCCACCGTCACGATGCCCGGACCGGGCCTGCTCGTCTCCTCGATCCCCGCCTCGCCGTCCATCGTCGCGGTCGAGGTCGACGGGCGTCCCGCGCAGCGGATCACGGTGAACGGCCTGTTCCTCGGGGTCCTGCTCCCGGCGGGTCGCCACGAGGTCCTGTTCGCCCCCCGCCTCGACCCGTGGCAGCTGGGACCGGTGGTGGCCGGGTGTGGCATCCTGCTGGCGATGGCGCTGCCCCGGCGGCGAAGGAGGCGTGTGGCGTGAAGCTCGTCATCCAGATCCCCGCGTGGAACGAGGAGGAGAACCTGCCCGAGGCCCTCGACGCCCTTCCCCGGGAAGTCGAGGGGTTCGACGAGCTCGAGGTCCTCGTCGTCGACGACGGCTCCGACGACGGAACGGCCGAGGTAGCCCGGCGCCACGGGGCGCACGTGGTGCGGCTTCCCGTCCACAGGGGGCTCGCGGTGGCGTTCGCCACGGGCATCTCCGAGGCCCTGCGCCGGGGCGCGGACGTCATCGTCAACACCGATGCGGACAACCAGTACGACGCTCGTGACATCCCGAAACTCGTGGCCCCGATCCTCGCGGGAGAGGCCCAGATGGTGATCGGCGACCGGCAGGTGGCGACGATCCCCCACTTCTCGCCCGTCAAGAAGCTCCTCCAGCGGCTGGGGACCGCCGTGGTCCGGCGCCTCTCCGGCACCTCCGTGACCGACGCCACCTCGGGGTTCCGGGCGATCTCCCGGGAGGCCGCGCTCCGGCTCAACGTCTTCACCCGGTTCACCTACACGCTGGAGACGATCCTCCAGGCCGGTGAGGCCGGTTTTCGGGTCGTCTCGGTCCCGATCCGCGTCAACCCGGGCCAGCGGCGGCCGTCCCGCCTGTTCCGCTCGAACCTCGGCTATGTGCTCCGCTCGCTGGAGAGCCTGGCCCGCATCGTGGTGCTCTACAACCCGCTCCGGATCTTCGTGCGGCTCGCCCTCATCCCGGGGCTCGCGGGCCTGGCGCTGATGGTCCGGTTCCTCGCCCTGTACCTGGCGGGCGACTCCCCTTCGGGGCACATCCAGTCGCTGATCCTCGCGGTCATCCTCGTGGTGGTCGCGGGCCAGATCTGGGTCGTCGGCGTGGTGGCGGACCTGATCGCGGTCAACCGGCGGCTGATCGAAGAGATGCTCGTCCGTTCCCGAGACCGGCGCGGCGATGACGGCTGACGCGCAGCGGCACGTCCTGCGGGTGGCCAGCGCCCTGGGCGCCGTCGTGCTCGTCGTGTTCCTGCTTCGGATCGCGAGCCCGGGTGGCATCGTCCGGCTGCTCGGCACCACCCGTCCCTGCGCCGTGGCGGCGGCGCTGGCGATCCACGCCGTCATGCTCTTGCTCCGCGGCCTTCGGCTGAGGGTATTGCTCCCGGATTCCCCGCCGGGGCCCGGGACGGCGTGGGCGATCACGGCCGCAGGGCGGGTCGCTGCGCTGTTCCTTCCGTTCCGGAGCGGCGAGCTCGTCCTGCCCTGGCTCCTCCGCCGCCACGCGGGGGTGCCCGTGGCCACGGGGGTTGCCGTCCTGGTCGCGGCCCGGGCGTTCGACCTCGCGGCTCTGGGCGTCTGGGGGACCGTTTCGCTCCTGTGGCTGGCCCGTGGCTCCACCACCGCCCTGGGCGCCGCCATCCTGCTGCTGGTCCCGCTCCTCATCCTGCCGGTCCTGGCGGAGACCGCGTACCGTCTCGCCCGCCGCTGCGCCGCAGCCCGGGGCCTGGAAGCCCGGAGGATCGCACGGAAGGTGCGCCGGCTTCGCGCGGCCCTGCACGGTCTTGCACGCCGGCCCGGAAGACTCGCCGCGGCGGCCGGCCTCTCCCTGGCGGTCTGGGGCGCCGTGTGGTTGCTGACCTGGGTGCTGCTGGCCGGCATGGGCCACCGGTGGCCCCTGGCCGTGACGGTGGCGGGATCCGCCGCCGCCTCCATCGCCAACCTCGTGCCGCTCAACCTCGTCGCCAACGTCGGCACCCTGGAGGCCGGGTGGACCGCCGGGTTCGTGGCGCTGGGGATTCCGGCCAACGAGGCCGCGGCCACCGGGTTCGCCACCCACCTGTGGTCGCTCTTCTTCGCCGTGGCCGCCGGCGCCGTCGGATGGGCCGCCCTCGGCCTCCGGACGCGTTCATGCCGGGTTCATGGAGATCCGCCGGCCGCTCGGTGATCTCGGGCAGTGCCGAGAACCTTCCGCCGCCGCGTTCCGTTACCCATGGTGAAGACGGAGACGAAGGAGGTCGACGATGCGAGGAAGAACGATCGCAGGGTTCGTGGCAGCAACACTGATCGGAATCGCCGCCATGGCCGCGGAGCCGGTCCGGTGGCTCAACGTCCACGTCGCAGAGCACGGCGGCGAGCACGCGACGGTGAATGTCCGGCTGCCCCTGGACATGATCCGGAGCATCATGGGCGCCATCTCGATCGACGGCCTCGAAGGCGGGGTCGTCGACCTGGACATCGACGATGCGGAGATCGACTGGCCGAAGTTGATGGATGCGGTCCGCCAGGCCCCCGACGGCGACTTCGTGACGGTCAACGCCGAGGACGCGGACGTGACGGTTTCCAAGAAGGGCGGGACGATCCGGATCCACGTGGCGGAAAAGTCCGAGCCGGGAGACGAGGCGGAGACGGTGGACGTCACCGTCCCCTCGGCCGTGCTCGGAAGCCTGAAGTTCGATGAGGGGAACCGCCTCGATCTGGAACCGCTGTTCGCCGCCCTGGCGTCCCTTCCGGACGGTGATCTCGTGACGGTCCGGTCGACGGACGCCGACGTTCGGATCTGGGTCGAGTGATCGCGCACCAGGGGCGGCCCTCCGGGGCCGCCCCGTTCCCCCGGAGGTTCCCATGAGCCCGAAATACTCGCGCCGCTTCCGCACGGTTGGGATCGTCCTCGTGGCGGCCCTCGCCGGGATCGCCGTCGCCGGAACGATCATGGACTGGCTCGTCGTGGATGTCCGGATGGCGGGAGGAACCGGTGAGGCCCATCGCCTGTGGATTCCAGTCCCCATGGCGGCGGTCCGTCTCGCAGCGTCCGCGGTCTCCTCCTCGGCGCTGCCCGGCGAGCCCGTGCCCGAGGAGATCCGTGCGGCGCTCCCGGCGATCCGCTCGGCGCTGGCAGGGCTCGCACGCTGCCCCGACGCCGAGCTCGTCTCTGTCGAGACGGACGAGGCCACCGTGCGAGTGGCCAAACGGGGCCGGCTGCTCGTCCTCGACGTCCGTGCGCCCGATGCGACGGTCCACGGTTCGATCCCGATCGGCCGGCTGTCCCGGACCCTGGGCCGCTGGAACGGCCGGACCGTCGATGCCACCCTGATGCGGTCCGCGCTCACCGTGCTCGACGACGGATTCGAGATCGCCGTCGACGCGGACGACGCCACGGTCCGGATCAGCGTGCGCTGAGCCCGAGACGCTTCCCGGCGGCCGCGTCAACCGTCACCGCACGGGTCATGACCGTCCGGATCCCGCGGGAATCCAGTCGCTCCCGGGACATGCACCCCATGCTGCCACCGGTGATGACGGCCCAATCTTCGAGCTGTTCGAGCACCGCCGGCGCCTCCCCGGAGCCGTGTTCCAGGCGGCCCGCCACGGGCCCTGCCTCGATGTGCACCGTTCCGCCGGCCCAACGGGCCGGACGGGCCGCCTTGCCTCACTCCGCGTCCTTCTCGGGAGGCATCTTGAGGAACCCATCGTCCTCCGCCGCGATCCGGCGGTACCAGTCCTCCGGGTACGGTGGGTGGGTGACCTTCCCCTGGCTGTCCTTGACGTTCCCGTCCATGTACTTCACCAGGAGGTCCGTTCCCAGCTTCCGCCACCGGTCCACTGTCCGGCGTCCCTGCGCCACCGAGTACCGCGTCAGGTACTCCCTGGCGAGCCGCGGCGAACGCCCATGGAGTTCGAGCGCCGCAGCCTCGACGCCAGGCTGGGCGGCGAGGAACTCCCCTTCGAGCTGCCGCTGCACCCGCTGGATGTCACCGATCATGTCCTCGTACCGTGAGTAGGCGAAGTTGGCGACCCAGTTGAACACCCAGAACGCCGAGTCCCAGGAGAAGTGGTGGAGATCGGCGACGCCCTTCGCGTACGGCCCGGGGACACGCTCCACTCCGCAGTAGACGGGAACGTACACGGTGGAGTATGTGTCGTCCACGCCGAACCAGTGGACGCCTCCGATGGGGTCGGGCAGCGTCGCCCGGGCCTGGCTGACGAAGGAGAAGCCGGTCTGCTGCGTGGAGATCGCTCGCTCGTTGACGTACCGTTTCCCGTCGACCTTCCAGGTCAGCGGGCGCCACCGGTACGGGCAGTGGAACGGCCCGGCGCCCACCCCCCGCGAGAGGTCGAGCGGCGTGCCCTCGAAGTGGTCTCGCATCAGGCCGAACACATCGGCCACGCCGAGCTTCTCGTCGGGACGGACCGAAAACGGCAGCCGTTTCTCCGGATGGCGTCCGTCGGCGTACTCCACCCCGAGCCCGAGCGACGGGGCCACCCTGCGGAACACGCTCCACACCCGGGCCTCGCAGAACCGGATCCCGCCGAAGTCCAGGGGCGCGTAGGTGTCCGCGAAGGAGAACGCCTCGTCCGGCCCGGAGTACCATCCCTTCGTCCGGGCGAACTCGATGACGTTTGGCGCGTACAGGCACCGGCCGGGGTCGTGGAGCGGGAACGTCCGGATCCGGGCCTGGTTGGCGTGGGCCGAGACCTCACCGTCGGGCACACGGAGCGCCACCCAGACGGCGCCCATCTCGCCCTTCCCCTTGCCCACGATCTCGAACACCCACGCCTCGTTGGGGTCACCCACGGAGATCGACTCGCCCGACGAGGCGTACCCGTACCGTTCCACGAGCTCCCCCATCACGTGGATCGCCTCACGGGCCGTCCTGGCACGCTCCAGCGCGAGGTACATCAGGCTGCCGTAGTCGATGATCCCCGACGGGCCGGTCAGTTCCTTCCGCCCTCCAAACGTCGTCTCGCCCAGCATGAGCTGGTGCTCGTTCATCAGGCCCACGACCCGGAAGGTATGGGGCGCCTCCGGGATCTCGCCCAGCCGTTCCCCCGAGTCCCAGTCGATGATCTCCCGCATGGCACCGGGCGGGTTGTCCCGCGCCTCGGCGAAATACAGGTCGCCGTAGAACTCGTGGGAGTCCGAGGCGTACGCCACGAACACCGACCCGTCCACGCTCGCGCCCGAGGTCACCAGGATGTTCGTACACGGCGACCCCGTGACCGCCACCACAAGGATTGCAACCGCCGCCCACACCGTCCGTCGCGTCATCGTGCCTCCATGCCGCCGTCTGCGGCCCTGGGCGATGGTAGCGCAGCCGGCCCGCCGCCGGGGTACCATCGCACGGTGCGAAGGATCGAAGCGTTCCTGCTGCTCGTCGGGGTCACCGCCGTCTGGGGATGGACGTTCACCGTGGTCCGTGAGGCCGTGGCCGTCTGGGGGGTCGTCCCGTTCTTGGCCGTCCGGTTCCTCGTAGCCGCCGCCGCGGTGCTCGCGGTGTGGGGACGCCGCCTCGACCGGAGGACCCTGATCACCGGCGCCGGGATCGGGCTCGTCCTGGCCGCCGGGTACCTGCTCCAGACGTGGGGGCTCCGGTTCACCACCGCCTCGAACTCGGGCCTGATCACCGGGCTGTTCGTCGTGCTCGCCCCCGTGGCCGACCGGATCGTCAACGGCACGCGCCACCGCCCCGCGGTCTGGATCTCCGTCGCGGTGAGTTTCGCTGGTATGGCGCTGCTCTCGGGGACGGGCGCGGAACCCCTCAACCGTGGCGACCTGATGACGCTGGGGTGCGCGGTGGCGTTCGGGCTCCACATCGCACTCCTGGCGCGGTTCTCCCCGCGGTACGAAGCGCGGGCCCTGGCCGCGGCCCAGATCGTCGGATGCGCGGTGATCTTCCTCGTTGCGTGGCCGTTCACGGCCCCCGTGGAGCTCCCGCCGCGGACCGTCTGGTTTGCGCTCGCCCTGACCGGACTCGTGGCCTCGGCGCTCGCCTTCTTCATCCAGACGGCCGTCCAGCGGCACATCTCTGCCGCTGCAACGGCGCTGATCCTGACGATGGAGCCCGTGTTCGCCGCGCTGTTCGGCCGCGTGCTCGGCGGCGAGCGCCTGGGACCGCTCCAGCTGGCCGGAGCCGGACTCATCCTGACCGCACTCATCGGCGCCCAGCTCGCCGAGCTGAAAACGGGACCCGCCGGTGCGGCTCAGCCCATGGAGCGTGGCCGCCCGAAGTAGAACCCCTGGAGGAGATGCACCCCGAGTTCTTGGAGGACCGACGCTTCCTCGCCCTTCTCCACGCCCTCGGCGATGATCAGGGACTGGCTGCTCCGGGCGAATCCCGTGATCGCCTGGACGAGGTTCCGCTTGATCGGCTCGTGGTGGAGGTCCCTGACGAGCATCCGGTCCAGCTTGATGTAGTCCGGCTGGAGGTCGGCGACGATGTTGAGCGAGCTGTACCCCGTGCCCATGTCGTCGATGGCGATCCGGAACCCCTGCCTCCTCAGATCCGACAGCTGACGCTTGACCTTCTCCGGGTCGCGGGCGTAGGCCCGTTCCGTGATCTCCAGAACGAACTCCCGCGGCGACCAGCCCGCCTGGCGGACCAGGTGACCGAGTCCACCCCGTGCGTCATCCAAGGAATCCAGGCCAATGTAGGAGAGGTTGATAAACAGGTTGGATCCCAGTGGCAGCCGGTGAGCGGCGCCGAGCGCCTTCTCGACACACAGCCGTTCCAGCTCCCCGAGGACCCCTTCCCGTTCCGCGAAGCCGAACAGGTTGTCCGCCGACTCGAGATAGCTGCCCTCGGGCCCCCGGGACAGCGCCTCGTACCCCACGATGGTCCGCTGGGGAAGACGGAGGATCGGCTGGAACAGGATACGAATCGACCGTTCCCTGAGTACGCGGGTCAGCTCGTTCCGCCGCTCGAGATCGAGCTCCTCACCACGGCGCTCGAAGTCGTTGAGCGCCTCCTCGATCCCTGCATAGATGCACCGTTCGATCCTGAGGATGGGATCTCTCCGGATCGTCCCCTGCCCGACCCGGAGCCGGATCTCCTCCGCTCCTCCGTCCCCCTCCACGGGTTCGACCGGGACCGGCCCATGCAACGCATCGGCCAGATCCTGGCCGTGGCGCCGTCCCATGACGAAGATGACGAACCGGTCGCCCCTGACGGCGTCGACGGCAAGCACCGCCCGTCCCTTGCCGTGCAAGGAGAGCACCTCCCGGAGGTACGACGCCACGAGGGCGAGGACCCGGTCATACGCCTCCCAGCCGACGCTCGCCTCCAGGCTCTGCTCCTGTTCGATCCGGATCACGAAGACCCGGATCGTGTCCTCCTCGTCGAGCATCCGGCGAACCCGGTCGAGCACCATGGCAACCGATGGGAGCCCCGTACCCGTGTCGTACAGGTTCGCCCGGCACTGAAGGAGCTCCGTCTGGAGCTCGACCACGTCCCGGGGGAGCGGCACGCCCTCGTCAGGCATCGGGCCGACCGTCCGCTTCCCCGAGCAGGTTCCGGACCTCCCTGACCAGGTCCTTCGGTGAGAACGGCTTGCAGATGTAGGCGCTCGCCCTCGCCTGGAGGCCACCGATCTGGTCCTGCGTCTGACTTCTGGCAGAGAGGATGAGGACGGGAACCGATGCGGTCCTGTCGTCCATCCGGAGGAGCTTCAGCATCTGAAACCCGTCGAGCTCGGGCATCATGAGATCGAGAATCAGGAGATCGGGGGGATCGATCAGCATCGCTCCCAATGCACCCTTGCCGTGAGTCGAGGTCTGGACCCTGTGGCCCTCCGCCTCGAGGATCGTCCGCACCAGGGCCACCACGTCAGGCTCGTCATCGACCACTAGGATCCGCGCCACTGCGTCTGACCTCCCTCCGTCCGGCCGGGTCCTCCATTCTATCACCCTGCCCGTTCTTCGGCTCGATCCGCCGGTGCGCGCCGGACGGTGTCCGCCCCTCGAGCGGCAGCCATACGAGGAATGCCGCCCCCTCTCCGCGACGGCTCTCCGCCCAGACCACCCCACCGTGGGACTCGACGATCGTCCGCACGAGCGACAGACCGAGCCCCATCCCGCCGTACAGCCTGCTCGCGCTGGGGTCGGTCTGGTAGAACCGTTCAAAGACACGGTTGAGATGTTCCGGGGCGATCCCGGGACCGGAGTCGACGATGCGGAACAGCACACCATCGAGCCCACGCCGCCGCTGCGGCTCCGCCTTGAGAGCGATCGTCCCTCCCTCCGGTGTGAACTTGATGGCGTTGTCGATGATGTTCGTGAAGACACGTTCGATGTGCTCCGCACTGCCGACGATCGACCCGACTCCCTCGGCGAGCTCGAGCGAGAACGTGATCCCCTTTTCCTCGATCCTCGGGAGCAGCGTCTCCTCGATCCCGCGGAGGAGCGGCTCCACGGCGATCGGTTCCATCGTCAGAGCTTCGCCACCCCGTTCGGCCCGGGCGACCATCATCATCTCCTCGATCCGGGCTGCCAGCCGTCCGAGGTTCCTGCGGCAGACCTCCACGGCCTTCGAGGCCTCAGGGGTCAGCTCACCCAGCTGTCCCTCCGCCAGGAGCTCCAGGTACCCGCGGAGGGCCGTCATCGGCGTCTTGAGCTCGTGCGAGACGTTGGCCACCATGTCGTCCTTGGCCCGTTCCAGCGTCAGGAGCTCGCGGTAGGCGTCCTGGAGCTCACCGATCGTCTTCTCCAGCTCCTCCGCCATCGTGTTGAACGCCCTGGCCAAGTCCTCGATCTCGTCTTCCGACCGGACATCCACGCGTTCGGAGAAGTGACCGTCGGCGATCCGTGTCACCGCGTGGTGGAGCCGCTCCAGGCTCTGGGAGATCCCCCTTGCCAGCGGAATCGAGCTCCAGTACGCGATGGCGAGCCCGACGATGAGGAACATGACAGTGGTCAGTGCGGTCCGCATCACCTCCCGGTTGACGATGGTGTAGTCGAAGGTGGCGATCAATGCATAGGTGTGCCGTCCAAACTCCTCCTTCACGGGAACAACCACCCGGAAGATCCTGCCTCCACCCGGACGGCGCAGCCTCCAGCTCCGGACCTCGAACCCCCGGATCGCGTCGAGCAGCTCGGGATCCTCGATCACGGGCGCCCCGGAACCCACGGGGTAGGTCGTCACCTCATCCCGGTCCGCCTCGAGTACCATCCGCCCCTGCGCGTCCGCCACGACGATCTTCTCCACCTCGCGGTTCAGCTCCATCAGCTCGGCCAGTTTCCTGTGCAGTCTCTCGTTCCCGGACGGCCGTTCGAGGGCCACCAGCCATGTCACCGGCATGCTGACCAGGCGGGTGTACGTCACCGCTCCGGTCTCCATCGTCCGGATCAGGGAGCTTCGCTTCGAGAGAACGAGGGCGATTCCGGAGAGCAGGAGCGTGACGAGCACCGCGAACGCGATGGAAACGGCGATCCGCCGTTGCAACCTCGGCGGAACGTGCCGTACGCCGACCGATCTCGACCCCTCCTCCGGTACCGTCCTCACGACCCGATCTCCACCCTGGCGAGCCACCACCACGTCGGGAACTGCCCGCACCCCTCGGCGGGCTCCTGGAGGACACCCCAGCGGCCTATCATCGTGAACGGAATCCGCAGGAGCCGACCGGCAAGCCTGACGCCGGGTTTCTGCACGTTCTCGAGCCCGATCGCAGGGTCGAGCGCGCCTCCGGCCGCATCCATCAGCCGGACCGCCCGGGCATCCCTGAGGTCCGACAGGTTGCCCCATTGGACCGGGAGGAATGCAAACGCCACACCGGCCGTGAGGAAGAGCTGGCTCGCCGTGCGACTCATACTGGTTCCAATGGTACCAGAAAGGTTTCGTGGCAGATCCGCCGGATCACTCGATGTTCTGGACCTGCTCCCTCAGCCGCTCCACGGCGGCCTTCGCGTCCACGAGGCGGGCCGCCACCCCGGCGTCCCGTGCCTTGGACCCGATGGTGTTGAGCTCCCGATTGAACTCCTGGCACAGGAAGTCCAGAACCTTTCCCACCGCACCACCCTCGTCGAGCCGCCTCCGAAACTCCGCCACGTGGCTTTCGAGCCGGACCAGCTCCTCCCGGACGTCCGCCCGGTCGGCCGCCAGCGCGGCCTCCTGGAGAAGACGAGCGGGGTCGGGCTCCACATCGGGCCCGAGGAGCCGCAGAACGCGCTCCCGCAGGGCCTCCACGAGCCGCTCCTGGATCCCCTCCACCCGTTCGCCAAGCCACGCAGTGAACCGTTCCACGGCATCGAGCTCGTCCAGGAGCTGGCGGCGGAGGGTCTCGGCCTCACGCCGCCGCATGGCGTCGAAGGCGCCGACCGCCTCTTCGAGGAGCGTCCGGAGCCCCCCGAGCTCCGCCTCCGTCAGACCGATCCCGCCCTCCTCGATCCGGACGACGGACGGAACGGCAAGCAGCTCACCGAGCCGTACCGAACGTTCGATCCCCGGGAGCTCGAGCTCGGTGACCGCTTCCGCGATCCCGGCGAGGATCCCGGTGTCGACCGCCGCACGGCCGCCGGCCGAACCGACCGCCGCGAACCGGAGCTGGACGGTCACGCGCCCCCTGCGGACGCGGGCGGCCACCGTCTCCCGGACCAGCGCCTCGAGCTCGGGAAGCTCCTCCTTGAGGCCGTGCCGCACCATCACGTCGAGGAACCGGTGGTTGACGCTTCGTGCGACGATCCCGACCCGGAGCCGGTCCGAGATCGCCCCCTCGACGCGGGCGAACCCCGTCATGCTCGCGATGGTCCCCCTGGTCTCCGTGCCGGTCATGCCATCCCTCCCCGGCCTTCCGGCCCCGTCACGCCAGCTCCTGGAGCGAGACGAGCCGGGCGTACGCCCCGCCGGTCTCCAGCAGCTCCGAATGGGTCCCGCGCTCGATGATCCGCCCCCGTTCCATCACGACGATCTCGTCGGCCCGCGTCACCGTGGCCAGCCTGTGCGCGATGACCAGCGTCGTCCGTCCGGCCATCAGGTTCTCCAGTGCCCGCTGGACCAGCCGCTCGGCCTCCGTGTCGAGCTGCGACGTCGCCTCGTCGAGGATCAGGATCGGCGGATCCTTGAACAGCGCCCGGGCGATGGCCAGCCGCTGGCGCTCCCCGCCCGAGAGCCGCGTCCCGCCCTCGCCGATCACCGTGTCGTACCCGTCGGGGAGCCGCACGATGAAGTCGTGGGCGTACGCCGCCCGCGCCGCCGCCTCCACGCGCTCCTGGGGTGCATCCTCGCGGCCGAAGGCGATGTTCGCCCGCACCGTATCGTTGAAGAGCACGGTCTCCTGGGTCACCATCCCGATATGCCGGCGCAGGCTGGCCAGCGTGACGTCCCGGACGTCCCGGCCGCCCACCAGCACAGCGCCGCGCTGGACGTCCCAGAACCTGGGGATCAGCTGCGCGACGGTGCTCTTGCCCGCGCCGGACGCCCCGACCAGGGCCACCGTGTGCCCCTCGGGAATCGCCAGCGTGAACTCCTCGAGCACCCACTCGCCCTCCTCGTAAGCGAACCACACCCGGTCGAGGACGATCCCGCCCGCGACGCTCTCGAGCTCCACCGCGCCGGGCCTGTCGGTCACCTCCACGGGCGCATCCACGATCTCGAACACGCGCTGGGAGGCGACGATCGCCTGCTGGACCGCCAGGTTGAACTTGTTGAGCCGCTTGATCGGGTTGTACGTCCCGTAGATCGCCAGGAGGAACGCCGAGAAGTCGCCGAGCGTCATGGTCCCGGCGTGGATCTGGGCCGAGGCGTAGGCGATGAGCACCAGCGCCCCGAACGCCCCGACGATCTCCATCACCGGGGCGTTGGCCGCCTGGATCGCCCGGGCCTTGAGGTTGGCCCAGAAGTGGCGGTGGGTCGCCTCGCGGAACTTCCGCCGGACGAACGCCTCCATCCCGAACGCCTGGATCACCCGGATTCCCTTGATCGTCTCGTCGAGGATCGAGGTCAGCTCGCCCATCCGTTCCTGGGACTGGCGCGACCGCTTCCTCAGGCGGCGCGAGAAGTGGATCACCGGCGCCAGCAGGACCGGGGCGACCACCAGCGTCCCCGCCGCCAGCCTGAAGTCCAGGGAGAACACGTAGGCCAGCAACGCGACCACGGTCAGGGAGTCCTGGAGCAGGTCGCCCATCCGCTCGGCCAGGGCCTCGTGAATCATCCGGACGTCGTTGACGACGCGGGCGACGATCACGCCGGAGGAGTTCCGCTGGAAGAACCGCGGGCTCTGGCGGAGCAATGCGTCGAAGATCATGTCTCTGAGGTCCCGGATCGTCGCCAGGCCGAGCTGGGCCACCGAGTACCGGGCCAGGAACGTGAACACGTTCTTGATGACGATGGCTGCGAGCACGAGCAGCAGCACCGTCCGCCGGTCCCCGCCTCCAAGTCTCCGCAACCGCTCGCGAAGCGAGGCCGACATCCGGTCGAGCCTGCCGACGAACCCTGTCCGCGAAACCTCTGCAGGCACGGCCGAACCCGCCGTCGTCTCCACGGTCCGGTGCCCGAGCACCTCGTCGTACAGCGGCCGGATCAGGTTGTAGGCGAACACCGTGGAGGAGGCGACCAGCACCATGCTGATCATGGCCACGCCCAGCCACACCCAGTGACGGCGAGCCACTCCGAGGACACGGAAGAAGCTTCCCACGGGCCAAGCCTACCCGCAGACGCGCCGAAGTGGAAGGCCCCGGCGGGGACGGCCGATCAGAACATCGAAGGCTGGCTGCCGTTCAACGTCCCGGCGCGGCGCGCGGAACGCTTGCGCTCATCCCGCTCGAGGTGACAGTGCTTGTACTTCCGGCCGCTGCCGCACCAGCACGGCTCGTTCCGTCCGAGCTCGGGCGGCATCTCGGGCTCACTGAACATGCGCTTCGCCAGCTTCTTGATCAGGCTCATGGGATCGTTCCTCCGGATGGTCCCGGGGACGACCGTCCCACGGGCGGCCGTTACCCTACCAACCCCATACCGGCCGGTCAAGCCTTTCTGGTTGAGGAGACCGTTCATCGGGCCGCTCTCCGGGCCGGCCAGGCGGATCGCCAACAGCTCCCCAAGGAAGGCGGCCACATGTACCGACCTTCTCCTCCCAGCGGACGCCATGGATCCTTCACGGGCCGCCGAGGAAATCGGCCTCCTCGACCGCACCCGCGCCCTGACCCGGCCAGCGATCCCCCCGATGCGATGAGCGGGGAACGTGCCGGCAGCCATGGCTGTGTGACCGTGACGGTGTTGGGGTCACGAGCAGAACAATGTTCCCTCCTCGGCAGACAAACAGTACCTTCTCCACCCCCGCCCGACCAGCGATGAGCAAAGCAACGTCCCGGCTGGCGCTCCAGAGAACCCGAGCCCGTCACGATCGGGACTGTCCTCCAACCCGACCGATCCGCCGGCCGAAACGAGGCGCTCCCACCTGGTACCCCACTCACCCGCCCACCCAGGGACGAGCGAAGCGATGTCCCGGTAGGAGGTACGGAGAACCTTTGGCCTCCACGATCGGGAGTGTCCCCACAACGAAGCCCTCCGCCATCCAGCGATCGAGCGCCCCACGAGGAACGGGCCGGCGTGGGGGCGGGGGTGGTCCGGCGACGGAGGGGAGGGCAAGCCCCGTGGAGGCGTGCCCGGGCGGCGAACGCAGACGGCTTGGCCCGAGAGGGGCGTGGGAGGGGGAAGGGTAAGACGGTGAACGGTGCGGGGAGACCGGCGAACGGTCGTTGCCGAGGGGGT
>JAMOVQ010000157.1 GCA_027067575.1 Thermoanaerobaculia bacterium | reverse complement strand
TCGAGCGGCATCCTCGAGAGCATGGCGCCCAGGAGCATCAGCAGGTCCATGCCCCGCCAGGACCGCCCCCGCGGGTCGGCCAGCACGAGCCGCTCCGAGCCCGGCTCGATCCAGACACCGAGATCCGCGCCGAGGGTGTGCACGATGGACGCGAGCTGCTCCTGGGCCGTCTGCACATCACCGGCCTGAAGGGCCCGGTGCCCTCCCTCGGTCTGAGCGTTGAGGGAGACCTGGCTCGCGCCCAGCCGTCCCAAGAGGGTGGGGAGGACCACGGAGGATGACGAGTGGGAGTAGTCGACGACGACACGGAAGCTGCGCTCCCGGATCGCGGCGCCGTCGAGACGTTCGAGGTACGCCTCCTGGTAGAACTCCAAGAGGGCGGGGTGGTCGTGGATGACGCCGACGCGGTCGTGGTCCACGCGGCGGAAGTCCTCCCGGAAGAAGACGCGTTCGATACTCTTGGCGCCGTCGGTGGAGATCTCGGAACCGTTTGCGTCGTAGAACCGGATCGCCGTCATCCCCTCCATCAGGTGGACCTGCTGGAAGAAGACCCCGCCGACCTCGGTGGTGCCCTGCTGCTGAAGGCGGAACCGCATGATGGGGATCGGCGTCATCCGGAGGTCGGAGATGTCGACACCGGCGGATCCCACGCCGCCGACGAAGGCGCGCCGCAGCATCCGGGAGGCCGGATGGGCGTCGCGGGAGGTCAGGATCACGGCGTGCTCGGGCAGCATCGAACCGTACGCCGCGCCCAGCTTGGCCGCGATCTCCGGGGTCAGCTCGTAGTTCGTCAGGCCGACCACGGCGGACTCGTCGAACGCCGACGTGCGCCACCGGCTCGCCCAGACCATGTTCATGTGGACCGTGGCATAGTCCTCGACGATCTTGCGGGGCCAGATCTTGACGCCCTCGCGGACCCGGACCTCGCGGCCCAGGCGGCTCCCGTCCGCCACCACCGCTCCCGGTTCGAGGATCGATTTCTCGCCGATCTCGGCCCGTTCACAGACCACGGCGGACTCGATCCGGGTACCCTCGCCGATGACGGCGCCCGCCCAGATCACGGCCCCGCGGATCTCGGCCCTGGCGCCGATCCGGGCACCCGGACCGATGACGCAGTTCTCCAGCCTGGCGCCCTGCTCGACCACCACGTCCCGTCCCAGGACGACGGTGCCGCGCAGCTCCACACCCGTCAGGTCCACCGGTCCCTCGGCCCGGACGTCCCGGCCGATCAGGTTGAGCGGCTCCCCGGGCACCTTGATCCCGCGGACGATCCCCTGACAGATATCGCGATGGACGGCGATGTAGGCGTCGGGATCGCCCACGTCCCGCCAGTACCCCTCCTGAACCGTGCCGAACACGGGCCGCCCCGCCTTGAGCAGCTTGGGGAACAGGTCCTTGGAGAAATCGAACGAGGTGTCGGGGTCCACGGCTTCCAGTGCGCTGGCCTCCAGGACGTAGATGCCAGTGTTGATCGTGTCAGAGAACACCTGCCCCCAGGTCGGCTTCTCCATGAACCGGTCGACCTTGCCGTTCTCGTCGGTGATGACGATCCCGAACTGGAGCGGGTTCGCCACCCGCGTCAGCGTGATCGTCACCTCGGCCTTCTTTGCACGGTGGGCCTCGATGATCGCCCGGAGGTCGAAGTCGCAGACCACGTCGCCGGAGAGGACGAGATAGCTGTCCGACGGAGCGAGCTCGGCACCCTTCTTCGCCGCACCGGCGGTGCCGTAGTCCGCGTCCGCCGTGTAGTACTGGAGTCGCATCCCGAACCGCGAGCCGTCACCGAAATGGCCTCTGATCACCTCGGGCTGGTGGTAGAGCAGGAGCACGGCCTCCTCGAACCCTGCATCTGACAGGGTGTGGAGCACGTGCTCGAGCATCGGCCGGTTGACCACCGGAAGCATGGGCTTCGGGCGGTTCGCCGACAGCGGACGGATCCGCGTCCCGAAACCGCCGGCCATCACGATCGGAATCATCGTTCGCTCTCCCCTCGTCCGCCATCCGTTCCGGCGGAACTCCTCATCCGTGATCGTGCGTGTCCCACCGCCGGTCCGAGGCCAGGGCCTCCATCTGGTCCTCCGTCGCGAACGTCTCCGGATCCTCGTTTCCGCAGACGGTGCAGACGGCCTCCACGACCTTGCCGTCCTCCCACTCGAAGACGTAGACGGGCGACTCGCATTCGAGGCAGATGACGTAGTCCGGGATCATGACCCACCTCCATCACCACGCACCCTCGAAAGTACGCTAGCACAAACTCCCGCTCCGCCGGGGCGGGAGGCGTCACGTGAACGGGGGCCGGGAGCTCTCCGTTCACGAACCCGATCGGATCGACCGGCGGAGTCGTTGCAGGATCTTCTTGACGTACTTCTTGTAGGAGTACACCTTGCCGTCCTTGATGATGTACATGATCGGGTTGTGGTGTACGTCTCCGTAGTCGTCGAACTGGATCGCTCCCGTGACCCCCACGAACCCCTGGATCCCGAACTGGAGGGTCTTCTTGAGCTCCGGTCCCTGGAGCGTCTTCGTCGAGGTCAGCACGAGGATCGCGAGGTTCATGGCGTCATAGGCGTGTGCCGCGTAGATGTCCGGATCCTGCGAGTACGCCTTCCGGTACGCCTCGACGAAGGAGCGGACGGCGGGACGCATATCCGAGACGTCGAATGCCGGCTGAGGGAAGAACACGCCGTCCACGAGCTTTGGATTCTTCGCGATCAGCTCGCCGTTGTAGAAGGCGGAGGTCGCCAGTACCGTACCGTGGAACCGCTGCTCACGGAGGTGGCGCAACACCTCGAGGGTCGGCTCGGCATAGGCGACGATGTAGACGGCCTGAGGGTTGCTGGAGGCCAGGATGTCCGCAGAATCTTCCTTCCATGCGGGATCCGTCAGGATGACCCTGCCCACCACCTTGCCGCCGAGCACCTGCTCGTACACCTGACGGAACTCGGGCTCGATCCCGCGAGAATGTTCGGTGTCGTCGGTGTAGATGACCACCGTCGACCGGGTCATGTCCTCGCGCAGGAACCGTGCCGCCGTCGCACCCTCGAGCTCGTCCGACGGAAAGATGCGATAGAAGTACGGCGACTTCTTCGTCAGATCCGGCGCCGAGGCCGAAGGCGAGATGCACGGTGTCTTCGTCGCGTCGAGGATCGGCAGCAGCGCCTTGGCCTCGCCGCTCGTCACGGCGCCGACGAGGAGCTGCGCGCCGTCCTTTTTGATCAGCGTCTCGCACGCCGATGCCGCCTTCTCGGGGGTGGACCCGGAATCCTCCCAGAAGACCTGAAGGCTCGCAGGCGCCTTGCCGTCCTTTCGTGCCTGCTCGAGGGCCAGTTTCATCGCTCGCTCCATGGACTGGCCGTACGGCTTCGCCGGGCCCGTCAGCGGTGTGAGCACGCCGAGAACTGGTTTGGAACCGCATCCCGTCAGGGCCGCGGCCGCGAGCACCACGCCTGCGAACGTCGCGACGGTCTTGCCATTCATCAGTGGACCTCCCTCACCCGTTGCCCCTCCATCTTCTCACCGTTCGCGGTCCGGCTCAACATCCGGGACGAGAAAAGGGGCCGGAGCTCACCGCCCCGGCCCCGCATGGACGCATCCGACTGCCTCACTCCTCACCCATGAACGGGTAGGAGAAGTGGTGTGGCGGCACGAAGGTCTCCTTGATCGCGCGCTGGGAAGTCCAGCGGATCAGGTTGAGGTAGGAGCCCGCCTTGTCGTTGGTCCCTGAGGCCCTGGAACCGCCGAACGGCTGCTGGCCCACCACGGCGCCCGTGGGCTTGTCGTTGACGTAGAAGTTGCCCGCGGCGTGGCGCAGCGCCGCCATCATCGTCACGATGGCCTTCCGGTCCGTGGCGAAGATGGCGCCGGTCAGCGCGTACGGGCTCGTCGCGTCGCACAGCTCGAGGGTCTCGTCGAGCTTCGCATCCTCGTAGACGAAAATCGTCAGCACGGGACCGAAGATCTCCTCCTCCATCAGCTTCATGCGCGGGTTCGTGGTCAGGACTACCGTGGGCTCGATGAAGTAGCCCTTCGAGTCGTCGCCGTTCCCGCCGTGGATGATCTCCGCGTCGGAGGCGTTCTTCGCGTGGTCGATGTAGCTCATGATCGTCTCGTAGGCGCCCCGGTCGATGACGGCGGTCATGAAGTTGCGGAAGTCGAGCGGGGACCCCATCCGGATCTCGGCGATCTGCCCGAGCAGCTCCTCGCGCAGGGCCGGCCAGATCGAGGCGGGGATGTACGCACGGGAGGCCGCGGAGCACTTCTGACCCTGGTACTCGAAGGCGCCCCGGACCAGCGCGGTGGCCAGCGCCTTCACGTCGGCAGAGGGGTGGGCGAACACGAAATCCTTGCCACCGGTCTCGCCGACGATCCTCGGGTACGTCCGGTAGCTCGCGATGTTGTTCCCGATGGTGCGCCACATGGCCTGGAACGTGGCCGTCGAACCGGTGAAGTGGATCCCGGCCAGGTGCTCGGAGGCGAGGATCGGGTCGCCCACGTGACCGCCGCGCCCCGGCAGGAAGTTGATCACGCCGTCGGGCAGGCCGGCCTCCTGGAGCAGCTTCATGATCCAGTACGCCGTGTAGACCGCCGACGAAGCGGGTTTCCAAAGCACCACGTTGCCCATCAGGGCGGGGGAGGTGGGGAGGTTGCCCGCGATGGAGGCGAAGTTGAACGGCGTGACGGCGAAGACGAACCCCTCGAGCGCGCGGTACTCGACGAAGTCCCAGATCCCCTTCGACGATTCTGGCTGCTGCTCGTAGATGAACCGCATGTAGTACGGGTTGAACCGCCAGAAGTCGATCAGCTCGCACGCCGAGTCGATCTCCGCCTGGAACACCGTCTTGGACTGGTTGAGCATGCAGGCGGCGTTGAGCGTGTCACGCCACGGGCCGGCCAGCAACTCCGCGGCCTTGAGGAAGATGGCGGCCCGGGCCTCCCACGGCATCTCGGACCACTCCTTCCACGCCTCCCGGGCCGCCTCGACCGCCATGGCGACCTCCTCGGGGCCGGCCTGGTGGTAGGTGGCCAGGACGTGGCCGTGGTCGTGGGGGCAGACCGCCTCGGCGGTCCGGCCGGTGCGGACCTCCTTCCCGCCGATGATCAGCGGGATCTCGATCTTCTCCGAGAGCATCTCGTTCAGCTTCGCCTTGAGGGACACCTTCTCGGGCGAGCCGGGCGCGTACGCCTTCACCGGCTCGTTGGCGGGCTTCGGGACCGGAACGATACCGTTCGGCATGACGGACCTCCGTGTTGTGGGATTCGCGGCCATCGGCCGCGCCGGCATGGTACCCCGACGCAGTGGACCGCGCAATCGCCACGCGGGGGAGGCGAACCGGCGGCCGGCGCCCGCGCTTCGCGCGGGCTGCGCGCCTCGCCCGTGCGTCCCGCTGGGAGCGAGCTCCCCCCGGATCGCCCGTGCGACGCGCTGGCGCCGCCTGCGGCGTCGCTGCCGGCCGCCTGGGCTTCGTTGGAGGGCTTCGTGTCATCGACTTTGAATGAGCGGGGCCGCGAGTCTCGCACCCCGGGACCGCCCCCGCCGCGGTCGCTTCGTCGTCACGACCGCCAGGTCAGTTTCTCCTCGCGCCCTTGCGGGAACGGCCCCGGGGCACGATCCGCGCGGCCCCTCATCGCTTCGTTGGGTCGCCGTCGCAGGCCGGGCGCCGCGTTCGCGGCTTCCCCGGGTCGCTGCGCTCCCCGGGGCCGTGGGGGCGTGTGCGCCCCGGCTCCTGCGGCTCGGGCTGCACCCCGTGGCGACGCACCCGTACGCCGTGT
>JAMOVQ010000156.1 GCA_027067575.1 Thermoanaerobaculia bacterium | reverse complement strand
CCGGTCTACGGTCGTTGCCGAGGGGGTCGCAGGCCCGTCAGGGCCGGAGAGGGCGGGTGGACGGCTTACGACCGTCCGGTCTCCCAAACCGTCACCGACGCCGAAGGCGGCGAGTAACACGGCGCACGGGTGCGTCGCCACGGGGTGCAGCCCGAGCCGCAGGAGCCGGGGCGCACCCGCCCCCACGGCCCCGGGGAGCGCAGCGACCCGGGGTACGCCGCGCACGCGGCGCCCGGCCTGCGACGGCGCCCCAACGAAGCGATGAGGGGCCGCGCGGATCGTGCCCCGGGGCCGTTCCCGCAAGGGCGCGAGGAGGAACTGACCTGGCGGTCGTGACGACGAAGCGGCCGCGGCGGGGGCGGTCCCGGGGTGCGAGACTCGCGGCCCCGTTCATTCAAAGTCGATGACCCGAACGCCCTCCAACGAAGCCCAGGCGGCCGGCAGCGACGCCGCAGGCGGCGCCAGCGCGTCGCACGGGCGGTCCGGGGGAAGCTCGCTCCCACCGGGACGCGCGGGCGAGGCGCGTCGCCCGCGCGAAGCGCGGGGGCCGGCCGCCGGTTCGCCTCGGCTCGACAAGAGAGAAACAAACACTGTCTCCTTTCGGAGATCAGAGTCGGCGGCTACCCTCGTAGATGTCGAAACGGAGCCAGCGGCACTCGACGGGGCCGTCGAACACGACGATCCGGCGGGTGGGTCGCAGACCGATCCGTTTCGCAGGTTCGCGGTTGCCCGCGAGGATCCAGGCCGTGCACCCGGCAGCCGCGCTCTTGAGCCGGTCTCCGAGCGCCTGGTAGAGCGCCCCGAGCGCCTCGCCCTCCCCCATCCGGCGGCCCCACGGCGGGTTGATCACGATCAGGCCCCCCTCGCCCGGAGGCTCCAGCGCCGTGGCTTCTCCCTGCCGGATCGTGACGGCGTCCCCCATCCCGGCACGGCCTGCGTTCTCCCTGGCCGTCCGCACGGCCCTCCGGTCGTGGTCCGTCCCCACGATCGGGTACGGCGCAGGCCGCACGGCGGCCGCGAGCTCCGATCGGACATGCTCGAGCACCTCCCTCCCGAACCCCGGCCACCGTTCGAAGGCGAACCGCCGGTGGAGCCCCGGCGGCGTGCGCGTCGCGATCAGCGCCGCCTCGATGGCGAACGTCCCGGTCCCCGTCATGGGATCCAGCAGCGGCCGTTCCCCGTCGTACCCGGCGAGCAACAGCAGTCCCGCCGCCAGCGCCGGGTTGAGCGCCGCGGGACCACCCTTCGTCCGGTAGCCGCGGCGTCCCAGCGGCGCCCCGGCCGCGTCCAGCGCGATGGAGAACCCCTCGCGCCCGAGGTGGAGGTGGACCGGCACGTCGGGCCGCCTCAGGTCCACCGATGGACGCCACCCGGCCCGGGAGCGGGTCCGGTCCACGATGGCGTCCTTGAGCACCTGTGCGGCGAACCGTGTGTTGGCGAACCCCGCCCCGCCGCCCGCCACCTCCACGGCCACCGTGCCGCCCCGCGGTACCAGCTCTTCCCAGGGCACGCCGCTCCCCAGCGCATGGAGCGCCTCCCGGCCCTCGCCCGGTCCGGACGCCAGCGGCACCAGGACCCGGGAGGCCGCCCGGAGGCCGAGGCAGGCCCGGACCATCGTCTCCCGCGTCCCACGGAACCGGACCATCCCCCGCCCCGGCCGGGGGTCCCGCCCGCCGAGTGAGGCGACCTCCCCCGCCACGACCTCCTCGAGGCCCCGCCCGCACGTCGCCACCAGCTCGCGTGCCCGTCCCATGGCACCACTGTACCCCAGTGGCGGACGACCGGGCAGCCGTGAGCCGGACCGGGGGACCTCTTGCACGATCGGCGTTCAGGGCCCAGATTGTTGAATGAACCACATGGAGGAAGATCCATGAGAGCACGGACCGCCCTCGTCGTACCGCTACTCCTGATCACCGGACTGGTCTTCGCCACGGACCGGACGGATCCGGAAGTGGCCCTCCGATCCGGGAAGCTCCCGCCCGGCCACCGGGCGCTCGCCATCGCCCAGGCCGACGTGGACGGCGACCGGTGGAACGAGATCCTGGCCGGATGCAGCACGCCCTCCGGCGGGGCGATCCTCGCCTTCCCGGTGGAGCCGGGCCGGACCACCACCGATCCGTTCGGCCTGGGGAAGCCGTCCACCGTGGTGGAGCTCCCGTTCGAGCCGGACCTCCTGGCGGCACGGTGCGACGCCGCCTTCTCCCCGTGCGAGCTCTGGGCCGCCGAGCGCGGCGGGACGGCCGCCGCGGCGATCCGGAGGGATCCCGCCACGGACCGCTGGGAGGCCGAGATCCTCGAGCTGCCGGGGACGGTGACGGCGCTGGCCGCGGGCGAGCTGGGCATACCCGACGGTCTGGAGGAGGTCGCCATCGGCCTCGGTGGCCCCGAGGGCGGCGCGGTGGCGCTCGTACCCGGCGCACTGCCCCCAGCCGACGGCACCGCCACGTACCGGACGCCGGAGCCCGTCGTCGTTCCCTGGCCGGGCGTCCCGGAGGAGCTCGTGTTCACCCGCGAGGTCCGGCCCGGACGGGGGATGCTCGCCGCCGTCGCCGTCGGCCGGTGCGCCCTGCTCGAGCTCGACGAGACCAGCACCGCGCTGGGCCGGACGGCACCGCCCCGGCCTCGGCCGGTGCCGCTGCCGGACACCGTGACCTCGCTCCTGTCCGGGCCACTGACCGCCAACGGGCAAGCCGGGCTGGCCGCCTGGGGTCCCGGCGGCCTGTGGCTGATCGGCCCCGGCGAGGAGGGAGAAGAAGAAGAGGACGTGAAAACCGTCAGGGTCGCCGGGACAGCCGGGCCGCCCCTGGCAGCCGTCCGCTGGGACGGGGGCTGCTGGTCGCTCGTGACGAACTCCGGGACCGTCCTGCCGCTTGGAACGGCCGGGAAGACCGGCACCGCCGGGGTCCCGTGGGCCCTTCCCGTTCCCCGCGCCGGACGGACGGGAGCGGTCCGGGCAGCCGTCCGCCTCCGGCGCAGCGGCCGGGCCCTGGCGCCGGCGGCCCTCCTGCTCGAGGATGGAGATGCCGGCACCGTCGCTCTGGCCACGCCGCTTCCCAGGGCCGCCTTCATCGTCGACTCCAGCGCGGACACGGGTGATGCCAGCCCCGGCGACGGGGTCTGCGACGACGGAAGCGGGCACTGCACGCTGCGGGCGGCCATCGAGGAGGCCAACGCTCACGCCGGAGGCGACGCCATCCGCTTCTCGTCGGACATCTCGATCTCCCCGGCCACACCGCTTCCCGCCATCACGGACGCGGTCTCGATCGACGGGGAGTACAACCAGGTCCGGCTCTTCTTCCAGAGCCTCCCGGCGGGCTCCAACGGTCTCGTCGTCCGCGCTGACGACGTCACCATCCGGAACATCGACGTCTGGAACGTCCCGGCGGGCTCGACCTCCTCGGAGGGCAACGGGATCGTCGTCGAGGGAACGCTCTCGGACAGGGTCCAGAACGTGGTGATCACCGGCGTCTGGGCCCATTCCTGCGGAAGAAGCGGCATCCGGCTCGCCTCCACCCGCTCCTGCCACATCGGACCGGGCGTCACCCTTTCCTCCAACGCCGTCGGCCTGGATCAGTCGTTCTGGGCCTCCGGCAACGTCATCGAGGGAGTGGTCTCCAAGAGCAACACCGGGGCGGGTCTCGAGTTGCTCGTCGGCTACGACACCGTGGTCGGCACCTGCAGCGGCGGAGCGTCCGTCTCACTCGAGAAGAACACCTGGGGGCTCCTCTTCAACAGCTTTGCGACCGGCACGTCCGTCTGCGGCTCCTCCATGGGCACCAGCCCGAGCACGGGCAACACCGTCGGGATCGCCATCGGGGCCAACGCCAGCGGGGGGATCACGCTGACGGGCCTGATCGTCGCCGGCAACGTCAGCGAGGGGATCGAGCTCACCCGCGCGGACGGTTCCACGAACCCCATCGTCATCCAGCACTCGTGGATCGGCACGAACGCCGGCGGGGCGACGGATATCGGCAACGGCGACTGGGGGGTCCGGATCGAGAGTTCCACCGGCGTCAGGCTCCCCGCGAACGTGCTCGTCGAGCACAACGGCCTCGGCGGGATCAGCATCGAGGGCACCTCGTCCGAGCCGTCCGAGGACATCCGCATCGGCGATGCCAACACCGCGAGCGGCGTCATGATCCGCTCCAACCAGGGGCCCGGGATCCAGCTCACCGAGTACTCGGCCGACGTCTCCATCGGTCACGTGGAGATCGCCTCGAACACCGGTCCCGGTGTGGTGGTGAACGAGGGGAGCGATCCCGACCGGGCCACCATCGCCTCCAGTTCGATCCACGACAACGGCGACGGCGGCGTGATCGTGAACGGCGCGAAGGGCGTCGAGATCATCGGCAACGACATCACGGGTGAGACGGTCGGAGTCGGGGTCACGGGCGATGCGGACGTCTCCATCTCCCGGTCGGCGCTCGCCTCGTGCAGCCAGCAGTGCATCGACCTCGGACTCGACGGCGTGACCGCCAACGACGCCGGCGATACCGACACCGGACCCAACGACCTCCTCAACTTCCCCGAGATCGGACTGGCCCGTTCGTGCGGGGGCCGGACCGAGATCCCCATGGGATGGCTCGAGCTGGACCAGTCGGCCGGCTACACGGACGCGACGGTCGAGTTCTGGGTGTCGGACGCCTGTGATGCGACGGGGCACGGACCGGCCGAGCAATACATCGGGGAGGAGCTCGTCTCCGCACCGTACGGCATGTTCTCGGCCTCCCTCTTCGGGGAGTACGCGGGAAAGGTCCTGACGGCGACGGTGAGCGTCGGGAAGTGGATCTCGGGGAACGTCATCGGTCTGACGAGCGAGCTCTCGGCGTGCGTCACGATCCAGCCGACGTACGGCGGCGACGCGGACGACGACTGCTCGTGGGACGCAAGGGACTTGGCCCTGATCGTCGGGGCGCTGTACGGGGAGACACTCCCCCCCGGAGGCAACGCCGACTGCACGGCGAACGGCTCGACCGACAGGGCCGATCTGCCCTGCACCGTCAACGAGATCTTCACCCCCCACGTGTCGTAGGCCGGGACGCGTTCCGCCGTCCGCTCCCGCGGTCCGGATCCGCCGCCCTCGTGCCGGAACGGCTCAGCCCGCAGTAATCTTCGAGCGGAGGATCAGGATTTCGAGAGCAAGGCCGGCCCGGGAGCACGCCTCGGCGATCTCATCCACCGGCAGCTCCGCCAGCCGCATCCCCGGGGAGTCGCCGAAGGCGTACATGACGGGGCGGCCCTTGATCCGGATGGGAACGGCAAGGACCTCCTCGGGGGGCGGGCTCCCGAGCGCTTCCGCCAGCACGTGATTCGCCTCCCCCGGAGGGATCGGACCGGCGTAGTACGTCCCGGAATGGCGCAGGTTGAGGAAGATCGAAGGCCGGTCCAGGGGGATGATCAGCGACTGGATGTCGTCCATCACCGCACCCTCTCCGCGGGCCGACCACCCCACCACCCGGTTCTTGTGGACCACGAACAAAGCCACCCGATCCAGGTAGCGGTTGAGGTACCGCAGGAGCAGGTCGGCCACCTGGTCGCGATGAGTGACGGCGGGAAGCCGCGCCAGGAGCGCCCCAAGGTCCAGCGTGTCACCCCCGTCGGCAAGCCCTGCACCGATGAGCTCCCGGAGGTCGGGAAAACCGACCTGGACCATGGGGCCGCTCTCACCCCGTGCCGGAGCCGCCAGCCGGAACGCTTCTGGTCCAGCCGGGGGCAACGACCAGAAGGCGTCCCACGCCTCGGGCGGTGGAACTCTCCGGCGGGTCCCGCCGGCATCGGCCTCCCCCGCCAGCTCCTCCACATCGGCAGGCAAGTCACCGGCGAACCGCCTGATCGCCGTTTCCGTCGCCACGCGGGGCCGGATCATCATCCCCGTCGCCTTTTCGACGCCTTCCCGGACCTCCGGGTCCAGCGGGTTGATCATGGCGAGCTCGAGCACGTTGCCGAGCCGGGCCACTGGAACGACCCCGTACCGCTGCCGGAGCTCGGGTGGCACGATGTTCCGAATCTCCTCCGGCACCGCCTCCAGCTCCCGCTCGCTGATCGGCCGGACGCCGAACTGGACCTCCAGCGCCTGGAGCAGGGCCTCCTCTTCGACGAAACCGAGGCGAAGCAGGTGGGTCCCCAGACGCCCCCCCCTCCGCCGCGTCATGTCGAGACCGGTGTGCAGCTCCGCGATCGTCACCGCACCCTTCTCGAGCAGGAGCTCTCCCAGGCGCTTCATGGGCCCATCATACAGCGCCCAGGGGCAGGGTCATCACGAGGGCGTCCTCGCCGTCGCCGTAGTACCGCCGCCGGACACCGGCCTTCTCGAACCCCTCGGCGGTGTACAGGGCGATCGCCCCCGTATTGCCCATCCGGACCTCCAGGGTGACGGACTCTCCGCCACGCCGCTCGGCGTGCTCCCGAGCGAGCCCCAGCAGCCGCCGGGCGTACCCGCGCCGCCGGTGATCGGGGTGGGTCGCGATGTTGAGGATGTGCAGGTCGAGGTACTGCCACGCCGAGAACAGATAGGCCACGATCTCGCCACCCGGTTCGACAAGCACACGGTGGTACCGGCCCGGCGCGGCCAGCTCTCCCAGGAAGATCACCCCGGGCCACGGGTCCGGGAAGCTCCGCCGCTCGATCGCCTCGAGCTCGTGGATGTCGCCCGGGGCCGGGGGCCGGACGATCACGCGCCCGCCATCGCGGCCGGTTTCCTGTGCGATGGCCATCACCCATCCCCCGGCACCGCCACTGGCGGGCCCTCGACGTACACCGGTTCGACGGGATCGTCCGCTGCACCACGCTCCGCCAGCCACAGCAACGCCTCCGCGCCGGTCCGGACCGGGGTGCATCGCGCCGCACCGCCAAGATCGAGCCGTTCGGCCGCCGTCCACGGTCCCCGTGCCGCCAGCGCGGCCACGGGGAGCACCTCGACGCCCGTCTGCCTGACCGGAGGCCCTTCCGGCACGATCCGGAACTGCTGCGCGTACACCTCGCCGCGCCGTCCCGGCTGTGCTGCCCACACCTCGCCGGGACCCTCGCACCGCGCCGCATGGACGAGCAGGCTCGAGCAGGCGAGCACCTCGGCCCCGAGCGCCGCCGCCAGCCCCTGCGCCGTGGCAAGCCCGGCCCGGATCCCGGTGAACGAGCCCGGCCCCCGCGAGACGGCCACCAGCGAGATCTCGTCCCGTTCGATCTGCGCGTCCTCGATGAGCAGGTCGAGGGCAGCCAGCAGCAGGGTCGACCGGGGCGAGGTCCCCGCCAGCCGCACAACCGACGGCACGGTGCTGGCGCGCCCGGACAGCGCAACCTCGAGCTGGGGCCCGCACGAGAGGATCGCAACGCTCCACATGGTGCGCCAAGTGTACCCCGCTCCGCCCCTCACCTGCCCATCGCGCCCTCCGGCACCACGAGCCACCCCACCGACACCCGGAGCCGGTCCGCGGCGGAGAGTGCGACCTCCACGGTCTCGATTCCGTCGGCCAAGGCTCGCGCCGCTGTGGCAGCATCGCGCCTTCCCGCGCCTCGAACAGGCAGAACCACCGCCGCGAGAACACGTCTCCGGAACGCCCCGAGGGGTTCGCCGGGCACCGACACGAGGCCCGTCGCCCCCGAGCGGTGGACCGCCTCCACGGCGGTTTCCAGCCAGCGGACGAGTGCACGGACGGCGGAATCCGGGACCTCCCTTGGATCCGGAACCCCGGCCCCGCCGGGCGGACGTGGGGAGACCGGCCGCGCCGAGAGGTCCACGGGCCGCCAGGACCAGCCGACGCCGACCCGGGACGCGACGAGCTGGCGGTGGACGTCCCACGCCTCGCCCCACGCCGCCACGCGAAGCCGGGCCCAGACCCTGGCGTGGGGCACGGGGACCGCCGGCGCCTCCTCGCCGGGCCGGGGCGCCGCGTACAGCGTCGGGTGCCGCCGAACCCTCACGGACCCCATGCTACACTCGCCACGCGTGCCCGGCAGGGCGGCGATCACGGAGGAGACGGCATTGGATCAGTGGGACGGCCAGATGGGCCTCTTCGACGACAACCCCCTCCGGGAGGTGCCCCGGAACCGGCTCGTCGTGGTGTTCGACCTGGAGACGCGCCGTTCATTCGACGAGGTGGGAGGCCGCTCCCAGCTCCACCGCCTCGGGGTCTCGGTGGGGGTGGCGTACCGGTACGACGAGGACCGGTTCATCACCTACCACGAGGAAACCATCGGCGACCTCATCGCGCTCCTCGGCGAGGCCGACCTCGTGGTCGGGTACAACATCCTGGGGTTCGACTACGGGGTCCTGGGCGCGTACACCGACCGAGACCTGCGGACGCTGCCGACCTTCGACATCATGTACGACCTGGAGGGGCGCCTGGGGTTCCGGCCGAGGCTCGAGAGCGTCGCGTCGGCGACCCTCGGAACGGGCAAGAGCGCCGACGGCCTCCAGGCGCTCGAGTGGTGGCGTCAGGGTGAGATCGAGAAGATCGAGCGGTACTGCCGCGAAGACGTCCGGGTGACCCGCGACCTCTTCGACTTCGGGCTGAGGAACCGGTACGTCCTCGTGTCGCGGAGCACGGGGAAACCGCGCCGCGTCGAGGTGGACTGGACGGTTTGAACACCGCCCCCGACCCCACCGGCCCCCCGGTCCTCGTCACTGGCTCGAACGGCGTCCTGATGGCCGCCATCGCCGCAAGCCTCGCCCCGAGACACCCCCTGCTCCTCCACGTCCACGAGCGCACGGACCGCGCCGCCGCAATTGCCAGTTCCGCAGAACCTCTCCTCCACGCCGACCTCGCTTCGCCGGACGGCCCCGCCGGTCTCGCCGCGGCGGTCCGGAAACAGGCGCCCGTCCTATCCGGGATGGTCCTCGGCGCGGCGTCGTTCGTGCGGACACCGCTCGACCGGCTGGCGGACGGCGATACTGCGATCCGCGAGGTCCTCGCCCTCGACCTCGCCGCCCCCCTCGAGCTGGTCCACGCCCTCCACGCCACGGTCGCCGACGGAGGCCGGATCGTGCTGCTGACCGACGCCGGAGCCCGCGCGGGCTGGCCGTCGTACGACGCCTACGTTGCCGCCCGCACGGGGCTCGAAGGCGCCGTCCGGAGCCTCGCGCGGGCGCTGGGCCCCCGGCTCGTCGTGTTCGCCCTCGCCCCGGGCCTCGTGGACGGCGCAACGGCCCCGTTCCCGCCACGCCTCGCGCTGGAGGGAACGGCCCTGGGCCGGCCGGCCGCGGCGGCCGAGGTGGCCCGCGCTCTCGAACGCGCCTGGACGCTCCCCCCGGCCGTCCTCCACGGCGCCGTGCTGACCGTCGACGGCGGCCTCGCTCTGCACACCCCCTGACACCCACGGAACCACGACCACCCACGGCCTCCAGGGAAGTGTCCGATCCCCGCACCCAAACACGGCTTGAAAGGGAGTGCCCTCTTTCCGCCGGGCCGCTACCGGGTGCCCGCCCGGCCCCTGGGATGGTGTGGCGCCGGCGTCACGAGCCAGACTCTCCCAGCGGGCGGCGGCGATCACCCGCCGGTGGCCGGATCCGGAATATCCTCCGTGGCACAATACGGCAGATTGCGGAGCGATGGCTCCGGGTACGGTCCGGTCTATACTCCGCAAGTCCGGAAAATCCGATGATGGGGGTGCCGAGAGATGAGCGACGCGAAGGAATGGTACATCGCCCAGGGCGGGCAGAGCGTGGGGCCCATGACCCTGGAAGAGCTCCGCCAGGGGCTTGCCTCGGGAAGGTACACGGCGGAGACGATGGTGTTCCGCCAGGGCATGGACGGATGGACACCGGCGGGCCGTGTCCCGGAGCTGGCCGGAACGGGCGGCGGACCGGCCGTACCGCCCCCACCGGTTGGCGGCGCTGGTGCCGACGAGATCGACTACGAGATCCACGGCCACGAGATGCAGTTCGTGGAGATCGAGCTGGATCCCGGCGAGGCAGTGGTTGCCGAGGCCGGCGGCATGATGTACATGGGCAACGGGATCCAGATGGAGACGATCTTCGGGGACGGGTCCTCGAAGGGCCGTGGAATCATGGACGCCCTGGTGGGCGCGGGCAAGCGGCTCCTGACCGGCGAGTCGCTGTTCATGACGGTCTTCACCCACAAGGGAACCGGGAAACAGCGGGTGGCGTTCGCGGCCCCCTACCCTGGCAAGATCATCCCCGTGAACCTCCGGGAGCACGAGGGGAAGATCGTCTGCCAGAAGGACGCCTTCCTCTGCGCCGCCAAGGGCGTGTCCATCGGGATCGCCTTCCAGAAGCGGATCGGCGTCGCCCTGTTCGGCGGCGAGGGGTTCATCATGGAGAAGCTCGAGGGCGACGGGATGGCGTTCCTCCACGCCGGGGGGACCATCGTCAAGAAGACCCTCGAACCAGGCGAGACGCTCCGGGTGGACACCGGCTGCATCGTGGCGCTGGAGGCACACGTCGACTACGACATCCAGTTCGTCGGCGGTGTCAAGTCCGCAATCTTCGGCGGCGAGGGGTTCTTCTTCGCCACCCTGACCGGTCCCGGAAACGTGTGGCTCCAGTCGCTGCCGTTCAGCCGGCTGGCGGGCCGCATCTGGCAGGCCGCACCCCAGGCCGGCGGCAAGGACCGCGGCGAGGGCTCGGTCCTCGGCAAGCTCGGCGGGATCGGCGGTTTCTTCGACGGCAACTGAGCCCGTGCGGCCCCCGTTCCATCATCCACAGGCCCCGGCAGGGGTTCCCTTCCGGCCCCAGGGAGAGGGCCGACGGAGGTGTCCATGAATCCGCGTCGTCTTTCGATCGTCCTGCTCGCCGCCGCGGCGGCGAGCCTCGCCGGCCCGGCCCGCACGGCCATGGCCGCCGACCGGCCCGTCCGCTCCATCGAACGCGCCACACCGCTCGACCGCGACGGTGACGGCGAAATCGGCGAGGCGTGGGCGATCCGCCAACGGGCCCGTCTCTATGCCGAACACCACGGGGAGAACGGCCGGATCGAGCCCGAGGTCCAGCTCCGACGGGCCCGGCTGGGCTACGGGCGGTGGCTCGAGCAGGAGCACGATTTCCGGACCAAGGGCGCCACCGGAGACACCTTCGTCAGCCTCGGGCCGAACAACGGCGCCGGGCGAGCCATCACCATCGCGCCCCATCCAACCGAGATCGGGACGCTCCTCGTCGGGTTCGCCGGCGGCGGTGTCTGGCGAACCCGCGATGCCGGTGCAACCTGGGAACCACTGACCGACGGCATGCCCGACCTCTCCACCGGCGCCGTGGCGTACGCCCCCTCCGATCCCGACATCGTCTACGCCGGAACCGGCGAGGGCGGCTACGGCATCGACTTCATCTCGGGGATCGGCCTGCTCCGCTCCGACGACGGCGGCGACACCTGGATCCTTCCCGACGAGGTCGTGGCGAGCCAGTTCTACGCGATCTCCGTCGACCCGCGGGATCCGGAGACGCTCCTCGCAGGCACCAGCGAAGGCCTGATCCGCTCCACCGACGGCGGCGCCACCTGGACCACGCCGATCCCGGCCAAGCCGAACGGGAACCAGCGCGAGCTCGTTGTGACCGACGTGGTCCGCTCCCGCCAGAATCCCGACCTGCTCTACACGGCGCTCTGGTGCTTCGACGGCTGCCCCGCCGGGATGGGCCGGGTGATGCGCTCCACCGACGGCGGTGTCTCGTGGGTTGCGGCGGACACGGGGCTTCCCCGCCCCGCGTCGAGCTGGGGGCTGAACCGGATCGCCATGGCGCTCTCCCCGGACCACGACGACGTCCTGGTCGTCGGGATGAACCGATCGGGCTCCGGCACGCCGCCTTCCGAGATCTGGCGCACGGACGATGGCGGAACGAGCTGGCGGAAGCTGGGACACACCGATGCCTACCTCGGCGGACAGGGCTGGTACGACAACACCATCTCGATCCGGCCCGGCGGCACGGACTTCATCATTGCGGCGGGGGTCTACTACGTCTTCACCACCAATGGAGGAACCGGGTGGCTGACCCGGAACCCCTACCAGATGGGCGGCCTTCCGCACGTGGACTTTCACGACATCGAGTGGCAGGCGGGTACCCTCTGGGTCGCCTGTGACGGCGGTATTTGGAAGTCCGGGAACAGCGGCTCGACCTGGACCGACTGCAACTCCGGCCTGATCACGCGGCAGTACTACGGCATGGACATCGACCCGGTCCACCGGGAACGGGTGTTCGCCGGCGCCCAGGACAACGGGACGAACCGGCGCCGTGACACCGGCGATAACGCCTGGGACGAGGTGCTCGGCGGCGACGGGTTCGAGTGCGGTGTCAACCCGCTCGTGCCCGACATTGTGTACGGCACGATCTACAGCACCAATATCTTCCGCTCCACCAACGGTGGCACCAACTTCCGGAACGTCTCACCGCGGTACGGACAGGACGAGTACGCACCGTTCCTGACGCCGCTCACGCTCCATCCGGCGCGGCCGTGGGAGCTCCTGACGGGCACGACCCGCGTATGGCGCTCTCCGGACGGCGGCGACAGCTGGCAGCCCCTCCCAACCAGCGTGGAGAACGGTTCGTGGAACCAGTCGACGGTGGCGGCAGTCGCGGCGACCCGGGCCGACGGCCGGGTCCTGATGGTCGCCAAGGGCGCCGACGTCTACCGCAGCGACGACGGCGGGATCACATGGCGCCAGACACCCCGCGGAGACGGCGGCCTTCCCGGGTCCCGTGTCCTCAACGTGGAGATCTCGCCGTTCGACGCTTCCGTGGCCCTGGCATGCATACGGACCACCAGCGGCACGCCGCTCTACCGCACGAGCGACGGAGGGCTGACCTGGACGCCCTCCGGCGATGGCCTGCCGACCTTCCCCGTCCAGGTGGCCCGGTGGGATCCGACGGACCCCGACATCGTCTACGCCGGCTCCGACCTCGGCCTGTACCGTTCCACGGACGGAGGCGTCACCTGGCAGCCGTACGGATCGGGCCTGCCCTCGGCATCGGTGCAGGACATCCGGATCCTTCCCGACGGTTCTATGCTGCGCGTCGCCACCCACGGCCGCGGTGTCTGGGGGCTCGAGATGCAGTCCGAGTCCAATCAGCCGCCCGCCGCGGAGATCACGTCAGGCACCGGCGTGGTCGTCGTCGACGTGGATGAAACGGCACCCTTCTCCGGACGGGCCACCGACCCGGACGGCGACACGGTCACCACCCGGTGGGTGTTCACCGACGACTGGTCCACGGTCAACGGCAGCTCGGCCCCGGGCACCGTCGAGACCTCGACGAGCCACACCTTCGCCATCGGAGGAACGTACCTGGCCACGCTGGTCGCCTCTGACGGGCGCGGCGGCCAGGCGACGGCCTCGGTCACGGTCCGGGTTGACGACGACTCCAACTACTGCGAGTCGCCGCGCACGGTCCCGCCGGACGGCCCGTTCCCCGTCACGCTGCTGGGGAACAACACGGTGGCGGGCTCCTCGAGCAGGGATCCGCACCCACCGTGCGTCGACAATCCGGACGACGCGAAGGTCGGCACCTGGGGCTCCATGTGGTTCGAGTTCACGCCCGCGGAGAGCCACACGTACACCATCTCGACCTGCGGATCCGGCGCCGACACGGTCCTCAGCGTGTGGACCGGAGCCGCGTGCGGCCCGTACACGCCGGTGACGGCCGGCTGCAACGACGATGATGAGATCGTCCACTGCGCCGGGGCGCGGACCGATTCTTACGTTGAAGTGGACCTGGAGGCGGGAACGACCTACCGGATCATGGTGGGCTCGTACGCCTCGAGCAGCAAGGGCCGGTTCAGTCTGACCGTCGACTGCGCCGACTGTCCCCACCCGCTGCCCGAGCGGCTCTACCTGCTGCCGGCCGCCGCGCGCTCCGTCGGCTCCAACGGCACGTTCTGGCGGACTGACCTCGTCCTGACGAACACCGGCGAGGCGGACGTCTCCGCAGCGCTGGCGTTCCTCGAAGCCGGCCGTGACAACACGGACGTCGACGAGGTCGATGTCACCGTCCCGGCGGGCGGCAGCCTCGAGCTGGCGGACGTGGTGGGCTCGGTGCTCGGCGCCTCGGGATCCGGCGCGGTGCGGATCCTCTCCCAGGGTGACCTGCTGGTCTCCAGCCGCACCTACACCGACAGCGACGGCGGCACGTTCGGGCAGTTCATCCCCGGAGAGCGGGCCGAGACGGGGATCGGCGCCGGTCAGGCCGTCCGTCTGCTGGGGCTCGCGGAGAACGCCGCGTACCGCACCAACGTCGGGCTCGTCAACACGACGGGCGAGGTCGTGGAAGCCTCCATCGACCTCCTGGACGGCGCGGGCGCCGTGCTCGGGACCGAGTCGGTCCGGCTCGAGCCGTTCGGCTGGAAGCAGCTCAACCGGATCTTCTCCTCCAACGGGCTCGACGGCCTCGACACGGCCCAGGCCGTGGTGCGGACCACCTCCGGCAGCGGCGCGGTGATCCCGTACGCCTCGGTGGTGGACAACCTGACCGGGGACCCCGTCTACGTGGCGCCCGTCCTGACAGCCTCCGAGGGAGCCGACCTCTGGATCGCCGCGGCGGCCCACGTGGCCGGGTACAACGGCTCCTCGTGGCGGACCGACCTGACCGTCGCCGCCACGGAAACCGCCGACGCCTCCGTCCGGATCCAGTACCTCCCGGCCGATTCGGACAACGGCTCGCCCACCGAGGCGGCCGTGACCATCCCCGCCGGCGGCGCCACCCTGATCCCCGACGTACTCGACACGCTGTTCGGCGCCGAGGGAGCCGGGGCGCTCCGGCTGATCGTGGCCTCGGGCACCGTCCAGGCCGTCAGCCGCACGTACAACGAGACCGCGAACGGAACGTACGGACAGTTCATCCCGGCGGTGCCGTCCACCGTCGGCATCGGAGAGAACGGCACCGGGGTACTGGTCCAGCTGCGGAAGGACACAGCGTTCCACACCAACGTCGGCCTCGTGAACCTGACCGGCGCCCCGGTGGAGACCGAGATCACCTGGTTCGCCGCGGACGGGACCGCGCTGGGAACGCGGACTGTCACCCTGCCGGCCTTCTCCTTCCACCAGGAGAACCGGGCGATTCCCGGAACACCGGAGGGCCCGGTGACGGCCACCGTGCGGTGCACCACCCCCGGCGGCCTGATCCTGGCCTACGGCTCCGTTGTGGACGACGCCTCGGGGGACCCGATCTTCGTCCCCGCGGTCCCGGTGGACTGACCGGCGGAGGGCCCGCTCTCATGGCCCGGGGGAGATGGTTCCCCCGGGCCTTCCTCATGCGCCATTTCACTCCCTTTCCGGCGCGAGACCCGGCGCATGGCCCGGTCGAGCCAGGGGAACCGCCGCCGAAGTCTCTCCACCAGGCGGCGCACCGGTGCCGAGTGCCGTGACAGCACGATCAGGCCCAGGGCGATGAGCAGAACCCCTTGCAGCACCGGCACGAACAACCCCACGATCCCCAGCCCAACCAGGAACCATCCCGCCACGAGCTCCGCGATCCGTCTCACCGTTCCAGTGTACAGACCTCCCCGAGACCCCGGAACGTCAGTACCCGTCGATGGTAGACTGGAGCGAGAAACTGATGGAGGTGCCCGATGTCGAGGAGATTCGTACTGCTGGCCGTGCTCGCCGCCGCGCTGATCGCCACACCCGTGCTCGCAGGAGATGGAGGTGACGCCGTCGTTGGGCTGTGGAAAACGCCCTCGACCGAGAAGGGGTCGGCGATCGTGAAGATCGTTCGGGACGGAAACGAGTACCGTGGAACGATCGTGTGGCTCGAGAAGCCGGTCTACGGACCGGACGAGGAGCGCCCGGGCCAGCCGAAGGTCGACCTCAACAACCCCGATGCCAAGTTGAGGGAGCGGCCGCTGCTCGGCCTCGATCTCCTCAAGGGTTTCGTCTGGAACGCAAAGAAGAACCGGTGGGAGAAGGGCACGATCTACGACCCGAACAACGGGAAGACGTACAAGTGCAAGATGGAACTCGTGGACCCGGACACGCTCAAGGTCCGCGGCTTCATCGGGTTCTCCCTTCTCGGCCGAACGGAGGTCTGGCACCGGGTCCCGGAGATCCCGGGCGAGGCCGAGGCGGAAGCAAAGAACTCGGAGACCGGCGCCTGACGTCGAGACGGTCCGCCCAGACCGTTCGGGTCCCGTCGCCGAATCAGCTCCGGACGAACGGATTCGTCCTACGCTCGTGACCGATGGTCGTCTCCGGCCCGTGGCCGGAGATGACGCGCGTCTCGTCCGGCAGAGTGTACAGCCTGGTCCGGATCGATTCCGCGAGGGTGTCGTACGAACCGCCCCACAGATCCGTGCGGCCGATGGAGCCCGCGAACAGCACGTCGCCCACGATGACGAGCGGCTCCGGCGCACCGTGGACGACGAACGACACGCTCCCGGGCGAGTGGCCGGGCGTGTGACGGACCTCCAGCTCGCACCCTCCGACGGGGATCCGCAGGCCGTCGTTCAGCTCGAGGTCGGGCTCGGGAGGCGCCTGGACCTCGAAACCGAACATCCGTCCCTGCTCGGGGAGTCTCCGGTACAGGGGCAGATCGTCCGGGTGAAGACCGACCGGCACGCCCCCACCGAGCCGCTCGAGCAGCTCCGCGGTGCCGCCTGCGTGATCCATGTGACCGTGGGTGTGGAGGATCGCCACCGGCTCGAGTCCCGTCCGCCGGATTCGCTCCGCGATCCGTTCGCCCTCGTCGCCCGGATCGATCACCACCAGCTTTCCGGCGGCCTCGTCGCCGAGCAGCGTGCAGTTGGCCTGGATCGGTCCGACGGGGAACACCTCGAGCAGCACGGTCAGCCCTCGAAGATCCGTTCCACCAGCATCCCGATCAGCCGGGTCAGGCGCCCCGCGGCCTCCCGGCCGGCCTCCAGCACCTCCTCGTGGGTCAGGGGACGATCCACGAGCCCCGCCCCGGGGTTCGCGGCCAGGGACAGCACGAGCACGCGCATCCCCATGTGCCGCGCCGCGATCACCTCCGGCACGGTGGACATCCCCACGACGCTCCCGCCGAGCTGCCGCAGCATCCGGACCTCCGCGGGCGTCTCGAACGACGGGCCCAGCATCCCCGCGTAGACCCCCTCGTACACCGGGAACCCCGCCTCGGCCGCGGCCGTCCGTGCCAGCTCGCGCAGCGCCGGGTCGTAGGCGTCGCTCATATCGGGGAACTGCGGCCCCATCTCGCGCCCCCACTCCCCCACCAGCGGGTTCCGCCCCATCATGTTGATGTGGTCCGAAACGACTACCAGGGAGCCGGGCGGGATCCCGGGGTCCAGCGCACCCGTTGCGTTGGTCGCCAGCATCACCCCGGCGCCCAGCAGAGCGGCCAGCCGCACCGGCGCCACCACCTCCGCGGGGTCGTACCCCTGATAGAGGTGCAACCGCCCGTTCATGACGAGCAGGCTTTCCCCCCCACGGCGCCAGATCGTCATGGAATGGTGGTGGCCCATCAGCTCGAACATCGGCAGCTCGAGGACCACGCCGAGATCCACCGTCTCGGCCGGGCTCCAGCCTGGGATCTCGAGCTCGAGCCCGGAGCCCGCCACCAGGAGCCCCCGGACGTTCCCGGGCCGCCAGGTCTCCTCGAACCGTCCCGCGAGCTCCCGCAACCGCTTCGGCGTCAGCATCGTTCCCATGCCGCGGAGGGTACCACACGAGAGGGTAGTCCCGATCGTGAAGACCAGACTTCTCCGAAGCGCCAGCCCGGACATCGCTTCGCGAAGAAAGGAACACTGTTTGTATCCGGCGCGGGCTGATGGGATCCGAACTCCATCTGGCCGGCCCGGAAGGGCGTTCGGAGCAACGGCCTCGCGGCCGGTCTCTCCTACGCGCGGACGAGGCCCGGACTACTCCAGAACGGTCACCGGATCGCCGGTCTGGACCGTTCCCGGAACGATCACCCGGGCGTTCTGTCCGAACCAGACCTCGCCGTCCCGGCGACGGATCCGTCCGAGCGCCCGGAGGGCCGCCGACTGCCGGACGCCGGTTGCAGGATCGAGGCCCACGATCGGGCACCGGGCGCACGGCCTGACGATCTCCAGCTCGGCCTCCCCAACCCGGATCCGCCGCCACCCGTCCTCGGCCCACGCCGCCGCTCCGTGCACCACGATGTTTGGACGAAACCGCTCGGCGCCCACGTCCTCACCGGCCTCCCGGGACACCTCGGCCAGCGACCCGTCCGTGACGAGCAGTACCGGCTCGGCGTCCGCGAACGCCGTCATCCGCCGCGAGCCGTCCGGCCGCACGCGAGGCCCGTCGCCGGGAAGCCACGCCAGGCGCACCGGTACACCGAGACACCGCGAGAGCCACCTCGCCGCCGCCTCCCCGCAGTCGACCGCCCCGAGTCTGTCGTTCCAGACCCTCACCTCGACCGGTTCCATGCCCGGTTCCGGAACGACCTCCAGCGGTTCCTGCCCCGGCGCCTCCAACCGCACGCCGCCGCCGGACACCGGCCGGGGCAGAATGCGCGTCATGCCGGGATGGGTCCTCTGGCTCAGAAAACGGCCGTCCTTGTCCACCACGGCGAACCGGCGGTCTCCCTCGGCCCCCCGGATCCCGAGGCGCACCCATTCCACGGTGAACCCCCGGCACGACTTGACCGGGAAGATCCACAGAGAACCGATGAAAAGACGTTCGTCCTCCCCCGCCACCCATCGAGTCTACCGTTCCCGGACCGCAATCGGACGGAGGTACCCTCTCCCAAGAACCGATCCGGGGTCGATCCCCAGTGAATCAGGATACTGATTTTCTCCAACTCCAGTAAGGACCTCTGGGTTTCGCCAGTTCCCCAACTTGCAGGGATACTGACCCCCTCGCGATCTCGCCGCCCGGCCCAATCCAGCGCTACGAACACCCGCGTCCCACCGGTGAAGAAGCACTCCCTCTGAGATCGGAAGATGTTCGTGAGGAGAGCAGCTGGAAACAATTCAGTTCCTTTCTGATTTGCACACACATTCCGGTCTGCTACGATCGGTTGAGGGAACATGGGGAGGTTCACGATGCGTCATCACCAGGTTTCATCGGTACCGTTCATTACAGCGGTGCTCCTGGGCCCTGCCATCTGCCGTGCAGATGGCACCACCGCCGATGGGAGCTCCCAGGCTCCCGAGCAGTTCATGGAGTTGCTCCGCCACCAGATCACCTCATGGTTCGACCTCGTCCGGACGGGCCTACCGCACGCCCTCATCAAGGCCGCGATCTTCATTCTCATCCTCGTGATCTTCTGGATCCTCGCCAAGATGGCACGATGGTTCGTCGGAAGGATCCTTCGCTCCCGGAAGTATCAGGTCTCCGAACTTCTTCGACGCGCGGTCGTCGGCGCAGCGGGCAACCTCGTCTTGCTCGTTGGTCTGATGGTCGCCCTCTCCCAGATCGGAGTAAAGGTCGGACCGATCCTTGCGGGCCTCGGCGTTGCCGGCATCGTCATCGGTTTTGCGTTGCAAGATACGCTATCGAACTTCGCGGCCGGCGCCATGATCCTTCTCTATCAGCCGTTCGACATCGGTGATCTGATCGAGGTTGGCTCGGCGTTCGGTACGGTCGAAGGGATGAACATCGTCACCACGACGATCCACACTCTGGACAATCAGACCCTGGTCGTGCCCAACAGCAAGATCTGGGGGGACGTCATCCGGAACATGACCGCACAGGACGTGCGCCGCGTGGATCTCATGTTCGGCGTCTCCTACTCCGACGACATCGAGAAGGTAGAACGTGTGCTCGGCGAGATCGTCGCATCGAATCCGAAAGTGCTCGCCGAGCCGGCTCCAGTGATCCGGCTCCACGAACTTGCGGACTCCTCGATCAACTTCGTCGTCCGGCCGTGGGTCAAGACAAGTGATTACTGGGACGTCTACTGGAGCATCACGCGGGAAGTCAAGCGCCGGTTCGATGCGGAGGGGATCTCCATCCCATTTCCGCAGCACGACGTCCACCTCTTCAACGAAGACGGGTCCTGACGCAGGCCCATCGCCCGGAGTCGAGCCAGGCGAATCCTCCGCTCCGGGGACGATGTCCGACCACGGTTCCGCTACCGTCCGGGGTTGGGTGCGGGATATTCGTGCCGGTGAATATGGCGAATCTCCGCTGACGTTGCCGGTCCGTCCAGAGGGATCCCAGGGACAGCTCCGGTTCCCGCTCTCGTTCGCACCCATTCCCCCCGGCCCTCCCCTGACGCGCATCCGCAGGGGGGCTCCATCATCAGGAGATAAAGAGCGTCCCTATATTTGTTGTCTTCTCCACCAGAACGCCGGCGGGCGGCCTGGTGGCCGCCCGTCTCACTCCCCGGCAACCGGCGCCGGTCACCCCACCCGCAGTCTCGCTTCGGGAAGCAACTCCTCGAGAAAGGCCCGGACGGCACGGTCATCTCCGTCGAGCGCCAGAACACGGATCCTGTCCAGGGCCATGTCGATCGTCTCAGACGGATAGCCGTTGATCCGTCCGATGAAGACCTTCGGATGCCGGGTCTTCTCGATATCTTCTCCCGCCGTCTGCAACTCCTCGAACAGCTTCTCTCCAGGGCGGATACCGGTGAAGACGATGTCGATGTCCTCGAACGGCTTGAGCCCGGACAGGGTGATCATGTCCCTCGCCAGATCGAAGATCCGGACGGGCTCCCCCATGTCGAGGATGAACAGCTCGCCGCCGTCCCCCATCGCCCCGGCCTGGAGCACGAGCTGGGATGCTTCGGGGATGGTCAGGAAATAGCGCACCATGTCAGGATGCGTCACGGTCACCGGCCCTCCGCGGCGGATCTGCTCGCGGAAGATCGGGATCACCGAGCCCGCCGACCCCATGACGTTCCCAAAGCGTACGATGATGAATCGCGTCGAGAACCTTCGGTCCAGTTCCCGGACGACGAGCTCCGCAACCCGCTTGGAGGCCCCCATCACCGATGACGGCCGCACCGCCTTGTCCGTCGAGATCAGGACGAACGCCTCGGCGCCGGCCTCCGCCGCCGCGACTCCGGCCGTCCAGGTTCCGAGGACGTTGTTTTTCACCGCTTCGATCGGGTTGAGCTCCATCATGGGGACGTGCTTGTGCGCCGCAGCGTGAAACACCACGGCCGGGCGGTACCGTTCCATGATCTGCCGCACTCTGGGCTCGTCACAGACATCACCAACCAGCGCCACGACCGCCAGGTCCGGCCGGTGTCTCCTGAGCTCCCGGTCGATCTCGAACAGGGCGAACTCGGCACGTTCCAGGAGCAACAGGGTCGAGGGTCCAAACCGCGCGACCTGCCGCGCCATCTCCGACCCGATCGACCCTCCGGCGCCGGTGACCATGACGGTCTTCCCCTTGATGAACCGAGCGATCGAGTCCTCATCCAGCCTGACCGGTTCGCGCCCAAGCAGATCCTCGATCTCCACGTCGCGAATCGCGGAGATCCCCACCCTGCCATCGAGAATCTCGTACAGCCCCGGAATGATCCGCGCCTTCAGACCGGCCTTCTCACAAATCGCCATGATCCGGCGGAGCTGCCGGCGTGACGCCTGAGCGATGGTGATGATGACATGGTCGGGCTGAAGCTCCTCGGCAAGCCTTGGAAGATCCCGGCTTCTACCGAGCACCCGGACACCCTGAATCACCGCGCCCTGCTTCTCGGGATCGTCGTCCACGAAGCCCAGAATCTCGAGGTTCATGTCACCTCGGCCCCGGATCTCCTTCGCCGCCAGGACCCCCGCACGCCCCGCCCCGACGAGCAGCACCGGCTTTCGTTCCACCTCGCCAGCGCCGACCGCTCGCCGCCGCCGCTCATACCGCTCATACACGGCCCGCCGCAACACCCTGACCCCGACGATCCCTCCGAACGCCAGGACGGAATCCATCAGGATCACCGACAGCGGGATCCTCCAGTGCTGAAGGACATCCGGAAGTGCCAGCCTGAGGAAGACCAGGATGAGCCCGGACCAGAACGCCGCCTTGAGGAACGCCCGGAGCTCGGCCAGCCCGACGTACCGCCAGATGAACGCGTACACCCCCGAGACGAACAGCGCCGAGAACTGCACCAGCAGCACCAGCGGCCACTGGATCGTCAGGCTCCGAAGCTGCTCACCCGACAACACGAACTCGAACCGCAGCAGGTACGCCAGCACGAACGCCGCCGACAGGACGATGACATCCAGCGCAAACTGCATCCCACGGTTCATCATTCGTGACAAGGGTGAGACAACGACCTGACCAGTCGTACCCTGCCGCCGCGTCTCCATCCGGTCAGTCACGGGCCACATTCCCCCTCTCCGATCTCTTCACGCACGCCCAATCACGATCCCGGCCACCCTCTCCACGTCGCGGCGGGTCATGGCGCTGCCGGAGGGGAGGCACAGTCCGGTCTCAAACAGCCGCTCGGAGACCGTTCCACCGTACATGTCGCACCCATCGAACACCGGCTGGAGGTGCATCGGTTTCCACACCGGACGTGACTCGATGTCCTCGGCCTCCAACGCCAGACGGATCGTCTCCCGGGTAATCCCGGACACCTCCGGATCGACGGTCAGGCAGGTCAGCCACCGGGTCGCCCGTCCGTACGGCGCCTCCGGCATGAACTCGACGCCCGGGAGATCCCCCAGCAGCTCCGCGTACCAGGAGAAGATCCGCCGCCTGGCTTCCACTCGTTCCTCGAGCACCCTGAGCTGCCCCCGGCCCACGGCGGCCAGCAGGTTCGACATCCGGTAGTTGTAGCCGACGGTGGAGTGCTGGTAGTGAGGCGCCGGATCCCGGGCCTGGCTGGCAAGGAAACGGGCGCGGGCGATCGCCTCGCCGTCGCACGAGACCAGCATCCCGCCACCCGAGGTCGTGATGATCTTGTTGCCATTGAACGAGAACACTCCAAACTGGCCGAAGCCGCCCACCGGCCGGTCACGGTACGTCGCGCCCAGCGCCTCGGCGGCATCCTCGATCACCGGCACGCCGTACCGCTCGCACGCCGCGAGGATCGGGACCCAATCGGCGCTCTGGCCGTAGAGATCCACCACGATCACCGCCGCCGGGAGCCTTCCCTTGCGCGCCCGGTCCTCCAGCGCCTCGGCCAGAAGCGCCGGATCGACGTTCCAGCTCTCCGGCTCCGCATCGACGAACACCGGCCGGGCTCCCACATAGGTGATGGCGAACGCCGTGGCCGCGAAGGTCAAGTCGGAGCACAGAACCTCGTCGCCCGGTCCGGCGCCGAGCAGCAGCAAGGCAAGGTGCAGCCCCGCCGTTCCGGAGCTCAACGCCGCCGCGTGGCGCCCTCCCACGGCATCCGCGAACTCCTGCTCGAACGCGTCCACATGCGGCCCCAGCGGTGCGATCCAGTTGGACTCGACGGCGTCGCGAATCAGATCGAGCTCCTCACCGGACAGGTGCGGCGGGGAGAGGTAGAGCCGGGTCACGAACGCTCCTTCCTTCGAAGCGGACGGGCAGGCACTCCGACGACGGTCTCGCCCGCGGGGACATCGCGCGTCACCACCGCGCCGGCCCCGACGGTCGCTCCACGGCCGACGGTGACGTATTGCAAAACCTGCGCACCCGTTCCCACCAGGACACCCTCCTCCAGCACCACCCCACCCGAGATGTTCACGGTCGGATTGAGAACACACCCTCGTCCGACCCTTGCCTCATGGCCCAGCGTACACGCCAGATTGACCATCGAGAACTCTTCAAGAACCACGTTGACGGTCGCGATGGTCCCGGCGCACACAAGCGTCCCCGGCCCGAATGAGCACCGTTTCCTGTCACGGATGACGCTCGGATGAACGAGAGCAGGCCACCCGATCTCGGGGAATGTCCGCGAGAGCTCCTCCCCGACCTTCAGGCGTACCGAGGGGTTCCCAATCCCGATGGCGAGAGCATCGACCGTCCTCCGATTCCTTTCAAGCCACGAGTAGTCCCCCAGAACGAGCTCCCGACTATCGTGTGGCCCCAGCCTGGAGAGATCCGTCACGACGAACCCCACGAACTCGAACCGGGGCGCGGCCGCATCGATCTCCCTGCTGAGCCATGCAACCTCCCGGGCGAACCCCCCGGCACCAACCACGACCAGCCGCTGCCGTGCGGCCATCAGGATCTTCCTTCTCCGCGTTCGTCCCTCGTTCCCATGAACTCCTCCATCGTCGCCCGCCCCGGCTGGGACACGCCATCCCCCCTGAGAACCTTCCATGCCGTCAGGGCAAGAATCTTCAGGTCGATCCACAGACTGGCATGATCGACATACCACACATCCAGATCGAACTTCTCCTCCCAGCTCAGCGCGTTCCGGCCATTGACCTGGGCCCACCCCGTGATCCCCGGCCTGACCTCGTGCCGCCGAGCCTGCTCCGGCGTGTACCGGTCGAGGTACTCCATCAGCAACGGCCGGGGGCCGACCAGACTCATCTCCCCCTTCACCACGTTGATCAGCTCCGGGAGCTCATCGAGGCTCGTCCGGCGAAGAAACCGGCCGAACGGCGTCAGACGATCCTCGTCAGGAAGCAGGTTCCCATCCTCATCCCGGGCATCCGTCATCGTCCGGAACTTGAGCAGGGTGAACGGCTCACCGCGAAGACCCGGCCGCTGCTGTCGGAACAGGACCGGCCTTCCCAGAAACAGCCGGACCATGACCGCCACAGCACCCGCCACTGGAATCCAGAGCGGCGCACCGATCACGACGAG
>JAMOVQ010000155.1 GCA_027067575.1 Thermoanaerobaculia bacterium | reverse complement strand
CCGAGTTGACGGAGACGTGGAGGGTGCCGTCCTCGAGCCCGATCGCCGCGTGGTGGACCCCGCCGGCGAAGGCGCCGGTGCCCGGGGCGATGAGGACCCAGCGGCCGGGGCCGTCGGGGCCGAGCTCCCCGGCGGCGTCCAGGCGGCGGCGCAGCTCGGCCTCCTGCCCGGGGAGGACCTCCCACTCCAGATCGATCTGCATGAGCGGGTCGCCATCGGTGTTGGTGAGCGCGGGGGGGCGGATCTGCTGGTACGCGGCGCGGACCCACAGGGCGAAGGGCAGCGTCCATTCCCGCCTGAAGAAGCGCTGCCACGACAGCTTCCGGGCGCCGAGGTCGGCCTTGTATTCGGGCAGGACCTGGAGGATCGTCTCCAGATACCACCGGTCGAAGAGCATGGATGCGTCGGAGGCGAGGCAGATCCCGTCCATCTCGACCAGGCGCGCGAACAGGACGTCCCACTGCCTCAGTTGCCGGGAGAAACCGCGGTCGTACACCGTGAAGCGGCGTCTTCGCAGCAGGTCCTTGAGGGTAACGCCCTCCTCCCGGCGGACCTCCTCCACCTCGTAGAGGGAGAAGGCGGAGCGGTTCCAGGCCTCGAGGTACTCCCGGGCCGCTGGATGGAGGGTGCGTGATTCCTCGGCGCGGAGGAACGTCTCCACCGCCGTCCGGCCGCCGGGAAGGGGGATGTCCACCAGGGCGCTCTCGAAGGCGAAGGTCCCGAGCACGGGTTCCACGAGATCCCATTCCCGGGCGATGGTCTCCTCGTCCGCGAAGGCGACGGCGGTCGTGGTGAGGATGTCGATCGCCTCGTCGATGAGCTCGGCGACCGGTTCCGCGAGGCTATCTGCGACCATCACCGGAGCCTTGCGGATCTCCTCGAGCGCCTCGGCGAACTCGCGGCGCTCGCGCGCCCAGCAGCATCGCTTGTACTTGCGGCCCGAGCCGCAGGGGCATCGCGCCGTCAGGGGAACCGCGGGGACGGGTCGCTGCAACACGCCGTCACCATAGCGAACCGCGGGACTCCCGTCGAGAGCGCGGGGGCGGCCGGGTGCGGTCCTGGGGCGGCGCCCGTCACCGGGTCTTCCCCGCGTCCGCCTCCAGCTCCCGGATCATGGCGTCCACGGCGGGGTCGCGGTGGCGGTAGGCGACGACGACGGCCTGGAGGGGGGCGGTGCGGTACAGGCGGAGGGCGCGGCGGAGGGCGTCGAGGATCCAGGAGCGGTCGTTGCCGAAGGCGCCGCCGCCGAGGAGGGTGAGGAAGACGGTGGGGTTGCCGGTGCGCCGGGCGTTGAGGACGGCGGCGGCGAGGGTGGCCTCGTAGGCGGCCTCGAGGATCAGGCGGGCGAACGGCTCCCAGAGGGCGCGGGGGTGGTCTCCGTAGGCCACGGGGAGGGCGGAGCAGATACGCCTGGGAGACGGTGTGGCGGGTGGGGGCGGTGGTGACCTCGGTGTCGAGCTGGAGGCCGATGCGGAGGAGGCCTCGGCGGGGTGGTGCCCGGCGTGGACGACGGCGTGGAGCCCCTCGAACGACCGGTCGGTCTTCGCCACGGCGTACGCCAGGTACCGCCGGACCATCTCCTCGGAGAGCGTGGAGCCGGCGAGGTCGAGGACGAGGCGGTACCGGATGTCGCCCGTCGCCGCGTCCATGACCAGGGCGCCGGGGAACTTCCCGGTGTTCACCCGGACCAGGAACTCGCAGACGGCGAACCGCCGGTCCTCGGGGACGCCCTGGAGCACCTCGAGCGTGAGGGTGACGATCTCGTCGGTCTCGCCGAGGGCGAAGGTGAACGGGTAGGCGCCCTTGCGGGTGAGGAAGACCCACCGGACCGACCGGCCGCCGGGGCCGATCTCCGGGTCCATCTCCAGCCCGCGGAGGGCGTTCAGGACCGTCTCGAGGAACGGGTGCAGGGTGTTCGTCCGTTTCATCATCCCCCGAGCATGGTGCCCCGTGCGGCCCGGTACGTTCCCCGCCGTCACTGGGAGGGGAGGGTCCGGAGCGCGTGGGGTGGTAGAGCAGTGTTCGGCCCCCCGAAGAGGTTGGCGGCGGCGGCCCATCGGCCCCCGATCCCGGGAGTCGGCCGACCGGGCCGGCGTCCGGTCGGCGGACCGCCGCCGGGGCGGCGAGGGAGAAGCGCGTTGCCGGCTCAGAAATCCTCGAAATCCTCGTACCGAATCTCGAACAGCAGCTGCGGCTCGGTGTCCTCCTTGCCGATAAACTCGAGCTGCCGTTCCAGGACCTTCCGGATCGTCTCGTCCGTGATCGAGTCCAGGCGCGATGTGACCAGGTGTCGGGCCTCCCGGAACAGACCGAGTCGCCGGAGAAGGTCGGCCGCGACCGCGGTCTCACACTCCTCGGAGGGCGGATGGCCGTCTTCCTCCTCGAAGAGGGGCTGTCCGAGCAACCGGGCCATGTTGAGGAGCTGAAGGGTCTTCTCCCTGCACCGCCTCCCCGCTTCGGCCCACCGTTCTTGATCTCCGTCGTCACAGACCCAGGCAGCGGACAGCATCCGCCTCGCCGCTTCGGCCCAGTCCCCCTCCCGCTCGGCGATGAGCGAGAAACACCGCCAGTAGTTGGCCACCTTCGGGTACTTCCGCGTCCGGGACATGACCTGGTACTCGCGGGTGCCCACGACCTCGCGGGCGATGGGGCTCGCCTTGGAGGGATCCGTGGAACAGTAGGCACAGCCGGGGCAGCACGAGATGATGTGGTGGACGAGCGACGATTCCATCTCCGGAGGCCTGAGGTCGAGGCCGATATTGTTGCTGCTGAGTATCGACAGGACCAGGATCGTGGGGACGTCCTCACCACACAGTGCGCAAATGGCGCTACTCCTTTCGAGACAAGACATGATCATCACCTCCCTGTGGCCTGCCAGCCGGGCGAACCATACCCCCGCCGACCGGGCGCCCCCATGGGCTCCGGCCTCCCCCGGCTGGAAGCGCCGTCACCTCCATCATCGGCCCCGTCCGGCCCACTACGGGCCGCTCCGGCGCCGGCCCGGTTCGCCACCCCCGGCCGGAAAGAAGGGGACAGTGTTCATCCGAGCTCACGCGCCCCGCGGCCGCTATTCAACGTTTCCGCCGATTCGTTCAACAACGCGCGGCGTCGTTCAACGTTCTTCGATATGGAGGATCCGGTCTTCGGCAGCCGCGGCCGCGAGGGTGGCGCAGGTCTCCCGAGGCGGGGGTGTGGGGAAGGCGTCGGATCGGCGTGGTGTCTCCGGGTCTTCCGGTCGCCGGACCGGTGGGAGAGCCGGCGGACCCGTTCCCGGCCCCGGCCGGGAGCACGGTCAGGGAGCGAGGATCCTGATGAGGACGGCGATGTCCCGGGCGTCCACGATGCAGTCATGGCTGAGATCGGGGTTTGGAGCCGGGACGCCGAAGATGTGTGCCACGAGGGCCTCCATGTCGTCCGCATCCACCGAGCCGTCACCGTTCACGTCGTTCGCCGAGATCGTGGAGGGCCGGGCGATCCAGAGCTTCTTCCCGAGTGTGCCGAAGGAGATGGAGGGTGTGTCGTCGGTCTCGAAGAGGAGATCGGACGGGCCCACGTCGTCGTCCCAGAACGTCTCGGTCTGCCACGTTCCCCCGATCTTCGACGAGAGCCTGTTCGCCCAGGCGATGAAGGGATCGTCGGACGCATCGAAGGCGAGGCTCAGGGCGACCCATGCCACCGCGTCGTCCACGGCTTCCTCGGTCTGCCAGTCCGATCCGTTCCACCGGGCGAGGAGGATCGGCTTGGGCGTCCAGGGAAGGTTGCAGTCGAAGTAGGCGATGGCGGGGTTCCCCGAGCCGTCCAGGGCGATGGAGGCGTTGGTGCCGATGCAGGTGTCCACGGTGCCGCCCCCCACGGTCTCCACGCTCCATGTGCCGCCGGAGACCAGCACGGCGTGGCGGAGCTCGTACTCGTGACGGTAGGCCAGGTGGATGGTTCCGGCGGAGTCGATGACGGCGCTGAGGGAGGAACCGTTGTCGTCGATGGTCTCCACGTTCCAGCTCGAGCCGTCGTGCCAGCCGTGGCGCAAGGCCGATGGGGTGGTGGAACCGGCCCCCTCGTTCCAGATCAGGTGCGGATGGCCGTCGGGATCCAGGAGCAGCAGCGGGTCCTGATTCACCTGGGAGGAGGATGCCACCGTCTCCCAGGTCCACGACCCCCCGTCCCGGACACCGTACCGGATCTCCTGCAGGCCGGAGAGGGAGATCCGGAGACCGACGTTGGGTCTCCCGGCATCGTCCACGGCCAGGGAGGCGTACCCCACCACGGGGCCTCCGGGATCCAGGGTCCCGGCCTGCCAGGCACCGCAGGCGTCCTGCTCGGCGAGCCGCGCCACATTGATGGCGAGGTCGCTCGACACGACCATCAGGGAACCGGCGGGTGTCCGCTCCAGGTCCGGTCCCGCTCCGGGGCGATACCGGGTGCAGAGGTACGTGACGATCCAGTCGCCCGTCTCGTTCGTGAGGTGGAACGCCTCGCCGGCGGTGTCGGAGAAGGCGATGTGCACGGCGCCGTTTCCGGCCACGGTCATGGACGGCGCATAGAGGTACACGCTTCCGGAGGACTCGGAGAAGGCTGTCTCCACGGTCCAGTTCGTCCCGTCGAAGACGCCGTGACGGATCGCCGTCGTCCCGGGGGCCACCCAGGCCACGTGGATGTTTCCGCCGCCGTCCACGGCGACGGCGGAGCCGCTTTCTCCGGGGCCGACGATCTCCGTCTGCCACGAGCCGGCCGTCCTCCACGCGTGAATGAGATTCCCGGAGCCGATACAGGCCACGTGAGGCGTACCGGCGGCATCCAGGGCGATGTCCACATCCGATGCGGCGCTCACGATGGTTTCCGTGGACCACGTCCCCGGCGCCGTCTCCCATGCGTAGCGCACCTCTTCGTGGCTCTTGTCGTAGTAGACGACCCTGACCAGGCCGGTCTCCGTCACCACCGCTGCGATCTGAGGGACGGCATCGGTGTCCAGGATGGTCTCGCTCGTCCACCCGCTCCCGTCCTGGTAGGCATGGTGGAGACCCAGGCCGCACGTGTCGGGATAGAGCAGGTGCGAGGTGCCGTCGTCTTCCACGGCGATATCGGCGCCCCATCCCACGGTGTAGCCCGAGCAGGCCGTGGTGTCGTGCACGACCTCGTAGAGCCAGGTGTCAGATTCGCGCCGGAGGTACCCGATCCCGTTGAGCCAGAACCTCTCGTCCGTATTGACCACCGCGTGCAGCGTGCCGGAGGCATCCAGCTCGCACCCCACCGCGACCCCGGACGACATGGGCAGGGCCTCGGCCTCCCAGTCCTTCCCGTTGCGGACCCACAGGCTGTTGGACATGAGGATCCGCACCGTGCCGTCGCTGGCCACGGTGATGGAACGCGGGGGGGCATCGCAGCTCGGAGGACAATCCACGCACTGGTAGGACCATGTGCCGGCCGTGACGTCGGCGGTCGCGCTCCAGACGAACGCGATCAGAAGCAGCGACATCCACACCGGAGACCGTCCATTTCCTCTCATCCGTCCTCCTCCCCGGCCCGGCGTCCCCGGGCGGTCATGCGGCAGGAAAGCAAAGGCGATGCCACGGGAGAAGAACGGGGTACATTCCGGGAATCCGCATCTCCCGAAGGTCTTTTCGCCCGCCGGTGGGGAGACGATTCGCGCGGCGCCGCACCGATCCGTGCAGATTCGCACCGGACGGAACCACCGGTCTCACCCCGTCTTCGCCGTCCTCCGGCACGACGCAGAGAAAGGGACTACGCGGGCCATCCGAAGCCGCACGTGGCCGCGGCGCTCGCGCTGGCCCGGCAACGGCTGAAGCTGATGTACCGGATCATCGTGCTCGGAGAGCGGTACGACAAGGAGAAGCTGATCGCCCG